>JAFIEY010000212.1 GCA_020832345.1 Cryomorphaceae bacterium | reverse complement strand
ATTTCCTTTTACCGAACTATACAATAATCCGAAAAATGGAATTGATGCAATTACCAGAAAATCAAATACGCTTAGGTGAATGAGAAATAAATATCCCGTAAGGTTTAGCGAATTGTTTGTAACAAAATCAATAAATTTTTTTCCAACCCCTAAATCTAAACCAATAAATAACAATAGGCAAAGCCCCAAAACAAAATATTTTATTTTTAAGGGTGTGTTTTTCAATTAAGGCTTTTAAATGTTTTTTTAGAGCAATGCGTTGGCAAACTCCTAAGGCACAATGGTTTCACCGCTTTTGGTTTGTCCTTTTACTTCTTCAATTCGAATGCTGCCGGTGCCACCTTCGATTTTATTTCGGGCTGTAATGACCGCTTTGGATTTTGCATCCACCACAAAAGGATTTTGCGCGGTTTGAAATGGAGCATCTTTTCTGCGCCCGGTGGCTGTGGTGATTTCATCGCCATTTTCATCAATAAACACCATTCTAAGACTAACGCTCGTCAGTGGTTCATCACTTCTATTGATTACCTCAATTTCAGTTTTGCTATTTTCCACCGAAAAAGAAATCACGTTCATTTCGATAATGGGGCCATTCATGTCCACCGTTTCCGTTGGGGGATTGTCCTTTTTGTTTTCACTGGAGGATTCGTTGTTTGAAGCTCCGGGACTGCAAGACCAAAGGGCAAAAAGTACCACGCATAGATTTAAAACTCTCATTTCATTCATTTTTAGTTAGTCGTGCAATTATACGTTTGATTCTTGGTTTTTTCAAATTAATTTCTGAACCCACCCTAAAAAGGAAAATTTTGGAAGAAAGGGACTTTTTAGAGCAGACTCAATAATAAGGTGTCAACTAATGGGCCTTCAAAAAGGAATCGTCCAACGCTTCAAAACGTTTGCTTTTTCTCAATTTCCGGAAGAACTTCATCAATACGCTTGGCCAATTCGGGCAATTTTATCGTCGGGATGGCCGGGAATAAATGATGTTCCAAATGATAAAACATGCTAAATGTGATTTTGTTTTTCCATCCACTTCTCTGTGTTCGAGCAAATTCAGGGCTATCGTGTGTGTCGTGGTGAACGGTCCACACGGCGAAAAATGCCATTAGAAATTCCCCAACAATCATGACGATTATATGGTACATCAAAAAGTCAATCCTAAAATAAAAAACCAAAGAGGCGAAAATAAAAATGGATACGAGTTCCAGAATAACATTCCGTTTATATTTTTTATTGCCAATTTGTAAGGTCACTTTGTGAATGAGGAAAAAATGAATTGGCCCGTATAAAATAGCGCCATACCAGGTCATTCCTGCGGACTTGCCTTCATAATCCTCATCAGATAAACAATACTTGTGATGTCTGATATGATTAAACTTAACTGCATGAATGGAAACCATCATCAATATACTATTTATATACATAGAAAGCCAAGTTAAAAACTTGTTGGTTCCGAGAGAATTATGAAATCCATTGTGTACCTGTCTGAGTCCGGTCAGAAAGAAAAAGGCAGAAAAGGGCAATGCAAATAGGTAGTGGCCATAATAGGCAAGCGTCAGAGAAATTAAAAACCACGGAATGGTCAAATTATTTTCAATAAGCATTTCCTTGAAGGACAATTTTTTCAAGTCTTTCCACTCCACTTTTTTAAGTATTTCCTGATGTGTCATTTGTTTAATGATTTTAGGTTAAAACTTGGATAGATTTTTAAAGATAAGATTATGAGGTGATTGTTGGAATTATATTCGCAATTCGGTGTTCGGTTTGTTTCCGTTTTCAGTGTGCTAATTTACCCCATAAAAACGAAACTCCCTCAAATGAAGCAACAATTTGCGTCTAGTCAATTCTTTAAAAGAATCCAAAAAATTAAAGTTTACCGAAAGTTGTATGCCGCCTCCCGCCTCAATCACCCCGTGCAAAATTCACATTTTGATGGGCGGGACCGGGCTTTCCGCTTCTAGTGTTGTGTTAATGCTATTGTGGAGGTTAAGTCGCAGGTGTTTTTTCTCAGATCAAAAAATAAAATCCACGCATAGCCAAAGCTACGAAATGATTTTATGATGAAGAGCTGGGGAAAAAGAACTAGACTTGGGCCGGCTAAAATAGCATTAATACAACCTTATCCCCGCTCCGTCTTGCGCTCCACATCGCCGGGGCAGGAGCTTCTGAGGTCGCTCTGCCCCGGCGTGTTGCGCAGCTTCGTCGGAGACGGGGAGCTATCCGCTGCAATCCCTGGCGGACGCGGTTTGGCTTTTATGGTGATATGAGATTCTAACTCGCGATGATATTTAAAACAATACTATGCCTTGAGAAAATTTCTTCAACAAATCCAAAAATTTTTATTTTCAATTTTCCTTTTTAATGCCTACTTGGAGACACTACCTCAACGCAAAACCACCACCGACTTAGTTATTCTTCCACGGGAATTTTGCAAGGTGATATGGTATGTGCCCGACATTAAATGTTCAACATTAATTTCAATGCGCTGCGTGCCATTGTCGTAGTATTTTGTAAAAATGGTTCTTCCCTGTAAGTCATTAATAGTCAGCACAATATTCCCTCCGTAACGCGGCAGATTGTCAATCACAAACATTCCATTGTTGGGGTTTGGGTATATTGAAATATTTTTAAATTCAAATTTATCAACCCCTACATATACCAGTTGCGTTGTAACAACATCGGATCCACAATTGTTATCCGCTGTTAGGGTAACTGTGTATGTCCCTTCAGTGGCGTATTGATGTATTACACTAGCACCTGAGGCAAAATTACCATCTCCAAAATCCCAACTCAGGCTACCAATGGCCGTGCTATCCGTGGTAAAAGTAAATTCACCCGATCCATTATGCGAATGGTTGATGTTTCCGGCATTGGGAAAGATCCCCGTAGAAAAATTTGCTACACTTGAAATACTTTGATCTATTTGTGTAAAAATAGAGTCCTTTGTGTATATCGTAACTTTAAAGGAATTAGCAACCACATCATTGTACCCTGTGTCACATCCTGTTCCGCCCCAAATACGGAAATTGTGCAATTCAAAGTCAATCGCTCCTCCACCTACAACTCCATTGGCAATGGTCAGTGTACGGTTATAGGCGAATGTTCCGGCCATCGACCCAATTCCGGATGAAACACCGGCTTCAGCAGTTCCTCCCGGACTGGTACAACGCACATAACTGCGCTGCTCACTCATAACGGCTCCTGAGCCTGCAGTTATGTCGTATTCTACGGAAATGCTATCAATGGACAATCCCAAGGGAATGGTTACCGATAAGATACCCGCACAACTGCTTAAAGTCGTGGTGGTGGGAGACACATGGTAAGTACTGGGGATGCTACTTCCCAAAACAGAGCTATGGTCATCCGAAAATTGAAGGTAACCGGCACATGAGTCAATAACATATAAATCATAATTTGTTCCGGGTGTCAGGCCGGTAATGGTGGCCGGACTGGACACACCATTCACTGTGATTCCAGCACCGGGAGAAAAGCCTGTGAATCCATATTCTATAGTACTTACACTAACAAGTGGTTCGGATACCCAAGTTACGTCAACCTCGTCACACCCATCTGATACCGTCAAGCTATCGGGTTCATAACAAAATGGAAAATCAACAAATACGTCAACTGTGTCGGACAGAGGGCCACAAGGAGATTGAATTGAAGCCACATATTGGTAGTTACCCGGCACATTCCAGGGACCGACTGTTGTTGTCGCTACACTATCAACAAAATTACCATGTAATGTCCATGATATATTTGGCGGCACGGGGTTGGGCAAATCATAGTAGATGGTTCCGGCAAACTGTCGAGGGGAAGTTATATTACCTGAAAACGGAACGGTACTGATGCCCGCTCCTTCAAATATATCTAATTCTGAAGAAGATGCCAGTAAATTCCCCACAGCGGATCCACTTCCCATCCGGTGCAAATTATTTTGGGAAACAACACAAATTGCGTAAGTGCCTGAAATAACGGATATCGGAGCATTTAGACTTATATGGGTTGGGTTGTTGGAGCCCGCAGAGGTAACCACATACGTGCCCGCACTTGTCCATGCCGATGCATTGCCTTGAAAACCAACCCATGACCCCGACTTGTAATATATTTCATACGTAACTGAACCGGATGTAGTGTTGTGCACATCAAAACCGGTAATTTCTAAAGGTACCTGGGCAAAGACATCAAAAAAGTTTCCTCCAAAAGTAATGGTGCCGAAAAAAGGAGCATCAACTTGTCCTTCTGTAATGAAAAAAGGGGAGTTCATGGTAATCTCTAAACTGTCAACATTGTTTCCAATAAAGGCACTTTGCGGCGTCACCTCAAATAATGAATTGCGATTGTATATGTGTTTAATCGTATCATTTATCGTAACCTCATTGACCATGCTCGTGTCTAAATACACAATAACGGAATACGTTCCCGGTATTGAAAGATCAATGCCAAGACCAATTGCACTTGTCGTATCACCCTGAGAGAGCGTTCCCGTATTGAAAACTACGGAACCGCTGGAATTCACGGGCCCTGATACTTCCCAGTTTGCCATAATAGGGTGAACTGAAAAATCTATGGTCGAGCCAAATATGTTCACTATTCTCACTAACATGGCGTGATTTGAAGACAGGCATGCTCCCGTATTTAAGTTCGCATCAATCAGACCAAGGTCCGCATTTATCGGTGCAAACTCATACGCTCCTATATCCGGTGGTGTGGCACGGACTGTTGCAGTAATATCCGTAGTCACGCGAGGAAAAGGCATTCCGGCTCCACTTAGAAATGCACTGTTTGGCATAAGGAACTGACTGGACACATACAAGGGATTTACTGACAATGAATTTGCGTCATTTCCCGCCGGGGAATTAACAGCTTGAAGCGCTGCCAGATTAGCGCGATTTGATCCGTAATACACAAAATTTGTTCCCTGACTAAAGTAGTTATTGTTGTTTATTTCAATGATAGAATTTTCATCAGCCACATACATTGCGTACCCCAAAGATTCGGTGTGAACGAATATATTATTAATCAAACGAATATTATTTATTGCACTGGCACTAATAGAAAGAGTCCGTCCTTCACCAGACGAAATCAAACAGCTGTTGTGGGCAATATCAATATAGGAGGAGGCTAATCCTAAATTGATGGCTGCCCCATTTACACCCGTGTTTCCAATACCAGAAACGACATTATTTGCCACCAGAGCACTATTTGTTGTGGTTCCCTGGGAATTACTAGTATTTATGCCAAAATTGCCTTGGTCAAACAATTCATTATTGAGTCCACTCTAAAAAGGATGATTTCAATCAAAATCGACGCGGAGGGGATTTTTGAACCGGAGCTAACCAGCTGTTAGTGAGGATTCAAAAATCTACCGACAAGGAATATTTTGGCAGAAAGGGACTTTTTAGAGCAGA
>JAFIEY010000210.1 GCA_020832345.1 Cryomorphaceae bacterium | reverse complement strand
CACTCTAAAAAGGATGATTTCAATCAAAATCGACGCGGAGGGGATTTTTGAACCGGAGCTAACCAGCTGTTAGTGAGGATTCAAAAATCTACCGACAAGGAAGATTTTGGCAGAAAGGGACTTTTTAGAGCAGACTCAATAAAGGTTATAATAGGCTTCATTAGTTGCTTTAAAGGGATGACAAATATGGGTAAAATAAGAGAAAGAGCCACCCCCTATAAGTTGAAGTGGAATGACTGACTCAGCTAACCACAATTTGAATTTAAAAAAAACAAACTCCCTTTGCTCATATTCCAATGATTGATGTATATTTGCAGCCCGAAAATTGAAAGCAAAACAAACGGCTAATGTTTTGGAAATGATTTCCCCATTGGCCCCTTACAAATACATAAACAATGAAGCAAGGCATTCACCCCGAAAATTACCGTCCGGTTGCATTTAAAGACATGGGTACCGGCGATGTGGTTATCTCACGTTCTTGTGTAGAAACCAAAGATGCGATCGAAGTTGATGGCGTTGAATATCCTTTGGTAAAAATGGAAATTTCTTCATTTTCTCACCCCTATTACACCGGGAAAATGAAATTGGTTGACACCACCGGGCGCGTTGACAAGTTCCGCAACCGCTACAAAAAATTCTCCAAGGAAGAAAACTAGATTGGGCGGATTATCCTCTCAAACCCTTATCAAGGCTGCATTCTATCCTGAATGTGGCCTTTTTTTGGTTGAGAATATTAGTCGTAAATCAGTAATCCGGACTTTGCAAAAAATCGCAAAAATTCCTTTTCCGGAAAAATTTAATCAAATGCTGGTTTTTCCCCACTTTTCTTTTACTTTTACGGCAGTTAATATTTATTGGTAAAAATGAAAAACTTGGCCATATTTGCCTCCGGCTCGGGGTCAAATACTGAAGTTATCGTAAGACACTTCGCGGATAGTGACTTGGCAAGAATCGCCATGGTTGTCACCGACAAAAAAGATGCTGGCGTAATTGAACGCATGAAGAAATTTGATGTTCGTATCAAAATCATCAATAAGGCACAATTGCACGACGGTACCCTATTAGAATCCCTGCAACTCGCCAAGGTCGATCTCATTGTCCTTGCCGGATTTCTCCAATTGATTCCCGGTGAACTCCTCGATGCTTTTCCCAACCGAATCATCAATATTCATCCAGCCCTTCTGCCCGATTATGGTGGAAAAGGCATGTACGGTATGAACGTTCATCGCGCCGTTATCGAAAATGAAGAGGAAGAAAGTGGAATAACGGTGCATTATGTCAATGAGCATTTTGACGAAGGTGAAATTATTTTTCAAGAATTCGTTGAAATTGATCCCGACGATACTCCTGAAGACTTGGCATACAAAGTACAACAGTTGGAACACAAACATTATCCCGGTGTGATTGAATGGGTAATCAATAACGCCTTTGAATTGTAAAATATCCCTTTTTGCGATTTAGGGAAAAATGAACATCATTTTGATTATACCTAAATATTTACACATAATATTAGAAACCAAAACCAAGCATCCAAAATACCGTTCATGATTTATCTATATACAGACGGCGCCAGTAGGGGAAATCCAGGCCCGGGCGGCTACGGTATTGTCCTGGTTAAGGAAAACCATCACAAAGAATTAAGTGCCGGATTCCGGAAGACCACCAATAATAGAATGGAGTTGTTGGCCGTTATTGTCGGACTGGAAGCACTTTTGCGTGCCCCCTTGGATGTTACCGTGGTTTCTGATTCAAAATACGTGGTGGACGCAGTCAATAAAGGATGGATTTTTAACTGGGAAAAAAAAGGATTTGCCGGAAAGAAAAACCCTGATTTATGGCAACGGTTTTTACGCATTTACCGCAAGCACAAAGTAAAATTGCAATGGGTTAAAGGCCATAACAACCACCCTCTCAATGAACGATGCGACAAACTCGCTGTGGCCGCTGCCCTAAAGCCCAATCTACCGCCGGATAGCGGCTATGAACAACTTGAAACTCAAAACAGCCTTCTTTAAAACTCGCCGATAATGAATGCGCTCGACCTATTGCTTATTTTACCACCGGTTTTAGTTGCCATTTACGGCTATCGAAAAGGTTTTTTTAAGCAATTGTTTTCCCTTGGCGCTCTGATTATTGCTCTGGTGGTCGGTATTGTTGTCAATCGAAACTTCCTACGAGAACTTTACAATCAAGAAAATGTGGATTATTTCCACGCCAACATGTTTGCCGTCGTCTTGGTCATGATCATTGCATTGGTGATTTTCCTCTACCTCGGAAGGTTGATGCGAGCATTTCTCCAACGTATAAGACTCGGATTTTTGGATACCCTCCTAGGCGCCATTTTTGGATTGGCCAAGGGCTTGCTCATCTCTCTGATTATGGTTTTCTTTATCCAAGCCTTGTCCATCAATGCACCTACATGGCAAACGGAAGCGCGTAACAACAGCCGTCTTCTGCCTGTTTTGGATAATTTCAACAGAATTGGATTAATGTATTTGCTGGGCGAGGAAGAGTTTGATTTTAAGGAGGTTTTGCCTGAACAGTACATGTAAAAAAGGGCTTAACATACAAAAACTTTCTAAAGTGAATTCAATTTCGCCGTTGGAAAAATCAACGCCCTGATGGTAACAAATTGAAAAATATATTTAATCGCACAAAATCATGCTGCACCATTTTATCCTTATTTCAATATTGCTTTGCCCGCCACAAACGCAATCGCAATTTTCCCAAAAACTAGCCAAGGCTGCGGAATCGTTAACCCAACAAACAGTGCGGTACGATCCCGCATATTACCGATTAGATTACCCGAATGGCGATGTTCCGGCAGATCGCGGGGTTTGCACCGACGTCGTCATTCGAGCATATCGAATATTAGACATCGACCTGCAAAAAGAGGTACACGAGGACATGAAAGCTCATTTTTCACTTTATCCAAAAAACTGGGGACTTTCCCGACCAGATCCTAATATCGACCACCGCCGCGTTCCCAACCTCATGACCTTTTTCTCTCGACACGGCACTTCATTACCCATTACTAAAAAGCCCGAAGATTACCAACCCGGACATATTGTTTGCTGGAGATTGGCCAACGGTATGACGCATATCGGCATTGTTTCGGGTAAAAAAAGCCGGGACGAAAAGCGCTTTCTCATTGTGCATAACATCGGAGGGGGGCAAGTTCTGGAAGATGTGCTTTTTGAATATAATATTATTGGGCACTATAAATATGAAATATAAGCATAATTGAGTCCACTCCAAAAAGGATGATATCAATCAAAATCTACCGACAAGGAAGATTTTGGCAGAAAGGGACTTTTTGGAGCGGACTCATAGTGCTTAATCCAGCAATTCTCCACAGTATTTACAAAACTCTGCATCTACATCATGGTTGTCAGACTTGCATTTTTTACAAAGGGTTCTGCGCATTCGCGTACTTTCACGAACCATTTCTGAGCTGACTATACCGGTTGGAATGGCAATAATCCCATAACCCAAAAGCATTATTATGGAAGCGATAAACTGTCCCAATGGGGTGATGGGTGATATATCTCCATAACCCACCGTTGTAAGGGTTACAATTGCCCAGTACATAGATCTGGGGATACTTGTAAAACCATTCCCCGGCCCTTCCACAATAAACATTATGGTGCCCATCACCAACACGAGGGTTAAAACGGTTCCAATAAAAACCCCGATTTTTATGCGACTGGCTTTTAGGGCCCGCATTAGCGTTCGCGATTCTTGAATATATCTACCCAATTTTAATATCCGGAGGATACGCAAAAACCGCAAAGCCCGAACGACAATCAAAAACTGTGTGTTGATGACAATCAAGCTCAAATATGCCGGAAGAATGGCCAGGAAGTCAATAAGACCGTAAAAGCTAAATACATAGCCCTTTTTATTTCGGCTCAACCATATTCGTAAGCCGTATTCCAGGGTAAATAAAACAGTGAAAGACCATTCTGCTAAAAAGAGTGTCTTTTCGTAGTCGCGGTGGATCTCATGAACCGAATCCAGTATGGCCGCCAGCACACTTAGCAAAATGGCTAAAAGTAGAACCAAGTCGAAGCCCTTGGACATTTTGTCATCGGATTCAAAAACGATATGGGCCAAGCGCTTTTTTATCTTCGTAAATTCACTAACCGTATTTGCCATAGCACAAAGTTAATGTAAAAATAATGACAATTAACACGACGTTGGTTTCACTGTGTTTTGTTTCATCTGTATTGAGATAACCAAGACAATTCCGTTTGCTTTTTACTTTAATCGATTGAGTCCACTCCAAAAAGGAAGATTTTGGCATAAAGGGACTTTTTGGTGCAGACTCATCTATTTTTTCTATTAAATATTTCCTTATCAATCATTTCCCGATGATCCGGATGGGCGATATTCCTGAGCGCTTCCGCCCTTTGGGTTAAATTTTTCCCGTATAAATATGCCACCCCGTATTCGGTGACCACATAATGAACGTGGGCCCTTGTGGTTACTACGGAAGCACCTTCACGCAGGTAGGGCACTATTTTGGACTCGCCTTTTCTGGTGGTACTGCACATGGCAATGATGGGTTTTCCTCCTTCGGAAAGCGATGCGCCACGAATAAAATCCATTTGTCCGCCGACACCTGAAAACTGATAAGTGCCAATGGTATCTGCACATATTTGCCCAAACAAGTCGATTTCCACCGCGCTATTTACCGCCACAACCTTGGGGTTTTTACGTATGACGGAGGAATCGTTTACATAAGCTGCTGAGAGAAAGTTCACCATGGGGTTGTCGTCCACAAAATCGTATAATTTTCGGGTACCAGCGGCAAATGCAGTAATGATTTTTCCGCGATGGCGTTTTTTGTACTTATTGGTGATTACCCCAAGGTCAATTAGCGGCAACAAACCATCAGAAAACATTTCTGTATGCACCCCGAGGTCTTTATGGCTGGTGAGACAACTCAACACAGCGTCTGGAATGCCGCCAATTCCCATTTGTAGGGTGGATCGATCTTCGATGAGTTCGGCACAAAATTTTCCAATAGCCTTTTCGTTTTCGGAAATTTTAGCGCCATATTCAACCTCGGGTAATGGGTCATTACATTGTACCAAAGCGTCAATTTCGTCGATGTGGATCAGCCCGTCGCCGTGGGTGCGAGGCATATTGGGATTGACTTGTGCTACCACGTACTTTGCGTGGGTAAGTGCTGATCGGGCTACATCCACGGAAGTGCCCAATGAGCAGTAACCGTGTGCATCAGGTGGGGACACGTGAAGCAAAGCGACCTCCACTGGCAGAATACCTGATTCAAATAATCTGTGAATCTCACTCAGAAATATGGGAATATAATCCCCGCGACCTTCGTGAACCGCCTGTCGAATATTGGCTGAGACGAATAGCGAATTAAAAAAGAAATTGTCCCGGTATTTTGGTTTGGTAATTTCCAAATCGCCAAATGTGCTGATGCTAATAAGCTCCACGTCTTTTAGTTCGTGTGCGCGAGCGGCGAGTCCGTCAAGTAAATAGGCCGGGGTAGCGGCAGAACCCTGAAGAAAAATCCGATCACCGGAGGATATTTTTTGTAGTGCTTGTTCTCGGGTTGTGTAAATTGGCATAGATTGTTGTTTGCTTTTGATTATTTGCAAAAATACGTTAGTTAGTGTCTGTCTAGAAAGTCCGATAGCTTCGTTACGCTCGGTTGAAAATCCAGTCATTTACTTCAGTAAACTCCTTGATTTTCCCCCGATAACTATCGGGGTCGCAAGCCTCGCTCTCGAACTTTCTAGCCTAGCCACTTTGACTTTATGGACAGGCTCTAGTTAGTATAGGATGAAGAATTAGTAAAAAAAAAGCGCGTCATTACAACGCGCTTTATTATCAGTAGGGAAAAAGACAAGCTTTACATTTTTTCACCTTCCGGATCTTTCGGTTTTACCGGTGTAGTTCCTTGCAAAGAAAGCACGTAGCTCGCTACATCCTGCATATTTTTCGGATTGATTTGATCTTTCCACGACTGCATACCTTTGGATATTACGCCGTATTTTATTATTTTAAAAACATCTTCAATGGAGTTGCCGTGTATCCAATAATCATCGGTGAGATTGGGGCCAATACCTCCACCGCCGTCTTTGGCGTGACATTGGGCGCAATTTTGCAAATAAATCTTTTCGCCATTGGCCAATCTTCCAGCATCCTCTACAAGGGTCACATTGGTTTCATCCACAAGGTTATCCATTTTAGCCATATAAGCTTCCCTTGCTTTTTCAGCCTCAGCCATTTCGGTTTTATACTCCTCCACACTGGATTTTCCGCTGCCTATGTGGTAGTAAAACATATAAAATACGGCAAAAATGATGGTGATATAAAAACCGTATAACCACCAGGGCGGGAGGGAATTGTCGAGTTCCCGAATACCGTCGTATTCGTGGTCGAGTAAAATATCCTGTTCCTTTTCCATGGGCTTCAGACCGGCGAGTTTGTCATACCAGCGACTGAAGAAGCTTTCTTCCTCCTCAACCTCGGCCTCAGCGGTTTCTTCATCCGTAGCGGCCTGGGGTCGCATGGCCCTTTCGATGGTGTTGAAAGCCATGCGGACTGCATTGTAAGCCAATAATAAAAGAAAGGCTACCAGCAAAAAGAGCCAGAAATACATGTCATTAAACAATCCGTAGAAAAATTCTGCCACCGGTGAGGCAGAAGCCATTCCGGGAATCAAAACCAGAATGGGCAAAAAGTATTTGGTTGGCAATTGAGTTTTCATAATTCACGAGTTTGAGGTTCGTCGTCAAGGGGCAACTTACTAATCGATTGATACTCTTCCTTTCGCATCATAACCACACGAACGACCATAATGGCGAAAAAGGTGAAGAATATAAGTAGAGACAAAATCGGATACCATTCAATGTTTGCCATGGTTTCCATGTGTCCTTTGATGAATTTAAACATGGCTGATTATTTTTGTGCTACTTCAGTTTTTACTTTGATATCCGTGCCCAGTCTTTGCAAATATGCAATCATTGCAATGATTTCCTCATTTGGGCTAACCGTAATATCGGGATCGGCGTTGAGCTCATCTGCAATTTCCTGGGCTTGGGCCATCAAGTCCGAAACGGCATTTTCAATTTCCGTATCGGTATAGGGTACACCCAGACCACGCATTACCTCCAGTTTCTTACGGGTATATTTGGTGTTGAGTTCGTTGACTTTTCCGTCGTGATTAAACAACCAAGGATACCGTGGCATGATTGATCCATCGGAGGTATAAGTGGGCTCCCACATGTGCTGGTAATGCCAGCTGTGTGGATATTTGCCGCCTACACGGTGTAAATCCGGGCCTGTTCGTTTGGATCCCCACAAGAAGGGGAAGTCATAAACAAATTCGCCCGCCTTGGAATATTCCCCGTAACGAACTGTTTCGGATCGGAAAGGTCTAACCATTTGGGTATGACACGCATTACAACCCTCGCGGATATAGATGTCCCTTCCTTCCAATTCTAGTGCCGTATAAGGTTTTACACTTTCTATTTTCGGAATATTGGAGTCCACCATCATGGTTGGTACAATTTCCACGATACCCCCAATGAGAATAACGATAATACTACCAATCATTAGTTGGGTAGGACGACGCTCAATCCAGCGATGCCAGTGCTCACCTTTGTGTTTGGTGTATTTGGGTGCCAAAGCTGGTGCTTCTGCAGATTCTTCTGCTTCAAAAGATCCGCCTGCAATGGTCCTGATCAGATTCACGGCCATAAAGCCCAGTCCAATAATGTAGAGTGCACCTCCTATGGCACGTAGCGCGTACATGGGCATCAACTGGGTAACTGTTTCCAGGAAGTTGCTGTACATCAAAGTGCCGTCGGGGTTAAATTGCTTCCACATCAAGCTTTGAGTAAACCCACTGACGTACATAGGAAGTGCCCAGAAGACGATACCTAAAGTACCAATCCAAAAGTGGGTATTGGCCAATTTTTCACTGTAGAGTTTGGTGCGATACATTCTGGGGATTAGCCAGTAGGTCATACCAAAAATCAAAAATCCATTCCAACCGAGCGTTCCGATATGCACGTGTGCGGGGATCCAGTCGGTATAGTGGGCTATTGCATTCACATTCTTCAATGAAAGCATTGGCCCTTCAAAAGTTGCCATACCGTAGGCGGTAACTGCAACCACAAAGAATTTTAAAACAGCACTTTCCTTTACTTTGTCCCAAGCACCGCGGAGTGTAAGTAAACCGTTGAGCATACCACCCCAAGAAGGGAAAATCAACATAATACTAAATACCACTCCAAGGCTCTGAGCCCAATCGGGAAGTGCGGTGTACAACAAGTGGTGAGGGCCGGCCCAGATGTAAATAAAAATCAAGGCCCAGAAGTGGATAATGGAGAGTTTATAGGAGTAAATGGGTCGATTTGCAGCTTTTGGGAGGAAGTAATACATCAATCCTAAGATGGGTGTGGTGAGGAAAAATGCCACCGCATTGTGACCGTACCACCACTGCACCAAAGCATCTTTTACTCCGCTATAGGCCGAGTAACTTTTCATGAAGTGAACCGGAATTTCGATGTTATTGACGATGTGCAGCACCGCAACCGTTACAAAAGTGGCAATGTAAAACCAGATGGCTACATATAAGTGACGCTCCCGACGTCGTAGGATGGTCCAGAACATATTTACACCAAAAGCGACCCAAACCAGGGCAATGGCGATGTCAATAGGCCACTCGAGTTCTGCGTATTCTTTTGATGAGGTATATCCCAATGGCAGGGTAATTACCGCCGCAACAATGATCAATTGCCAACCCCAAAAGTGAAAGTTGGTCAAAAAATCTGATGCCAGACGGGTTTTAAGTAATCGTTGCAACGAGTAATATATACCTGCAAACATCGCGTTGCCCACAAAGGCAAAAATCACCGCATTGGTATGTAAGGCTCGAATTCGACCATAGCCCAGAATGGACAGGTCGAAGCTCAACCCCGGAAATATTAATTGAAGGGCTACCAGCAGCCCCACGAGCATACCCACGAGGCCAAAAATCAATCCGGCAAACAAAAAGTTGCGGACGATCGTGTTGTTATACGAAAATTTCTGCATTTCCATAGGACGAGTTGTTTAAATTCCTTGTTTTTTGTTTTTTTTCTCAAACAGCATGCGCATGGCAGGAGACTCACCATCTTCAAATTGACCATTTTTTAATGACCATAAAAAGGCAATAAGAAATCCGATCGCTAAAAAAAGTGAAATGAAAATGAGCACGAAAATAATTTCCATGTAGCAGGCTGTATTTTTTGGTTCTTGGTGCGGCAAAACTACCAAAGGACTCTTTTGTAATTCCTGACCCTTCTCATTAAAAAAACTGATACTTGTCAGGTTTCAATTGATACTTGTCGGGATTTAAAAGACCCAATTTTGTCCGTTTTTCCGCCGACCAAATATATAAAAATTCCTTAACAAAAGAAAGGAAATATAATTTTATTTATGAAAATAAAAAAGCGAAAAAGATTATCGCAACAGAGGCAGCATCAATATCACAATAAACAACGCGTAAAACCATACGTTTTTCCAACGATTGGTGGCGTAGGCCATTTTATTACTTAGGAACATAACAGAATAACACACGAAAATACTTAATAGTACAAATGATAATTGCCAAAACATCATCCCGACCATGGAGGCCAAAATGGAAATCAGTCCCCAGGAAACCCATCTCCTTTTTGCCACGGAAGAGCGCGTAGCAGACCGTGTAATTTCAGGCAATACTGCGAAAAGCAATACACCCAAAACGATAAAAACAAAGACAAATTCACTCGAAAACAGCAGTCCCTCTGATTCTCCCAATGAAAATTGATATACCCAATTAGATTCTCTATTTCCACCCAAAACCAATAGACGTACAATGGTTGCTTTTAAAAAAATTGTGACCGCAAGACCCAAAAACAATACAACGATGCTGCGCAAAATTTGAAACCCAAAAATTGCAAAACCAATACAAATTAGGGGAAAGATGAAGATGTAACTACCGTGGAACAAAATCATTACCCCCAATAGTAATCCCAAATCAAAAACGGCAAAATTGACATGACGTCTTTCTTTTGCTCGCATAAATAAAGTAAAGAGGATGGAGAAAAAGAAGAGTGATTGGGTGAGATTGAGAAAAAATGGTTCGCCGTAAAAACACATCACGACCATTAACATCACCGGGGGGATTAAATAATGGTTTTTGCTAAATTGAAAAGCTTTGGCTGTATGGTGAAAAATTAAAGAAGCGAAAACAGCCATTGCTACACCTGTGATTGCTCCAGCCCAGGCGTTTAAAAACAAGGATTTACCCCAGAAATATAATTCGTGAACTTCTCCAGGAATCCATACAAGATTCCAAATCAGCAAAGCAATAGTCATCACCGCCAAGGCGAAGGGGTGAATAACTTTGACGCCGGAAAACAATCTTGCCAACATTGCTGAGTGTGTCTTATTTTTGCGGCGAATTTACGTCACAAAACACCTTTTATTATGATTAACGATATTGCATACGGTTTGGGAGATTTTTTCACATGGTCTTTTAAAATCCTTCCCACTTTAGGTCACGGCCCCAACATCATAATTGCGCTCGTCATTACCGGCTACTTTATTTACTGGCTAAAACAAATCAAGAAGCACAAAGAAGCCGGGGAAAATTAATTCCAATTTTGAGTCTGCTCCAAAAAGTCCCTTTCTGCCAAAATCTTCCTTGTTGGTATGTTTTCTTGTTCCTCACTAACAGATAGTTAGCGCTGATTCAATAGCCCCCCGCGTCGATTTTGATTGAAATCATCCTTTTTGGAGTGGACCAAGCTTTTGTTTGTCAATTTACCTAAAGAGAATGGTTTCCCAAGTGGGGTCTATAAATCAAAACCGATATCCTTTCGGAAATACATGTCTTGAAAGCAAATTTTCCGAATGGCTTGATAACTTTGCATTAGGGCGTGTTGATGGTTTTTTTCCATGGCAGTAAAAGCCAAAACCCGCCCACCATTGGTGAGTATTTTGTCTCCTTCCCGGCGTGTTCCTGCGTGAAATAAGGTGATTTCGCCCGGCACTTGATTTAACCCACTTATTTCGATTCCTTTTTTGTAGGCTTCCGGATAACCTCCGGATACAACGATGACTGTGGCAGCTGTATCGGTGGTGATTTCGATTTCGTAATCAGCAATTTGCCTTTTGTGGATTGCCAAACACAACTTGCCAAAGTCGCTGGTAATTCGGGGTAAAATAACTTCAGTTTCCGGGTCACCTAAACGACAATTGTATTCAATTACATAAGGTTCCCCTTCCACATTGATCAAGCCAAAAAATATGATACCCCGGTAATCAATATTTTCTTTTTTCAAGCCTTCCATGGTGCGTTTCACTATTCGTGACTCCACCTTTTGCATCAGCGCAGCATCGACAAAGGGTGGGGGAGAAACGGCGCCCATTCCGCCGGTATTTAGTCCGGTGTCGCCTTCTCCAATGCGCTTGTAATCTTTTGCCACAGGCAGCAACACATAATCGTTGCCATCAACTGCAGCAAATACACTAAACTCAATACCATCGAGAAAGTCTTCTATCACCAATCGATTGCCGGCATCTCCAAATTTTCCGTCCTTTAGGATTTCGTCAATGGCTTTTTCGGCATCTGCTATTTTTTCCAAAATGAGCACGCCTTTCCCGGCCAAAAGTCCATCTGCTTTTAACACAAAGGGCGCCTGCTTTTCCGCGAGGTAGGCTTTGGCCTCATTTTCTTGACCACTTATAAAAGTCTGATGTCCTGCGGTGGGAATATTGTTTCGCAACATAAACTGCTTGGCAAAATCCTTACTTCCTTCCAGTTGAGCTCCATCTGCATTTGGGCCTACAATGGCAAGCTGATCTTCTGTAAATATCTCTTCGAGTTGATTGCGTAAACCGTTTACCAAAGGATCTTCCGGGCCGATAATCAATAGGGATATTTCATTTTCCCGAATGGCATTGGCAACCTGCTCTACATCGTGAATATTTATATCGGGCAAGTTGGTGGCACAATTTAACGTGCCTCCATTACCCGGCGCGATGTATAAATTCCCGACTATTTGCGATTTTGTCAGGGATTTGGCTATGGCGTGTTCTCTACCGCCGCTTCCTAGTACTAAAGTATTATGGACGTCCATGGTTTATGATTTGGCTTCTTCGGGGAAAAACAATGCTTTGAGTTCGGTCGCTTTTTCGGGCTGCAATTTGCCGGAAAGTATCAATGCGAGTTGACGACGGCGCAATGCCCCATCAAAACGCTTTTTTTCGATTTCTGTTTCGGGCGTAACTGGGGGCACTTGAATGGGATTCCCTAACTGATCCACGGCTACAAATGTATATATAGCTTCATTGGCGCGAAGCCGTTTGCCTTTCGTGTCTTTTTCCAAAAAAACATCAACAAAAACTTCCATCGAGGAGGTGAAAGTTCGCGAAACCTGTGCTTCCAGGGTCACAATGGCGCCTTGTGGAATGGGGCGCTGAAAACTTACATTATTGACCGAGGCTGTGACAACAATTCGCCCACAGTGACGATGTGCGGCTATGGCTGCACAACGATCCATCCATGACAAAAGCTGTCCACCAAAGAGGTTATTGAGATTATTTGTATCGTTTGGGAGAACGATTTCCGTCATCACAGTTCGTGACTCGGATACGGGTTTAGCGTTCATCTAAATTAGATTAATTTATGCACGACAAAAAAAGAGCACCCGAAGGCGCTCTGTAGTGCTATGGTGTAAAAATCCACGCCTGTTTCGACACGGATTGTTTTATCTTTTCAAGTTTCGTTCGGGCATCATCTACTGTGGCAAATGAAGCGGCACTTACTCTGGTAAGATTGCCTTTTCCCTCGACAATAGCAGCATCTGCATATCCCATGCCTTTTAACTCACGAATAAACTTCTCGGCATTGCCTTTTTCGCTAAATGCACCAACAACAATATGTACATGTTGCGCGGAGGTCACCGATTCAGTGACTGGTTTGGGCACAGTTTTAACAACAGGCTCAGGAGAAACATTTACCGGATAGGATTCTTCAATGGCATCTTCAAATGAAATGGAGGCTTCGGTTTCAATGGAAGCTTTACTCTTTTCATCATCAAGCCACAACTTCGTAGGCGCAAGCTTTTCAACGCCGGGCATGCCCGCCATTTGATCGGCAGAAACCGGGGAAGTTCTTGATGTTGAAACCATATTTACGGCCAAGGCAAGTGGCAACACAATCGCTGCAACACGACTTAAACGACGTGCCCAAGGGGTATAAACTTTTTGCTCCATGGACTCCGCAGATTCGACGGGTGTCCGACTGAGAATCGTTGGGATTTTCTTGGATTTTTCGGAAACCCGAATAATGGAAAATCCGTAACCATCGCGAAGAAAATTACTGCTTAATTCAGGGAAAAATTCTAGGGTGTTTCCTGGCATTTGGTATAATTTGCCAATGCCCGGCAGCGCCAAACTGTGACCGGAACGCAAAGTTTCCGACCAGTTTTTAACTTCAGCTTCAATGCGCTTTACCGCTTCACGATAGGAGATAGCCTCCTTTCGAGCAATATAATGCGCCAAAATACCGTCACTAATTTTTAGGTCGGGCTGAAAGCAAACCCGCCGCGATGGCGGACGAAACATGAGTGTACCCTCCTGCAATTCTGCGGGATAATAACGAAGCACAAACGCTCCGAAATTTGGGATAACCACACATTCGTGCAAGTGTAGTAGTTGATATATATGACGTTCCATGGTGTATGTCATTTCCTTGGTGAGGCTACAAATGTAGTGAAAATAAGCGAACCATCTACATATTCACATCAAATTTTACTTTTTCACTCGTTTAATGCTACATCCAACCTGACGAGTTTCTTTAAGTTCAATGGGTTCATTTTGATTTTGAGCCATCATGGCGTCACGAAGCCAGGTAGCTTCCGGTGCATCTTTTTTGCCTCCATCGTATCGGTCGTCGATGGCGCCTTTATAAATAAGGTTCATGTCGCCATCAAAGAAAAACACGTGTGGGGTAGTTTTTGCGCCAAAGGCATCGGCCACCGCATGATTTTGATCTATTAGGTAGGGCATGTTGTAGCGTCCGTCGATGGCTTTTTGCGCCATCGATTCCGGTGTATCTTGCTCACCGCGAAATGCTTCGTTAGAATTAATGAGTACTGTCCCAATATTAAATCGTTGTCCCATTTCACTAATGACAGGGTAGTAAGATTCCCAAGCAATGACATAAGGACAGGTGTTTGAAGAGAAAACCACCACCAAACCGTTTGGTTTAACCAATTGATCCAATGACATTTCATCTCCGGTTACAACATCCATCATGGGTTGTTCTGCCATGGGTGCTTTTTCGCCGATCGAAATTTCGGGGATATGTTTGTCTTTGGCTGGAGCGCCTAAAATTAAAACAGACAATAAGGTAATTAAAACGTTCATAGCGATAAAATTTTAATGTTGAGGCAAATATAACAAAGGGAGAAGGCACCACCAAGGCAAACCTTCTCCCTTAACAAAAAATT
The DNA here is from genome assembly GCA_020832345.1 of Cryomorphaceae bacterium. Taxonomy (GTDB): domain Bacteria; phylum Bacteroidota; class Bacteroidia; order Flavobacteriales; family Schleiferiaceae; genus CSBr16-58. The sequence continues at coordinate 13,167 of JAFIEY010000210.1, read as the reverse complement.
GTTACAAAATACAACGATTAAGCAGCTGAAAAACGCTTGGCTACTTCTTCCCAGTTGATAACGCTAAAGAAGGCGTTGATATAGTCGGGACGTCGATTTTGATAGTTTAGGTAATACGCGTGTTCCCAAACATCAATTCCCAGAATCGGGGTGCCGCAGTTTTCGGTCACGTCCATTATGGGATTATCTTGATTTGGCGTAGAGCAAACGCACAGTTTTCCACCGTTGCTGCACAACCAAGCCCAGCCGGATCCAAATTGTGTTGCAGCTGCGTTTGAGAAAGCATCTTTAAACTTGTCGAAAGAACCAAAATCGCGGTTGATTGCTTCGGCTAAAGCACCGGAAGGATTTCCACCGCCATTGGGGGTCATAATGCTCCAGAATAATGAGTGGTTGTAATGTCCACCGCCATTGTTGCGAACCCCGGCTCCGTGTTTACTCACGTTGCGCAAAATGTCCTCCAGGGATTTTCCTTCTAATTCGGTGCCTTCAATGGCAGCGTTGAGTTTGGAAACGTAACCGGCGTGATGCTTGCCATGGTGAATTTGCATGGTTTTCGCATCGATATGAGGTTCTAATGCATCGTGTGCATACGGTAAATCGGGAAGGGTAAAAGCCATAATAATTGAATTTATTTGTTCGTATAAAAAGAAAATTCAAATATATGACAAATTGGAAGACTTTAAGTTTGAAAAAATGGGTAAATTTTTGAGCAATTCCGATGGAATGTATTTTATGAAGGCACAATCATTTTCAAATGTTAGATACGGTCAAGAAATAAAAAAGAATGTTGAGTCTGCTCCAAAAAGTCCTTTTCTGCCAAAATATTCCTTGGCAGTAGATTTTCGAATTTTTATAACAGTTAGTTAGCTCCGATTAAAAAATTCACTCCGCGTCGATTTTGATTGAAATTATCCTTTTTGGAGAGGACTCAATGTTGTTTTTGGAAATTGGAAGGAATTCAGTATGTTTGCGGAGAAAATTATTTTCACCTAACTTAATGCGCTTTGATAGCCTCTATTAATTTTCCGGAGTTAAAACTAAAAAATAAACGTGATGAACAAATGTAAGACTGTAATCCCATTTTTGATTTTGATTTTTTCATTTAACCATTTAACTGCTCAAGATTGTAATTTTGAAACGGACAAAACCGATAAGTTTAGCAAGACCCGTGTCCTTTACACAGAACCGATAAAGATTAATGACAAGAAAATTAAGCTAAAAAATGTTTACAAGATAAATAAAGTCGAAATGCAACTCAGGTTTGAAAATGATAACTATTTTGTCAATTTAGATTTTTATTTTAAACGTGGGGTTTCACTTGCGAATTCAACCAGTAATTTAATTATTTTGCTTACAGACGGCTCAACTATAGAGCTCCGTTGTACTAAAGATATCCCAGATTTTAAAACAGGTTTCTCAAGTATGGTATATTCGTATAATTTTAAATTGAGTCAAGAGGATTATAATAAACTCTTATCAACGGATATTACTGATTTCCGGATGACCTCTGCAATAAACCCGGTTGAATTTTCGGTTTCAGAAAAAGTAAAAACCTCAAAAATATTTACCTGCTTGAAAAATAATATCTAATATTTTCGGATCTTTTAATAGACTATCAAAAACAACAAAAGGGTTCCAATTTTAAATGGAAACCCTTTTGTTGGTCTTGTAAATGTCGTGACTCAGCTGGTTATGACTTTTTCGAGAAATTGTGATTTAGATGAGGTGGAAAAGACTTTGAACTTACTCTTCGTCATCACCCATAAAATCAATCATTTCACCACCCTGCTGACCGCCCTGGTTGGCGGGGACTTCTTGCGGGGCAATTTCACGATCGGTGGCCACACTGCCCTCTTCTTTACCCTCTCCGGTTCCTACGGTTACATTAATCATAAGGGCCAATACACAAAGTGCAATTGCCAACCCCCAGGTACTGCGATCGAGTAAATCTCCGGCTTTTTTAACACCTCCAAATAATTGGGTGCCGCCTCCGCCACCAAAGGTAGATGACAAACCGCCTCCTTTGGGATTTTGAACCATAATTATAAGGATCAGCAAAATGCTGACAATGATGATGAGTGCGCTCAAAAATAGCTCCATATCGTTATTTTTTTTGTTGCTTTTTCAGGGATTCAATTTGACGTGCAAATAAACTACTTTTTTCTGGAGTTTTCAACTGTAAAATTTCATAGGCACTAATGGCTTCTGATATGTAGCCTTGTTCTATGTAAATTTTTGCCAGTGTTTCGGTAATCAAATCGTTATCTTCATCTATTCCGGTAGAAAATTGTACCGGTGAAATCTTCTGTTCGTTAAGGTCTGATTTTTTTGGAGGACCAATTTTAGGCATTTTCTCCAAAAACTCGTCGATAATTTGCCATTTTTCACGTCGTTTGGGAAGCAATCTTTGACCCTCTATCGGTGCGCTGATTTTGGGCACTGAAACTTGCTCAACACCCTCGTTGTTTTTTCGCAATGACTGAAGCCAAGTTTGAAAATCCATGGTTCTTTCAACTTCCCTTTCTGTCTTGGATTTTGCCTCTTCCAATTCACCCGTGGTTTCGGATACGGTCTCTTCCGTATTTACCCCAACCAACTCCTCCTCGGGAATATTTTCTTGGGTGGATTTTTCACCAACCAAATTCGCTGCTTGCTCTTCTTCCTTTTTAGGATCTTCACCGTGATTTGTTGACGCTATTTCAATCTTCGGTGTTGATTCTTCCGCCGGAATTTCTTTTGTGATTTCTTCACTTAAATCTGGCATTTGAATTTGCGGCTCTTCCTCTATTTGAAAAATCTCAGACGTTTGTTCTTTTTCAATCTCCAATGCTTTGGTGATTTCTTTGGATTTCGGGGTTTCAATTGATTTCTTTTCCTCTTTTGATTCTTCCCGACCTAATTCAGTCTGCTGGGGCGCTTTAAATGTTTCGGATTGTAAGGGTTTTTCTCCTTTTTTTAATGCGGCTGTTTCACTTATTATCGCTACACTTTTAGCTTTCAATGCGGCAATTCGCGCGGCTAGGGGATTTTCACCGGATAATTTTTCTTTAAGTGGAGATTTGTATTTGTTGACAACACTTTTAGTTGGGGAATTTGAAGAAGATTTTACCTTTTCCTGTTTGTCCTTAATCGAATCAACTTTGGGTTTACTTTTAGCTTCTTCTTTCACAACCTCCGGCATCTTGGCTTTTGGCATTTTTTCTTTCGGGGCGTCTGCAATAATTGGCTTTTTATCTGTTGTCTCTACCGGGTCATTTTCAGATTTCTCAATCTTTTCTATGTTGTTTTTCGCTTTATAGTCTGCTTTGGGTATGGAGGCTTTCTCAGGTTCATCCACTTTTCTCGGCTTTTCTTCGTTTTCGGATGCTACAGGGTTGTTTTGTTCCACTTGCTTTTGCGAATCCTGCGAAATAGTTTCTTCTTTTTGCGAGATCGTTTCCGGCATGGTTTCGGGATCAAATTCTAAGGCGGGTTTTACCTCTGCCAACGGCACTTCATCGTGAACGTATTGGTAAAGTTTGTCCCGGTTTGGCGCAAAAACTGAAGCCCATTTGAGCTGTTTGTTTTTGTGAAAATCTCCGTTTAGGTGAAGTAGCTTCAAATACAACATCTGCGCAGCGACAAACTGAGGCGATTTTTGACAGAGATCGCGCACCGCTTCTACTTCCGATTCATCATGTGATTCGGGGTTAAAAAACAATTCGTAGAAGCGATCTTTGCTCAGCATGTTTACCAGTTTACAATGGCACGGTTTAATACATTCTCCGCGAGTTCCTCGTTGATTTGCCGAATCAGTTGCTCCTCTATGGCGCTAAAACTTGCTTCGGCATCAAAATCAGCGAAACGGGAGAATCGCTCTTCATAACTCTTTTTTGGTTCCAGATGATTTTCAAAAATCACATTTATGGCAATGGTTAATCTACTCTGTGAGGCCGTTTGATTGGCTTGGGGTGCTAAAGGCGTGATTCGGTACTCAACAATGCTGCCCGAAAAGTGAAAATCCCCGTCGGAGTCAACCACCCGCAGATTGGTCTGCTGCACAAAAATATCCTTTATGGCCTCGGTGAGAAACTGACTGAGGTTGGGTTGAATAAGCGGTGCATTGTTTGGAAAGCGTTCTACCGATACGGTTTTGGCTTCCCCAATATCGCCACCAGTGAAGGAATATCCACCTGTACAACGCCAAGTTGTCCAACTGATAAGCAGACAAACAAAAATGATTTTAGAGTTCATATTGTTTGATTTTTCGATACAACGTTCTTTCCGAAATACCCAATTCCTTTGCGGCGGCCTTTCGCTTATTGGTATTTCTTTCCAAAGCCTTGCGAATCAATTCCTTTTCATTTTCCTCCAAAGACAAGCTCTCTTCCACTTCCTCAAAAATTTCTTCATCGGCTGCGGTTTGTTGACCAAACTTATATTCCGACGTAAAGGTTCTTTCCGGTTTACTCGGGTGGAGGGGCATAATGTCTTCTTCGGTCATTCCCTCTTCAAAAACGCGTTTCATCAACTTAGAATTGTCCTCGGCAAAAGTTTGTTGATCCTTGCCCTTCATCATTTCGAGGGTCAATTTTTTGACATCATCGAGTTCTTTGCGCAATTCTAGTACAATTTTATAAAGAATCTCTCGCTCCTTAATCCAGTCGCTAGGACTTTGTTCCCGTTGCGCAGGAACCGGCAAATTGCTTTGGGTCACCTGTGGTAAGTATTGTTGCAAAACCTCAACCGTAATGGCTTTGTCATTTTCCAATACAGACATTTGCTCTGCGAGGTTTCTCAGCTGCCGTATGTTTCCCGGCCAACGGTATTTTTGTAAAACCATTTGTGCCTCATCACTGAGGATAATAGGTTGCTTGTGGTACTTTTCTGCAAAGTCAACGGCAAATTTGCGAAACAATAAATTGACATCCTCCACCCGGTCGCGCAGTGGGGGGATATTGATTTCCACGGTGTTTAGTCGATAATATAAATCTTCGCGAAACTTGCCCTTTTCCACAGCTTTGAGCATACTCTCATTGGTGGCCGCAACGATGCGCACATCGGTTTTTAGGATTTTAGAAGATCCTACTTTGATAAATTCGCCTGTTTCCAAAACCCGAAGCAGTCGAACCTGGGTAGCCTGAGGCAATTCTACCACTTCATCTAAAAAAATGGTGCCTTTGTGGGCTTCTTCAAAATATCCTTTTCTGTGTGCGGTTGCTCCGGTAAAAGCACCTTTTTCATGACCGAAAAGTTCGCTGTCGATGGTGCCTTCCGGGATGGCGCCACAGTTTACGGCAATATATGCGTTGTGTTTGCGATGTGATAAATGGTGAATAATGCGCGGAATGCTTTCTTTACCGACACCACTTTCACCGCTTACCAAAACGGATATATCGGTGGGTGCAACGCGAATGGCTTTCTCCAATGCGCGATTAAATAAATCAGAATTACCGATTAATCCAAACCTTTGTTTTATACTTTGGACATTATTCATTGCACCTTGTATTTTAATTCCATGGGTTTATCCTGATGTATTCGTGTGGTGGTGAGTTTGTTCACCACGAAAGGTGCCCGGGCAATGATGTGAATGGTATGCGCATCGGGCAATTTTTGTTTGAATTTTATTCGCATATTTCTTCCTGACCAAATCGATTTCCAGATAATTTCATTTTGGGCATTGTAAACCAAAACCTCAAATCCCGTCATGAGATTTTCAACACACATATTGTCTATATTGACAATGCAGATTTCCAGCGCACCGGTTCGACGAATGTTCTCTTCAATGACAAAAAAACTCAATTCGTTGTCGTAGTATTTTCCGTCTATGAGTTCTTGTCCGCGCAGTTGAGAAAAAAGCAGCAGCAGGAGTAGGGAGACAAAATATTTTGGCATGAAAAATTAGGATTGAAGGGTTCCTAAAAGGGTTGCACTGGTACAGTCCTCAATTTTAACTCGGACAAAATCTCCGGGGTTTTCGTCCCCTGATTTTGGGAAAACCACCATGGTGTTTTGCGTGTTTCGCCCCGACCAGTGTTCGTCGGAACGCTTGGAATTTCCTTCGATTAAAACTTCCTCTACCATTCCAATGCGGCTTTGGTTTCGCACAAGAGAGTGGCCGCCTTGCTTGTTGATGACTTCGGTCAATCGACGGGTTTTGATTTCATCCGGAACATTGTCCTCCAATTTTCGGGCAGCGAACGTATTCGGACGCTCCGAATATTTAAACATAAAGCCATAATTGTACTTTACATGATCCATCAAACTTAGGGTGTCCTGATGATCCTCTTCCGTTTCTCCGGGAAAACCGATAATCATATCGTGAGAAAGGGCACAATCGGGGATGATTTTATGTATTCGACTGATGAGGTCAAAATATTCTTCACGGGTATGACCGCGGTTCATGGTTTTTAAAATTTTGCTGCTGCCCGACTGAACAGGCAGGTGGATATAATTGCAAATATTTGGGTAATCGGCTATGGCGTACAGCACATCGTCGTGCATGTCTTGCGGGTTGGAAGTAGAAAATCGAATGCGCATATTGGGCACCGCTTCGGCCACCATTTTGAGCAAATCTGCAAAGTAAACCGCACTCGCCCTGGCAACTTCTGATGCCTTGTCAAAATCCTTTTTTAATCCACCACCGTACCACAGATAGCTATCCACATTTTGGCCTAAAAGGGTGACTTCACGATAACCATTGTTGTAGAGTCCTAAACATTCGTCCACGATGGTTTGTGGATCACGACTTCGCTCTCTTCCGCGGGTAAAGGGCACCACGCAGAAAGTACACATATTGTCGCAGCCTCGGGTGATGGAAACAAAGGCAGTGACCTTGTTATGTCCCAAGCGGACCGGGTTTACATCGGCATAAGTTTCTTCTTTGGACAGAATTACGTTGACCGCTTTTTGTCCACTTTCTACCTCTTCGATAAGATTGGGCAGATCGCGGTAGGCATCCGGCCCCACGACCAAATCCACCAGTTTTTCTTCGTCGAGAAGTTTGTCCTTTACCCGTTCGGCCATACAGCCGAGCACCCCAATTTTCATTTCGGGTCGGGCATTTTTCACCTGATGAAAAGCTTTGAGTCTTTTTCGCACCGTTTGTTCCGCTTTGTCGCGGATGGAGCAAGTATTGAGAAGTACGAGATCGGCTTCTTCGAGGTTGCGCGTGGTTTGAAAACCGTTTTCGCCAAGGATGGAGGCCACAACTTCCGAATCAGCAAAGTTCATTTGACAGCCGTAACTCTCGATATAAAGTTTTTTTCCGCCATGCATTTGTTCTAAAACCAAGGCTTCGCCCTGTTTCGTCTCGTCAATAATTTTATTTCCGGTGTGATACTGATTCATCGTGCTGCGTAAATTTGTGCAAAAGTACGATTATTAGATGGATTGACCTTTTGGTAAAACACTTCAATTGTCATTACATTTGGGAAATCTAAAACCTCACAAATTATGGTGTATTCACTTCACCCCAACAACAGTTTTCGCGCGGGATTTCTCGTCAAACACCTTGCCATCATCGTCCCATTAACGATACCGCCCATCATTATATTTTCCACCAAGGGAAATGCCATGTTGGCTGGCGATCCCATGGCTTTGCTCTTTCTCCTACCCGCGTTGGTTAGTTTAATTGTTCCGCATATCATCATTAGGCGAATGCACCTTCGCATCCTTCGGGAAACGCCCAGCAATGGCAGCATTATATTTGAAGACGAAACCATTAAGTGGAAAGCGGGGGATAAAACCCAAAATCTAAATCGGAGTGAAATTCAAAAAATTGAAGTGGTTGAAAAATTATTACATCGATTTGCCTTTGGACAAACGGGATATGCCTTTTTGCGTTTGCACATTTTGGATAAAAACGGAAAATCGTTTCACTTTTTGGTGGCAAACAAACCCCTTGATGGTGGAAATGATTTAATTGAGGAATTGAGAAAATGATTTAAACCGTGAGTCTGCTCCAAAAAGTCCATTTCTGCCAAAATCTTCTTTGTCGGTGGATTTTTATAAGCCTCATTAACAGCTGGTTATTTCCGGTTCAAAAATCCCCTCTGCGTGGGTTTTGATTTAAATCATCCTTTTTGGAGTGGACTCAACCGTCTAATTTTGACAGGAAAGTTTTTTTAACATTAATTTTACCTCATTGCATTTTCTCCAAAGTTTAAACATTCAGTTTTTAGGGTTTTTTCGGTTACCTTTGTGGATTAACATTGGGAAAAATGAAAACATTGAAAAACATACAAGTAGAAGGAAAACGCGTATTGGTTCGTGTAGATTTTAACGTCCCTTTTGACAAATCCGGAAAAATTTCGGATCCTTCTAGGATAGAAGCGGCATTAGCAACCATACAGGAGCTCAGCGAGCGCGGTGCCAAGGTCATTCTTATGTCGCACCGTGGCCGACCAAAAGGCGTTCGCAGCGAAGAACTCAGTCTGGCTCCCGTTGCCATTGCAGCATCAGAAATTATTGGAAAGCCGGTTAGGTTTGTAAATCAATGTATTGGAGAAATTGCGGAAAAAGCTGTGAATGCCCTTTCCAACGGAGAAATTCTTTTGCTCGAAAACCTCAGATTTCACAGTGAAGAGGAAAAAGGAGATTTGGGATTTGCGAAATCTCTGGCTGCTTTAGGCGATGTTTATGTCAATGATGCCTTTGGAACCGCCCACCGGGCACACGCCTCTACCGCCATCATTGCCAACGAATTTCCCAATGCTAAAGCATTTGGCTACTGCATGCTTTCCGAAATAGAAAGTGTTGACAAGGTGTTACACGCCCAGGCTAAACCCACGGTGGCCATTGTAGGTGGCGCCAAGGTCAGCTCCAAAATTACCATTTTAAAGAATCTCATACCGTTTGTGGATCACATCGTTATTGGAGGTGGGATGGCCTACACATTTGTAAAAGCGCGTGGCGGAAAGATTGGAAACTCACTTGTGGAGGAGGATTACCTGCAAATGGCATTAGACATTATTAAAGAAGCCGATTTGCGAGGCGTTCGCGTTCATATCCCGGTTGATTCCGTCAATGCGGCGGCCTTTGATAATGCGGCAAAAACCAATATTACCCCCATTGATGAAATTCCCGATGGGTTTATGGGTTTAGATATTGGCCCAAAAACCATTGAGCATTTTCACAACGTATTGAGTTTTGCCAAAACCATTTTGTGGAATGGTCCAATGGGTGTATTTGAGATGTCAAACTTTTCTGCTGGTACCGAAAAAGTTGGTTTAGCAGTTGCGGAATCTACCGAGAACGGCGCTTTTAGTTTGGTTGGAGGTGGAGATTCCGTTGCGGCGGTCAAACAATTTGGTTTAGCGGATCGGGTCAGTTACGTTTCCACCGGCGGCGGGGCCATGCTGGAATATTTGGAGGGAAAAACGCTTCCGGGTATTGCGGCAATGGGGTAGGTATTTTTGAGTAAATTACCCTTTAAGATGAAGGTAGTTTATTAGATGCGTCTGCTCTAAAAAGTCCCTTTCTGCCAAAATCTTCCTTGTCGATAGACTTTTGAATCATCACTAACAGCTGGTTAGCTGCGGTTCAAAAATCCCCTCGATTTTGATTGAAATCATCCTTTTTAGAGCGGACTCTTAGATGTAAATGTTACACGCTAACCCTCAGAAGGCGTAGGTAATTGAAGTTCTAAAACCAAGCCAGACAGATGTAAGGCTGTGGTAGCGAGCTACATCTTTTAGGTATTCTTCTGGATCTGTATAGTCATTTAAAAATATGATATCCTGAAATTCTATCATTCCTCCAAATGTTCTTATTGAAATAGTGAGATCAATATTAAAAATGATTCTTTCGGTGATAGGTTTACTGTATCCCATTGCTAAATAACCATTCCAAGTCATACCGGAAGGAGCAAAATCAATGGTTTCATCAGTTTCATTTATCATAAAAGTGTGCGATTCTGTTCTGTAATTTATCCCGGTAAACCCAGCCTCGAAATAAAATGAAACGGGTGCGAGGCCTTCATAGAACCTGTAACCAACTGATAGCTGGGTATTCACTGTCCGAATATTTTCGTTTTCTTGTATAAAATAACTGACGGGTGTGCCACTTTCACTATCAAAAGAACCCATGGAATAATGTTCACTATATGGGCTATGGGTTGGCAAATAGGAAGTAAAACGATTTAATCCGACGCGCAAAGAACCATTTCGTTTGAGAACGCGTTCAAAAGTTAAACCAATAACATTATTATTGCGGATAATAAATGGTGCAAAAGAGGAGGCAAAAGCGTTTGGGGTAGGGCCGTGGGGAACATGACCGGGCAGTGGGACCATGTTGTATTGAATGCCGACTAAGTTTCTTTTTCCCATAATTCCTGGAACTACCTCATTTTGGGAAAAGGCCGGCGAAGACAATAAGCAAAGTGAAAATGCAATAACTCGAATCATATCTCAAAATATTTTTTAATGATTGGCAACTTGAACAATTTTATCGTACAAAAGCGCATTGATTTTTGGCTTGGTTAGTTCAGTTTTAACATTTTCAATTTGGTGTAATTTGGTGTAACCATTTTTAATGTCGTAAACAAAAATGAACTGATAATAGCCTCCTTTGGGTTCAATGAGTTCTATTAAAAATGCCGGTGCTAAAGGCGGAAATAAAAAAGAAAGCGGGACAGTATATAATAGGGAGCCTATTTTGCCAATACCTCGTTTTTTATATGAGATCATCCCGGTGTATAAAATATATTGTGTGCCATATTTTTCAATAAAATCATCTACTTGGTCGGAACTGCTCACAATGTTTTCGACGTTTGGATGCTCCCAATACTCCTTGATCCAATCATTGACGAACATTAAATCATTAAACTTATCTACATCATTTTCATCGAGCATTTTGTAATCGAGAAAATCAGATTCAATATTTACATCATTTAGAAATTTAGGGATTAAATCACGAATTTCACGAAGCTTTAAATCCGTCTCTTCAAACATCACAACCACGCCATCTTTTAGGGGATTGTCTTTTAATTTTAATAATCTGGGGGTAACGACAACAACTTTTTCTATTTTTTCTGATTGGGCATTTTTACGCCTTGAATTTCTATCTGCATCTTCGGGCTTTTTGCCGTTTACCCTTATGTCTTTCCAAGACAGGTAATTGGGTTGATTTTTGTATTTTTCAAAATCTTTAATTTTTTTGTCCCAAACCGTTTTAAAGTCACTATCTGCAAATGCTTCGACAAATGCATAATCGTAAAGGTCTTTTTGTAAACGTTTTGTTTTGCGCAATTTACTTACTTTTCCACTACGACCTCTTCTAGTAATTGCGTCATCAGGTTCAGCCTCATCACCTTCCTCTTCTTCAGCTTCGGGCGGCTCTGTTTCAAAAACGTCATTTGTTATTTCGTGGAAAAATATAAGTTCGGTCAAACTCTTTTCAAAAAGCGACTTTAAAAAGGGGTCATCAGGATATAGTTTGTGATTGGCAAAATTGTAGTGTGTGGCCAGAATAGAAACACCCTTATCACTTAATCGATCAAATAAAGTATAAATGGATTGCTTGTTCCCTTCAATATTGGCTACCTCGTCCAAAAATGAAGTTTTTTGGTTGTTTTTGTAGGTGGCAAAGATGTGCAGAGCCATGCCAATATTTCGCCGTAAATACTTGTTGTCTGGGTGATTTTGAAGCAGTAGAAAACTATTATAAATGGCTTCCGGATAATTTCTGTTTCTAAGAAAGTTGTTGGAATTTTCAAAACGAGCAAGTTCTTGGGCTAAAAGAAATCCATCCATATCTACAATAAACCAATTATTTTCGCCTTTGGGGTATTTTGAAATGACTTTCTCAAGTGCTTCTCGTCGTGCTTTGATGTTTGGATGCGAACTCTTGCTGTCGTCGTAATCTTCGTATGCGGTAATGTTGTTTACAGATGAGGGAAAAAACGAAGAATCCAATCGGAAGTACGGCGTATTTAAAAATGTGGGATCTATGGGTTTTTCGTCGTAGGGAAGGTATGAATACAACATGACATCCAGTAGGCGTAGGGCTTCTTCAAAATCATAATCGGTTTTGGCGTACACCCTTTTAAAGCCTTCTTCATCGGCCTCGAATTCCCTTGATTTACTATAGTTACTCAAGGCCAATAATTTTTTGTCACTGGATTGACCCCGATAAGCTGATTCGCCTTTTTCAATTCGTGTTTTTTCTATGAATCCTTCTATTACATGGTTTTCTTCTGCATGGATGATTTCGTGCGCTAAAATGAAGGCCAATTGCGCCTCGTTTTCTACCTGGGCGATTAAGCCGTGGTTTACCAATAGAATACCATCTTCGGTGGCGGCGGCATTAAAGACTGGACTCCGAACGGTAAAAACCCGAATGTTTTTGTTGGTCTCGCCATAAATATTCAAAAGATAATCTACCAGATTCTGCACATAGTTTGTGATGGGGTCGCCATATAAAATCCGACCACTTGTCATTAGCTCATCCATGAAGTACTGATTTTTTTTGTGAAAATCATCTTCGAGTTTGCGCTGTTTACGTTTTAATCCATCCTCAATGTTTGAAGAAGCACTTAAGTATTTTTGGGTAAAAAATTCCGTGAACTCAGCCGGGATTGGCCCCGAGGCCTTAAGGGGCTCATAGTCTGTTTTTTGTGCTTTTATTTCGCCAATAAAAACAAGCAGAATAAAGGATAAAAGGTAGTTTTTGATCATCATGTTTTTTTGTGTTTTACAATAGTCAGAAAGACCAAATATTAATTCAAATTTTGAGTCTGCTCTAAAAAGTCCCTTTCTGCCAAAATCTTCCTTGTCGATAGACTTTTGAATCATCACTAACAGCTGGTTAGCTCCGGTTCAAAAATCCCCTCGATTTTGAATGAAATCATCCTTTTTAGAGCGGACTCAATTTTGTGAAAGCAAATCTAATAATAATGTTTCACTTGTAGGGCATAAAACCTAAAAAAAATATAATAAATGGCTTTTGGTTCTGGAGCTATTGTACAGTTCCTGATATAATTATCTAATTTTATCAATGCAATATAGAGTTCTGTGAAAAAAATGAAATTATCTTCTTTTAATTTTATCCGGGATGCTGGATCTGCCAGGGACTGTAGCGGTAGCTCACGGGCGGCAGGCGGCTATACGGAGGGAGGCTGGGCAGAGCGACCGGAGGAAGCTCCTGAACAGCCTTCCCGAAGTGCCGCATGCCGCACGGGACTAT
>JAFIEY010000209.1 GCA_020832345.1 Cryomorphaceae bacterium | reverse complement strand
ACGCCATTACAGGCAGTTGAAAAATGGTATCAATTAAAACCAGAAATATTTAAACTAAAACCTGATCAGTTTGAAAAAAAATTGCTATCTTTACAGTCTGAATTTAATCAATATCATCAACAACGTTGTGAAACTTGACACTTATTTTCTCAAATTAGAGCAATGACATCTTTTGATATTTTATGAAAAAGGTTTTCTATTTGATTTTTATTTGGTTTTGGGGGAATACTGGATTCTCCCAGAACCTTATTGTTAATGGAGATTTTTCACAAATGAATGTGGGTTCACCTCAGGATCATGGAAGTCCTGCAAATCCATGTACCGGAGGACGTACCCTTGACTGTGGAAGCTGTTATAATTCCGACAATCGTTGCTGCGTACTCTACTGGCATTCCGGGAATCACGGTTACTTCAATTATTGCACTATAAACAATACATTGCCACACAGAACTTGGACTACTCCAGGTCTTAGTTATATGCCGCATCCGCTAAAAGGTGACGGATATCTAAATATGTTTATAGGGGTTTGTGATCTTGATTCAAACTACATCAATCCAGCAAATAATGTGCCTTTTCACGACCTGCAATACCCACTCGAAAAAGACACGGTATACACATTGGAGTTTTACGGAAGGGTAAGCAGGTGGCAAGAACAATTTGGTGGTGTCCAAGCTTTAATGGCTCCCGGTAATATTGCAGTATATTTTCACAATGATGAAATAGAAATACCTCATCCTGGTGCTGGTAATACGATCAGGGCAAATTACCCCCCCACAGCAGAGTGGTACGGAACCACTTTTGATACAGTGAGTTGGAGGCGAATAATAATGAGTTTTACCGCTACCGGAAACGAAAAGCTAATGTACATATACAGGCATAACACAGATGCAAGCGACGTAGTTGCCGTTGATGGTGTAACAAGACTTGCAAATGTCTGGATACACCTCGACGCCTTTGCCCTCTACAAATCCACAGACACCCTATTCTCCATCTCCATCGGAAACGATACCCTCCTCTGTCCCGGAGACGAACTTACACTTACCGCGGACTTAGATGATGGGTTTAAACTGGATGATACCCTCACCACCTACTTGTGGAATACGGGCGATACCGTGCCGCAAATTTCCGTGACCTCACCGGGAATTTATTGGGTGGAGGTCACCATCAATCAAAGATTTAAGGCGAGAGACAGCATTGTAGTGGCTTATGAAGAGCCGCTGGTGTGGGAATTTCCCTTTACCGCTACGGGAGAGATTGAGCGCTGCTACGAAGTATTGCCGCTGCTTGCCTCCGGTCCGGATGCCTCACATGGTGCAGTGTACAACTGGAGCACGGGCGAAAGTGCACAGACCATTGAAGCAGCCTACGAGGGAGAATTTCATTTGCGTGTCATCACCGAGTGCTTTGATGAAGAAGGCTCCTTTTACCTCAAACCCATCAACTGCAATATAGATTCATCGGCCATCAAAGGCAATGTGTTTATTCCTTCGGCTTTTACCCCGGAAGGGCGCAATCCGCTCTGGATTATGGGAGGCCTCGAAGCCAATACACATGTAGAAGTGTTTAACCGCTGGGGGCAACGCATATTCCACAGCACCGACTACCGCGACAACTGGTGGGATGGAACACACAACGGCAAACCCGTTCCTACCGGAGTATACACCTACCGGATCATTGCTCCCAGAGAGGGAAAAAGTCCGCTGGATGAAACGGGGAATGTGATGATTGTTAGGTGAAATAGTAGTAAGTGGTAAGTAGTTAGTAGGGGCGACCCTTGTGGTCGCCCAAATGATAAACGGTTAGAAGGATGTCAACCGAAGCTTCAGCGAAGGATGAGGGAAGGATGAGCAAAGGATGAGCGAAGGTTGACCAAACCCCAAAACAAGCTATCAACACTCTTTTTGTGCCGACATATTCCAAAATATAATGTGAAGTGGGTATTTGTGTAGAGTCATTTTGTTCCAGTGCTTACGATGCTCCCCATAATCTATTTCAGTATTATTGTTGTCTTTATAATGGTAGTGCCAACGCCGTAGATAAACAGCTCATCTCCCAATTTATACGTTAGGGTCAAATCAAAATTACCTGATGCGTCTGAAGTCAAAACCTCAGAATGCCGGTCAATTGTACCAGATGTTTTTTTGCCCGTAACAAATGATATATGGATATGTTTCACCAGACAGTGAAGTTACCATTCCTGAGTCCGCTCCAAAAAGTCCCTTTCTGCCAAAATCTTCCTTGTCGATAGACTTTAGAATCCTCACTAAAATTAGTTAGTCCTGATTAAAAAATCCCCACCGCGTCGATTTTGATTGAAATCATCCTTTTTAGAGTGGACTCAATCTTCCAAAGCATACAATTGACTTAGCTGTTTTTCAAGAATGCGCTGTGGCGTTGTTTTCAAAATCAATTTGAGTATTTTCTGCTGAAATGGATGGTGTACCATCTGTCCAAACTTCCATGAGTTGTTGACAACATAATCGACTTTTTTTCGTCGGCTTTGCTCAAATTTAATAAAGGCATTTTTGCA
This sequence comes from Cryomorphaceae bacterium, assembly GCA_020832345.1. GTDB lineage: Bacteria > Bacteroidota > Bacteroidia > Flavobacteriales > Schleiferiaceae > CSBr16-58. The sequence continues at coordinate 2,762 of JAFIEY010000209.1, read as the reverse complement.
GGGGTTTTCACTTAAAAACCGTTCCATATAGTACGCGTCTTCAATGCCCTGACAGGCGCCCTGCCCCATGTTGGGAGTGGTGGCGTGCGCAGCATCTCCCAAAAGACAAATGTTTCCCTTGTGCCATGTTGGCAGTCTGTAAAGGTCGTGCAAGGGGGCAGCATGGATGTTCTCTGTGTGCTTCACTATTTCGATTACCAACGGATGAAAGTCGGTAAACATTTCCAATATTTGCGAAATACCAATGGCGTCGGTAATCATGTTTTTGCGAGCTACTGCAAACCAATACACTTGTTTGGGATTTATCCTTGAAAACCCGAAACGAATACCTTTTCCCCAAGCCTCATTTCCAATGTGATGAAATTCTTTGGGGAGTGTGTAATTAGAAACGCCCCGCCAACAGATTTGCTCGGCATCTCTTAATTTCGCTTCAGGAAATAGAGAATGACGGACCTTGGAGTGGATTCCGTCAGCGCCAAGTACAAGATCAGCTTCTGCTGTTCTATTTTTAAATGTGATTTTGGTGGTTTCGGATTTTTCAGTATATGAAGTGTATTCGACTCCAAATTCAATATCTCCAACTTGCGCCCAGGCCCGGTGGAGAATTTTTTGAAGCACTCCACGGTGGATGGCTATGGTTTTATTTTGGTTTTCAGCACGCAAATGACCCTTTTTTGAAGTCCGAAGTGGCGTCAAGTTGGGTGAAGAAATTTCCATGTTATATAATATATTTCCTGCTAAAATGATTTCCTCTTTTAATCCTAATCCTTCCAAAACTTGCATGGCGTTAGGCTGCAGCCAAATACCCGCGCCAATTTCGTTTAGCTGTTTTGCGCGTTCGTACACAATGGGATTAAATCCGGCACGCTGGAGTGAAAGGGCTGTGGTTAGGCCAGTAATACCGCCACCTATGATGGCAATTTTCTTGTTCAATTTTTTTTTGTCCATGGTATTTCAAGTATATGCTGTAAATTTGGTCAAATGTACTAAAAATTAGGTCAAGTTTACTAAAATGAACAAAAGAAAGCAACAAATTGTAGCCAAGGCGTTAGAACTATTTAATAACAAGGGTGTTGCTGATGTTACCCTTCGTGGAATTGCATTGGAGGTGGGCATTAGTCAGGGAAATTTAAACTATTATTTTAAGGTGAAGGACGACATTGTGGAGGCTTTGTATTTCAATTTAGTGGAGGAAATTAATCAACGCATGGCCACATTAATACACATCAACTCGTCTATGCAGCTTTTGTATTCATCGGCATTTTTATCGATGCAATGTTTTTATAGGTATCGTTTTTTGATGCGCGATTTGGATAAAATTCTCTCCGAAAATGCTAAAATAAGGGCGCATTACAAGGCGCTGATGTTGGTGCGAAATCAACAATTTCAAACTATTTTTTCCGAATTTGTTAGGCGTGGTATTTTTCGCAAGGAGGCCTTTGAGGGTGAGTATATGCGTCTTCATGAGCGAATGACCATTATTGGAAACAACTGGTTGAATTCCGGCGTGCTATTCGATCAATCAGATGAAGTTTTTATAAGTTACCACCACAAACTGCTTTTTGAGATGATTTTTCCGTACCTAACTGAATTGGGACGATCACAATACGATTCTTTGGATACCCCAAAGATATAGTGAAAGAAAGATTATCCGTACATGAAAAATTACCTCCTTTGGGTTGATGCGCTCAGACTTTTTGCCAAAAAACCGTACCGTCCTAACGATTAAAGTAAACTCGGAGGCCTGCGTTAAAAAAGTAATTAGTACCTTATCCCGGGGAGAATGCCACCTTCTAAAATAAAACCTAAGCTCAATAATCGTGTTGTCTCATCACGGTCTTCCCAGCTTAAAAACTTGCTAGGGGAGTTGTTTTTGAATTCCAAACCAACACGCACGCCGAAATTATTAACATTTAACTGTCCCGTATTTGACCCAACAATTGGGGTATAGGTAGTCGTTTCACTTCCAATTTCTTCGTCGATATTAATTGCATCAGAATTTGAAGCAAAAAAGGTAATATCTGAAACATTGGTAACACCATACATAAAATCAGCGTAAAACCGTCCAACGTTTTGAAACACTCTGGTTCCCATCTTGTCTGTCTTGGCAATGTAATTCACAAAACTCTCAGACTCAATTCCCACAAAAGCTATTTGAGTTACGGTGTTAGTAAGCCAGCCGGAGCTAAACGTTTCAATTACGCTATACGGTCGCATATTTTGGTTACGTCCATACCCTAAACTTACACCATCAAGGTTTTCGTAATCAATGTTGTGATATTTAATTCCATCCTTTATCAAAATATCACCCGATTCCGTTTCTATGTAATCAGAACTTTGTCCCTTATGGATGGCTCCGGTCATACTGTATTGCATATACCCTGCTCTAAGTATAATGCGTCTTCTTTGCGTAATGGGCACTACGGTTTGTTGATTAAGGAAAACGTTGTTTCCCAATGACTGCGACGAGATGGTTAGATTAGTTTCCCTAACTCTTGATTTATCAGAAAGGACAATCCCCCCGCTAAAGTTAAAGTTGAAAACATTTCGGAAATTATTATGAAGCATTTCATCCGTATTGGGGTTACGGTAATCCTTATTGACAAAATCCGAACTTAAAGTATTGAGTCTGCTCTAAAAAGTCCCTTTCTGCCAAAATCTTCCTTGTCGGTAGATTTTTGAATCCTCACTAACAGCTGGTTAGCTCCGGTTCAAAAATCCCCTCCGCGTCGATTTTGATTGAAATCATCCTTTTTAGAGTG
>JAFIEY010000188.1 GCA_020832345.1 Cryomorphaceae bacterium | reverse complement strand
AAGTACATTCATAGATTCGGCATGGGAGCGAATCAGAAATAAATAGGAAGGTAAGAAGATTCCATGAATAAAATTCCGATATTTCTATACATATTTAATTCGATATATTTCGTCAAGTGAATTTTATCTCTAATGGATATTTTAGTAATTTGAGTTATTATTTTTATCATTCGATCGAAAAGCTAATCCACTTTCCTCCAATGCGGACTTGAATGCAGGAAGACTCGCCTTACCTATCCCATGAATTTTTAATATTACCTTCTCCGAATACTTTGAAAGCTTTTCAACGGTATCGATTCCATGAAACAGAAGTGCATTCCTCGCTGGATTACTTAAGTTGGAAAGAAACCCAGACGCCGGTTCTTTTAACTTTTCACAGGTAGGGCAGGTAGGACAGTCACTTGACTTAAAGAATGTATGTCCATTTTGGCAAATTCTTTTTAACTTTCTCCCCATGAAAGCATCCACCTTACACCAAACTTATCTATAACCATCGCAAAGAGACCGCCCCAGAATACTTCACCCAAATCTTGAACTATAGTTCCACCTTCCGATAGGCTTTTGTAGATTGCATGAATCTCTTTTTCACTACTGCAATTTAAACTCAATTGAACTCCATTGCCTTGGCTGAGATCTCCTTGTCCACACATATCCGATGCCATAATAGCAAACTCTCCATTTTTTAAACTGGAATGGAGGATTTGATTGTGGATCTCTGCAGGGAACTCTTCTTTAGCTGGCGATTCACTTATCGGCATGATTTCCAGATCGCCACCAAAGATTGTTTGATAGAATTGCATAGCCTCTTTGCAATTGTTGTCAAAATGTAAATAGGGTTGAATAGGTTGCTTCATCCTCTTTCTCCTCTTTAAATTATTGTCTTTTTCCATTTACCTTTCGTAAATAGCCACAAGGTAAATAGTCCCACACTGGTTTCTGATATCATAATTGCCCAGAACACTCCTTCATGTCCGAATCCCCAATACTTTCCCAATAGATAAGAAAGGGGAATCTGAAATAACCAAAAGAATACGATATTGATCTTGGTTGGTGTCATTGTGTCCCCTGAACCATTGAATGCCTGGGTTGCTACCATCCACCAGGCATAAATGAAATAGGAATAGGATACAATTCTTAACCAAGTCCCTCCCACATTTATTACTTCCTTGTCATCAGAGAAGAGTGAAACCAAGTATTCACTGAAAAAGAAATATCAAAACCTCCGTTTTCCGGACATTACTTCTCAGAGAGCAATTCCTTTCTCCGAGGTTTCCAATATACATTTCTACCTAACAAGCATGAAAAGTCTGTTCGCTACTATGGAATTTATATAAGACCTGCTCGAAAAATAAAGCTAGAATCACTAGAAAAGAAATCAAATTGGGCAGAAGCAATTAAGTCTTCCTTCGATACGAAGGATCCGCTTGCCGCCAAAAAAATGCCAAATCCAATGGTTTGGTCTCTTTATGTCTCAAAATAAAATATGTCCTATTTTATTGCGATTTTTCGTAAAAAAATATAGATGTCTTTAACCAGCCAGCTTCCTATGATGGGGATTGTGTCTCGAATATCGGGATTCCTCTTTAGATTTAGGGGGCTTAGTCTTCGAAAACTAAGAGCAATTTCCTATATGGTGAAACTAAGCGAGATCAAAAGTCCCATTGAGGGGATGGACATCTGAATAATGTATGTTTGGTTAAGCCATACAGACCTATAAACGAGTTATGCGGCATATTAAAGAATAAGTAGAAAGGAGAAAAGCACAAAAACATGACAAAAAAAGTATTTGTAACCGGAGCAACGGGATTTCTAGGACGACATTTAATTGAAAGACTCTTAGCCGAAAACCACGATATTGTTGCTTTGACAAGAAAGAAGGATTCTTTAAGTAATTTACCTTTACAAGAAGTAGTAGGAAGTTTTAATGATATAGACAAATGGGAGAAATATCTTAGTAAATGTGACGTATTGATTCACTGTGCTGCAAAAGTAGAATTCTGGGGAGCTTGGCAAGACTATTACAGGGACAACACCCTTGCAACTTTAGAGTTGTTACAAGCAGCAGAAAAGAACCATGTGAGTAAATTTATTTATATTAGTTCTGAATCTGTTTTGCAAGACAAAACAGATTTGGTTGACATTGACGAAACATACCCATATCCGCTAGAGCCAAGCTCCTATTATGGAAAATCAAAAATGCTAGCCGAACAGGGGATTCTAGCATTTGTCGGAAATATCCAAAAAATAATTTTACGACCTACCTTTATCTACGGAAAAGGTGTAAATGCAATGGAAACACTTAAAAATAAAATAAATTCAGGTGCATTTTCATGGATTGACAAGGGAAACATTAGGATGGAAATGGTATATGTAAAAAATGTTGTAGAAGGAATTATCAAGGCAATAAACAATGGAAATAACAATGAAATTTACAATATAACAGATCATTCAAAACTGAGTGTAAAGGAATTTTTATCTGACTTAATGGCTACTATAAACGTTGTTATCTCTAAAAAAAGCACACCTTCATTTATTGCAAAACCTGCCGCTTCAATTGTAGAAAAAATTTGGCGAGTTTTGGGCATTAAAAGTTATCCACCATTGACACGATTTGATTTAAGTTTTATAGCAATGAACAGACAATACAAAACTGAAAAAGCAAGGAACGAACTAAAATACAAGCCTATTTTTTCTACGGCAGAAGCAATTAAAGAAATGAAATAAATGCCATTAACAGCGTTTTGTAAAACATATATTTAACAAAAATAGACATTTATGGACAATACAGAATTAACATTAGTAACGGGAGCTACAGGCAATCTAGGAAATGCCATCGTCAGACAATTATTAGCCAATAATCGCAAAGTTCGGTGTCTGGTCAGAAATATCGAACGTGAAAAAACGGTTTTACCTCCTAATGTTGAATTAGTGCAAGGCGACCTTACTGATAAAGCATCTATCGAAAAAGCAATGAAAGGAGTTACCTCCATATTTCACGCAGGTGGGTTGCCCGAACAATGGTTTAAAGACGAGAGCATCTTTGAAAAGGTAAATACATTGGGCACCCAATACTTGATTGAAGCAGCTTTAAATGAAAAGGTTAATCGATTTATTTATACCAGCACACAAGATGTTTTTGATTTAAGACAAGTAGAGTTTGACGAAACAACGGCACATCCAAGAATCCATATTTCTGCCTACGAACGTTCGAAAATTTTAGCACAAGACCTAATTGACAAGGCTGTAACAGAAAATGGACTACCAGCTATTTCGTTGCATCCTGTAGCTATTTATGGTCCTTGTGTGGCAAAACCTACAGGAATGACAAGGTTGATAGAGGATTTAATGAACAATAAAGTTCCCGTTATTTTAAAAGGCGGATTTCCAGTTATTTTTAATGAAGATGCCGCGCGTGCACATATTTTAGCCGAACAAAAATCTACCATTGGCGAAAAATATATTTTGGTAGATAAATACTACACACTTCAAGAAATAGCTCAAAAAGTTTCTGAAATATTTCCTTCAGCAAAACAGCCTAAGCTAATGCCCGATATTGTTGCGAACGCTATTGCATTTATAAGCGAACCCATCTCGAAATTAACAGGCAAACCACCTTTGATTACAAAAGGGGAACTAAGTGTTTTAAGACGAAAAGGCAAACCAAATGGAATGAAAATTAAAACGACACTTGGTTGGGAAACAACATCGTTTGAAGAGGGTTTAGGATTAACTATAAAATCATTAAACTTGAAAAAATAATAAATACTACCGTATAACAGAAGTTTGGCTCAATGGCGGGTGTCGTGGTTAATTGAATGTTCTACCTCGCACCAACTTTTGTGGTGTATTGACAATTTAGTGCTTCGAAATCCGCTTCTTCGCCAAGCGCCAAAACGTTAGCCATCATGCAAAAAACAAATTTTACCCCGTTTAGTTCAAAACATCTCTTTATGAGGAATAGGCAATCCGTTTTTGTTTTAGGCTTTTAATTTTTGGGATAGAATTGGAGAGAATTATGGGAGAAGTTGGATGCAAATTAGGCGACAGCCGCTAGAAAGAGAACTAATATGACAACAATAATAGCAACTATACTTTTTTTAATTTTCTTGTTTATTTCTGCAATACACTTCTATTGAGCATTTGGCTTATTAGGTTTCGGTCTTTTTATTTTGGTTATGTCTGGACTAATTTCTTTTAAAACGCCTCAATGGCTCAACAATTATGGACTTTGGATAATTGCAAGTATTTTCACTTTAAGGGCAATTGGTGATTTTAATTATGTTGGTTTCTTCAAGAAAATAAAACAAACGAAATTTGGGAAAAATGACACAAAATATTTTTCACCACTTTGCTTTACAATTGGAATATTGACAATAATTTTAGAACTGACAAAATAAAAAATTTATGCTAAATGTAAGTTAGCTGCAATTTTACAGAGACCCCTAAAATTTGACACAATTATGAAAATATTAAAAAATAAAGTACCCAAAATAAAATATAGTTGTCTTTAACCAGCCAGCTTCCTATGATGGAGATTGTGTCTCGAATATCGGGATTCCCTTCTGGATTTACGGGGCTTAGTCTTCGAAAACCATGAGTAATTTCCTATATGGCCAATATGAGGGAGAATTGCAATATTATATAGAAATCTGCTGAAGAAACCCAAATCAAAAAAAATATGAAAATTCTACTATACACATTTGT
>JAFIEY010000179.1 GCA_020832345.1 Cryomorphaceae bacterium | reverse complement strand
CTTTCTGCCAAAATCTTCCTTTTTAGAGTGGACGCACGATTTATTCATTTTGGTTTGGTGCGGCATTCGGCGCTTGGTTTTCCTGAAAAAGTTGTTTAATAATCTTCTTTGATTCCCCCTCGCCTTTTCCGATAGATAATTGAAGGGTGTATCCCTTAAAGTGTAAATTTATCTTGACCGCCGATTTGGGCAGAAATGTAATGTCAAATTTTGTTTCAACAGGCTCAACGATATAGTGGTCAAACAACACCCCCTTTTTATCTAAATAGCCAATATAAAAATGATTTGGTGGCAATTCGTCCAAGGTTCTCTGGTGTTGATACACCTCCGGATTGAGGCGAATGGTAATGGATTCATCCGTGGATTCCGCTACGGTGAATGTCGGTTCAATATTATGCACAAAAGAGTCGTTTAGGGCCAGATGCGCCTGGGGGATTCCGTACCCATGAGCATAATCGAAAAAGGGGTATAAGGATCCACTTTGTTCAATTCTTTTCAAAATTTCCATATTGGTTAATTCGGGCATGGCTTGCATGAGGCAAGCTGCAAACCCCGTAACCAATGGTGCAGCAAAAGAAGTTCCCGATGCGGTGGAAGTCGCATTTCCCTTTTGAGCAACAAATGTGTTTCCGTGTGCACTTACGTTGGGTTTCAACACGCCATTAAAATTTGGCCCTATCGATGAAAAGCCAATTTTATATCCGGTTAACGGGCTTATGCCGCCTACCGCCAACACACTATCTGCATCTGCCGGTGCGCCGATGTATGTCCAATTATTATCGTTCCCCTCATTTCCCGCGGCATTAACCACCAAAATACCTTTTCCCGCTGCCATATTGGCCGCACGGGTTACCAGGGTAGTTTCACCATCCATGTCCTCCGGAAAATACCGCTCTTTGGTGTAACCCAGAGAACTATTTATAATGTGAGCTCCATTGCGATCGGCCCATTCGGCTGCGGCAAGCCACCATTGCTCCTCGCGAAAAATTTCCCTTCTTATTTCGGTAATCGCCAATAAAAAAGTCGCACCCGTAGCCAGACCTAAAAGTTGATTTGATTCATTTTTTCCGGCAATATTGGACAAAACCATCAAACCATGCGCATTTGACCGAAACACGTTTTGGTTTTCCTTTGCAAAGTGAAAGGTCGCCTCAACCCGGTTATTTTTAGTCAAATGGCTAAGGGTATGATGCGTTGGCACCTCGGGAAACCCGGCATCGAAAACAGCGATACGGATACCATTTCCACGGAATCCATTATCTTTAAAAAATTTTCCATTCATCGAACTGATTTGAGCTAAATCAGCAGGTTTGGAAATGGGGAGATTATTTTGTGGGGAAATTGAAGCCAGATTTAGGGTGGATGCACTTATTTCAATTTTTTCAACAAACGGCATTTGCTCTATGACTGCCATTTGAAGTGCATCGGCCTTCACGTAAACCGCATTAAACCATCGCGAAGCATACCCGCAATAATTTGCGACTGCACAAACCTCATCGATGTAATGTTGTTTTACCGGATAATCCGAAATATGATTTCGAGGAATGCCATGTTTATCTCTTCGCACCAAAGCCTCGGGATGAAAATAGGTTTCATGACAAAATTCCACCCCTTCTTTATCGGTAAAAAATACCCAGTAGGCATTTTGCGCCTTCAAAGCACTACCACAACAAATACACAGCACCAATAAAATTAACCGCATTTCATAAATTTTTTACACAAATCAAAAAGAAAACCAAGGCAAAAGTAAGTTTTTCACTCAACTGAAGGGTCAATAATAGCCTAAATGTTGAGTCTGCTCCAAAAAGTCCCTTTCTACCAAAATATACCTTGTCGGTAGATTATCGAATCCTCACTTGCTCCGGTTCAAAAATCCCCTCCGGATCGATTTTGATTGAAATCATCCTTTGATGGAGTGGACTCAATGTTCAATCTTAAATTTACTCAGTGGCGAAGATAGGGAAAACTTTTCAAGAATGGAGAAATTGGATATTTAGTAGATTGTCATTATTCTGCTTCAATCAATATTTTTTTAAATCAGTTTTTCAAGCAACCGATTTACCGTTATGCAACTTACAAACTTGAGTCTGCTCCAAAAAGTCCCTTTCTGCCAAAATCTTCCTTGTCGATAGACTTTTGAATCCTCACTTGCTCCGGTTCAAAAATCCCCTCCGGATCGTTTTTGATTGAAATCATCCTTTTTAGAGTGGACTAAATCTTTTAAAAAATCAGAATATCGGTCGTCTTCCAATAGTCGTGTCCGAACTTCTTCTAACTGTTCTTTTAATGGGTCAGGAATATTATATCTTGCTCCAATACTTCTTCTTCTTTCCGTCTTTGTATAATTTTGATATTCTTCCCAATTTATCTCTGGTGTATTCACTAAGTCAATCATTTCTTTTAAAATCTCAAAAAGTTCTTTTGTCTCGTTTGAGCTACTGTCATAATTGTCAATTTGCTTCAGAATGTCGAAAGGAAGTGCGTATCGCCAATTTTCTATTGAGTTACTTCTGTAATAATACCATCCGCCTTCTTTGAAGTTTCTGATAATTATTTTTTGAAGAATTATTGTGTCCATTGAGATAGATCTGTCACTTGAAAATGCTTTTTTCACCCTTGCAATCTGATCCACGGAGCTTTCAGTAATTTGTTTTTTCAAAATCTGAACGGTCTGTTCATCAATGTCCACCCCATATTTTTCCCTTGCAATTTTTATTTCTGGGTCGATATAGATGTAGTCATTTTCAAATCTATGGTGGTATGCCAAATTGAGTTTCTCTTGATTAACTGTTGTTGTTAATTGAAGTGTAAATACTAACAATATACAGAAAAAGATTGAAAGTAAAATCCATTTTCCTGACAGATAAACAAGTCGAACCGTACACCAACTTTGCAGAAATACTACAATTGGTAATAGCACGAACAGAATCCAATATTCTTCATAAAGGTTTAAATGATTGTCATAACCGGGGGTTCCGAATAAAACGATTGATAAAACTGAGCCAAAACGAGAAATTATCATCAGAATGACCCAAAAAATCAATAGTGCATTAGTGATTGAAAGTTGCTTATAAATTCCGTCTTTTCTCCGATTATGTTTTTTGTTCTGCATCCAAATCCATATTGTGATTGTAAGTCCCAATACAGTTGAAAGCAAAGAAAAGAAATAATTAAAAAATTGAAGTTCATTTTCTTTTAAAATCAGCAAGTCCGCAGAAATACTTGTCAAGAGTCTAAGGGATTCTCTTGAATGATTGAAAAATAATGAAATTGAAATTGCAGAAATTAGCCCTGCAACAATTCCAATCCAAAATCTTTGTCGACCGATATTCTGAATTGATATTTTTTCTTTTCTAAATCGAATGTTTGTCATTTAGCTCGATCTTTCTATAATGTGCCATAACGTTTTGCAGCTACCCGAAAATGGCGATTTAGAAGTACTTCACTGTAAACCAAGCACCAACTTTGATAGAAGCACAACCCGAAGGGCTCACGAATTCCTTTTAAAAACATTTATTATTCATGAGTAAAGCTTGATTTAACCACTGAACCGCCACTCCGATGGTTATCGGAGGGTAGGTGCTGTTCCAGCGTTTAGTCGTTCTATCCGAATATTAAATTCACTCGTTTTCCAAGTCCAAATTCAAAAATTCGGTAAAGTGTCGATAGTTGAATATCGCATTTTCCATTTTCAAGTCGTGAAATGTAACTCTTTTTAGTTCCAACTTTTTCCGCCAATTGTTCTTGCGTCATATTCGCTTCTTTACGTGCTTCTTTTAACATTTCGCTGATTACGAAATATTGTGCTTTTTCTTCAAATTGGCCACGTTTTTCAGAACCGATTTTTCCGTATTTAATGTCTAATAACTCGTCAAAGTTTTTAGCATTTCTGACATTTTCTTTATTCATCATTTTTTCTTTTTAGAGTTAAAATATTCCTCTTTTAATTTCAAAGCCAAGTCAATTTCCTTTTTCGGTGTTTTTTGAGATTTCTTTTGAAAACCATGGAACAGAACGACTAAATTTCCTTTGTCAAAGCAGCAAAATATTCTGTAAATATTGCTTTCGAATTCAATTTGTATTTCATAAAGTCCGTCAGTTACTGTCAAATGGTTGAGGAGTTTTTTCGGAACATTTTGTACAGTTCTCAAAATCTTAAAAACGTATTCAATTTTTTCTTGCACCTTTTCAGTCTGCTCCAAGTAGAAGTCAGTAAAATGGTTTTTATGAAAAATGATTTGTCTTTCAGATTTCACTCGACAAAGTTAACTCAAAAGTTATCAAATTGCAGGTTTTTCAGGTGTATAATTTCAGCAGTCAGTTCTGTTACGCTTACCGCAAACTTAACGGTCACACAAATATTTCAGTGCAGGGTTGCGGACTTCGTCACTATCCCCCGCTACAAAAGATGATGCGGGAGACAAAGGTCAAATATATCGCATCGCCCTGCATTGAATATATGCGATGTTGTAGCACGTTGATTTTTAATTCAATTAGTCTAATAAAATTTCTGCTGGTATCTTTAATCCTTTGTTAAGTGATTTTATCATACCCAAAGACAGTCTTCTCTTTCTGTTAAGAACTTCACTTACTCGACTTTGACTGCCAAGATATTTTACCATATCAGCATTAGTCATTCCCATTTGCTCCATACGAAATTTAATCGCATCTATCGGGTCAGGCGGTGCTATAGGGTAATGTTTCATCTCGTAGAATTCAACTAAGGTCACTAATAAGTCTAATTCATCACCTTCAGGGCTATCTTTTTTTGCTCCCCACAATTCTTCAATCCTGCTTATGGCAGTATTGTAATCTTGTTCTGTTTTTATTGGTCGTATTTCCATAATCAAATCGTTTTAGCGTCAATTTTATCATATTGTTTGTGAGTTCCAATAAATCTTATGAATATAACTTGAAATTCATAATCAATCGCAACTACTAATCTGTAATAATTGCCATTTATATTAAAAACTACTCTTCCGTTCCCGACAATGCTTGCATTTTTATATTGCTTTTTCAATTCATTCGAGTTTTTCCATTCTGCTGTTTTAACATCATGATACCAAGCTCTCAATGAAACTTCGGAATCAGAGTATGCAGGTTTTTCAAAAAACTCTCTTAGAGTTCTAAATGCAATAATTCTCATGATACAAAGATACAAAAAACAATCAACAAATCCCAATTTGGGATATAAATATTATTAATTTGCTAGGGTGTTTTTCTTCAATGTGCTACAAGGTTTTGCAGCTACATGCAAATGGGGGTTTTCAGCACTAAACTTCATTAGATACACAATCCCATAACTATCGGGATGAATTTAGCACTTCACTGTTATAGAAGCACGAAACCCCAGCTTTTGCAAAACGGCTGTTCAAACGGTTTTTCTTTCTATTCTTCCCATTAGTTCAGTTTTCTAAAGTCAGTCGTTTTAAAGTTACGGTCAATAAAATTATATCCTAAATCATAGGTTTTAGGTTTCTCACCTTTAAACTCAAACTTATAAAACTGTCCGTCTGTCGTTAATGATTTAATTTCATATTTATGTTGTCTTTCCTTGTTTGGGTCTGGTCCCCAGTATGTATAGTTACCCTGAAATGTAATTTTGTATTTTGGTAAAAATTGGTCATTGGATTGTTTTGATTTTTTGAGTTCCGTCCAGAGGTAGAAACTTTCTGATTTTTCAAGCGGTAATATTAAGTTGTCCTTTTCAAATGTAAAATATTGAAGCTTTGGATAAAAAGGTTCGCCTAAAGGCAGGCTGTCAAGTTTTATGCTGTTGTGAATGTTTGATATTGGTATGTATGCCCAGATTAGTTCTTTGGGTGCTGCCATACCATAATCGTGAATTGTTTTTACGATTTTACCGTTTTTTATAAATGTTACTGTTAAAGATTGGTCGTCTGTGTGACCAACTGCATATTCATCTAAAAGTTGTAATGGATTTGCTTTTCTAAACTTTTCAAATATATTTTTACTTGTTTTCTCATCAATTATTGTCGTAAAAAAGCCTAACGGCTTAACATAGCCTTCGCCTTGAAATAAAACATAACCATTCTTTGCAACAGAAATGTCGATAATTGGACACGAACCATAACAACCGGAACTTGAATAAACAATTTGGTCAAAGTCAGTTAATTCGTCTAATTTGTAGGTAAGTTTTTTGTATTTGATTACCATCGTATCATTAATCGCAAGTTCTAATGTATCTTGTTGTCTGCGAATAAACTTCCATTTAAACTCCCAGTTTTCAGTTAAAGGATTATTATAGTAAATACTGTCCTTGTTTGTCTTGTAAGATAAGTAATTACCTAAGTATTGTCTCGTTCTCTTTCCAGTAATGCTATCACGGTCGTCCTTAAAAAAACCTAAATAAAATTCATTACTGTCATTAGAAATTGTCATTCCTTGTGGAAGTGCAAATGAGGGAGGTGGAGTAATGTCATTAGAATGGTCTTTTTCATATAGTCTTTCCCATTCTCCAATTATATTTTCTTTAAACTTTTGTTCCTTCTGTTTATTGTCAATAGTCGTATTGCAACTTAGTAGTAAAGTTGTTAATAGAAAAAATATGATTGTTCGTGTCGTCATTTTAAAATCAATGGTAACTTAAAGCGATTTATCTTAAGTTTTCCATGCAAATATACCCTTCAGGGAATAAATCCCCGTTTGGTTACAGAATGTAATTCAATGATCGAGGAAAACTAGAGATAAATCGGAGTTGTACTAAGTCTATGGACGGCATAATGGGTAAAGTATTCTCGCAGGCTATTCCTTTTTCTTGCGCAATGCTTTTGGTTGCATGTAAAGTTGTTCGTTTTGACTTCATGCTTTTTCGTCAATGTTGTTTTTAAGCCACACAGATATCTATCCATCTGCACGCGGCGATCCCACCAATCAAATAGCACATATCTTCCAAAAAAATCAAGCGATGTAAATGCATGGCCGGGAATTCAACGCGCTAGAATGAAGTAAAACAACTAAAAATGACAAAACATAAATGCAACATACAGCCAAGTTCATGGATATTAATCGAAAAGGAATTTAGTCAAATCCATGGACGCGGAACTTGCTCAACTACTTTTCAAAATTTAAGTGTTGGCTTACAAACACACATACCGTTGAGGCCGACTAAGGGATACTTTCCCCTTAAGGTCGTTCTTGCAAGAGGCGGGTTCCCGTATCACTTCGTTGACGGGACAAGAGTCGTCGAATCCCG
>JAFIEY010000163.1 GCA_020832345.1 Cryomorphaceae bacterium | reverse complement strand
TCCAAAACCGCCGTGGTCGCATCAGCCGGCAAGGAGCTCCTATCGTCGCTCTTGCCGGCTGGCGTCCACTGGCGTTTTGGCCTGCGGGCTTTTCGCTGCAATCGCGGGCGCGGGCTTGTGGGTTGTAAATGGATTTGTGGGAGGTGGAATTTGGGTGATTATTCGTTTTTCCATAGCCCTACAGGCTATGCTATTGATTGCGAGCTTTTGGCGCTTGAAAGATCAGCGATTACTAATGTTCAAAAGGAGGATAACGGATTGGTGTTATGCCCGCACGTATTACAACTATAAATCCCTAATTAGTGTCTGTCTATAAAGTCCGATAGCTGCGTTATGCTCGGTTGAAAATCCAGTCATTTACGTTAGTAAACTCCTTGATTTTCCCCCGATATCTATCGGGGTCGCAAGCCTTGCTCTCGAACTTTCTAGCCTAGCCACTTTGACTTTATGGACAAGCACTAATTAATTTTTCAGGATCTTGTCTGGTGTCGAAAATAGTAACAATATTAATCCGCTTAGAATTAAACCGATAATATAAAGTTGTATGCTTTGATATCACACATCGCCTAAGCCGCTTTCCTTTTTTTGATTCCGGAAAAATTTCTGGCTGATTGCGAATAATTTGAATACTTTCATCTAAACTGCTGCTTTACGCTTAAGGACCATTTTTTTAACAGATAATCAAATATATTTTCTAATTTTTTTTTCAGCTGTTTTTGATATGACAACAATTCTTTCCATTGGTACAGGATTTTATTTTTGTGGTCGTAATGCACGCTCAATTAGGCGTAAATCCTTTTCACGACATTAAATTTTACAAAAGCATAACCGAGTTTAACTACCTGTGTTTTTTTATAAATGTTTTATATTCAACGACCTCATCATTTATAATTTCCGTTGATGCCCTTTCAATCTCATCTTTTTGTGCCATAGAAAGTTCGTCCCAAAAATCTACATTCTTATTAAAAATCTTTTTTATTGATGCAATAATACTCGGGTTTTCTGTCTCCAAAATCAATTTAGCGAGTTGTATTTTTTCAGCTTGAATGTCCATTATAAAGATGATATTAGTTCATATTTAATTGTGCATGAATGAATTTCATGGAATAACCTTAACTCAAATAGAGTCCCGTGAATCCTATTTCAACATATTTAATTTGGCAATATTAGCCTTAGATAAGTTGTTGTTACAACCACAAATATAAAACAAAAATCAACAGGGATTTTCGTTTTGGATTTTTAAACCATTAGTCCACTCTAAAAAGGATGATTTCAATCAAAATCGACTCGGAGTGGATTTTTGAAGCGGAGCAAGTGAGGATTCAAAAGTCTATCTACAAGGAAGATTTTGGCAGAAAGGGACTTTTTAGAGCAGACTCATTCTTTATTCGACTCTAATTTATAAGTCTGTATAGGCTCCGATTGATTTCGATAAAAACCAATTACTTTGTTTTTTTCGGGGTTGTCAACCGAGTATTCAATCAAAATTTTATCCCCTACTCTTTGAAGTCTTTCTCGTTGACCTGCTTCAAACTAGTCGGTGTAAATACTGTCATTTACTTCAAATTCATAAGTCACTAACTGAAGTCGATAACCCTTGACTCCATATATCCAATCCGCATCTATTACAATTGCTTTTGTTTTATCTGTCTTCTCAAAAAAAAAGAATTTCGGCAACTTAAAGTGATTAAAGCCCAAATAGAAAACTATTCCAATAAAGACTATGGCAAATATGGAAGGTGCCGTTTTCATTAGATTCGTCTTTTTCTTATTTGTTTGCATTTGAAAAAAGCGAAGCCTATTAACTTTCTTTCCGCTTTCCACCTCCAAATCTACAACAATTTTATCACCCCCCAACCACACTCTCCACAATTCCCACCTCCCCCTCCGTCAACCCATAAAGCCCATAAATCAATTGGTCAATCTGGGATTCTAAATCGGTGGTGTCGGCCGTGGGGTCTTGTTTTTTAGCTTGAATTATTTTATCGACAATTTCATCCAAGATGTTGGTTTTTATCATGGGGATTTGGGCTAAATATTGACGAATGAAACGATAGTAACCTCCTCTTATCGTTGGTGATAAGTTTGAATAAAAAAACAATGTTAGTCTTGAATTTAAAATTCCTAAATCAGATTTGTTTAGTCCCGGGATTATGTAGGCGGTGTTTACAGAATAGCATCCTTCTGTTTCATCAAGTATTGCCTCACACCTTTGTGAAATATCAGGTAACATTATTTTTGATTTCTCAAATTCACGATAATAATCACAAGCCCTAAGCTCCCACCAATAATCGCCTTTGTCCGTTCTTTTCTGTGCCCTTGCTTTATAAGGCCCTAAATGTTTTGAAATTGCCGGATAGTTTCTTTTTAACCATTCCCAGGCGCTGTCGTAAGGCATGTCGCCATATCGGGGCGGGGGTTCTGAAATGTGGTTGGGGTCGCTTTTGGGAAGATTCCGCTTTATGGTAAATCCCTTTGGAAACAAAATCAAAAATTTATCTGCAACCGGGGTCTGGTATCTTTTTATATCCCGACCCGCCAAAAAGGGTTTAATTACTTCGGCACTTTTGGGATCTTCCGCGATTAAACGCGCCTTGGTCTCTTTGTCAATTACAAAGGCTTCGTTTAACCCTGTTTTTATGCCATAAAATATTTTATTTTTCACATAGTCTTGTAGTGGAATTCCTTTGCTTTTTATTTTCGACAATAATGCCTGCGTTTTTGTATCGGTAAGCGTCCAACCTTCCGAGGAAAGCTCCTCTACAAGTACTTGTATTTCATTTTCTTGTAAATAATTTTTCAGCCCTAAAGGAAAATGCAAGGTAAGCACATTGCAGGCGTTAAATACTTTTTGTGATGAGGTTTTCTTTAAATGGATGATACTGGGGTAAGTGGTTGC
>JAFIEY010000161.1 GCA_020832345.1 Cryomorphaceae bacterium | reverse complement strand
TACTGGTTCCGCCGATATAATCAAAGCGCACCCCTTCCTCTTCCATTACCTTTAGGGCGCCAATTTGGGCAAGACATCGGGCACCACCCCCACTAAAAACAAGGCCAACTCTGGGCCCTTCCTGGGCTTTTAATTGCGATGTGAGTATCAACAAAAGGAGTAGTGTAATGGTTCTCATGTTTGGTTATATCTAAATCTTTTCGGTATTTTTAAAGTATTCCAAAATTTTCTCAGCTTTTGCCGGCCCCAGCAAAGCGATGACATCTTCCTTGGGAGCCGATTGTACGCCTTTTACAGCGCCATAATGTTTTAGCAAAATCTTTATGCTCTCCGGCCCTATTCCCGGAATATCTTCCAGCGCACTTTTAAACGTACTTTTGCTTCGCTTGTTGCGATGGTGCGTAATACCAAAGCGATGGGCTTCATCCCGCATTTGCTGAATGACTTTTAATGTCTCAGATTTTTTATCCAAATATAGTGGTACCGGATCGTTCGGATAATAAATTTCTTCCAATCGCTTGGCAATTCCAATAATGGCGATCTTTCCCCGAAGACCAAGCTTATCCAAAGAATCAAGGGCTGCACTCAATTGCCCCTTTCCTCCGTCCACCACTATCAATTGCGGAAGCGGATGCCCCTCCTCCAACATCCGCTTGTACCTGCGAAAAACAACCTCGGCCATGCTGGCAAAATCGTCCGGTCCCTCCACCGTCTTAATATTAAAATGGCGATAATCCTTTTTGCTGGGTTTGCCGTTTTTAAACACCACACAGGCCGCAACTGCATTTGTACCGTGCAGATTAGAGTTGTCAAAACACTCCGCATGACGAGGCTCTTCGGCAAGGCGTAAATCCTGCTTCATTTGGGTCATCAGACGCTTGACGTGTCGTTCCGGATCTACGCTTTGCATATTTTTCAAGCGCTCCAAGCGATGATATCGAGCATTTTTGAGACTCAATTCCACCAATTTCTTTTTATCACCCCGTTGAGGCACCGTTAATTTTACTCCGGGAATTTCTATGTCCAAGGCATGTGACAGTATAATTTCCGGGGCTTCAGTGCGGTACAATTGTCGCATTTCCGGAATGGCAATTTCCAGCAATGCTTCTTCGTTTTCGTCGAGCTTGCGTTTAAACTCCATACTGCGAGCCTGAACAACAGCGCCATCAATGATTTTGAGAAAATTAACGTAACCGTGTGTGGCATCGGTGATGGCGGTAAAAACATCAACATCCCGCAAATCCATATTGACCACCACCGAGCGCGATTGATAACTTTGAAGATGTTCGAGTTTCTCCTTGGTTTTCTGAGCTTCTTCAAATTGCAAGGATTCGGCCTGCTCCTTCATTAACTCCTGTAATGTCCGCTTCACCTCGTTGAGATGTCCCTTTAACAAATGGCGAACGGCGGCAATATCCCGATTGTAATCCGCTTCACTTTGGTATGCCTCACAAGGCCCCTTGCAATTCCCGATATGGTATTCCAGACAAACCTTGTATTTTCCTTTATCGATGTTGTCTTCGCTCAAGTTGAGTTTACAAGTGCGCAACGGATATATTTGGCGAATCAAACCCAAAATGGTTTTGTGAACGTGCTTAGACGCATAGGGACCAAAATATTCCGAACCGTCTTTGTATTTTTTTCTCGTTGAATACACCCGGGGAAATCGCTCATTCCGAATACAAATCCAGGGATATGATTTGTCGTCCTTGAGGTTGATATTGTAACGGGGCTGCTGACTTTTTATGAGGTTATTTTCGAGCAATAAAGCATCAAACTCGGTTTCGGTAACCACCGTTTCAATTCGGTCAATCCGTCTGACCATAATTTCAATTCGGCGATTATCGTGGTTTTTATTAAAATACGAGGAAACCCTTTTGCGCAGATTTTTGGCTTTACCAATGTATAGCAAATGTCCGTCTTTATCATAGTACTGATAAATCCCCGGACTATCGGAAATGGTTTTGAGGTAGCTTTTTATATGTGGTTTCGTCTCCATTATTATTCCGGCAATACCCGTTATTTGAAAGGGTGATTGCGGACCACAAAGTAACAATGAAACGTTGAATTTTTTTTCCCTTGTGGCTTCGGCTTCTCTATGTATTTTTGGCAGATTATAAACTCAACCCCTGGATGAAGAGATTTATCTTGCTGCTTCCGGCCTTTCTGATCTCCTTAGCGACCTATGGTCAGGATGAAAAGATCTGGACTTTAGAGGAGTGCATCAATTACGCGTTGGACAACAATATTGATATCCGACAAAGTGCCCTGCGAATTGAGGGCGCCACCTATGACATCAATGCCGCATGGGCCAATTTATTTCCCAACCTAAATGGAAGTTTTGGCTACAACTTTAATTTCGGTTTGAACATTGACCCCGTAACCAACCTTATCGCACGGCAAAGTAGGCAAACAAGTAACATGGGACTAAACTCCCAATGGGTGCTTTTCGACGGTTTTAGAAATAAAAACAACATTGACCGGGCCCGATTGGAACGGGATATACAACAAGCCGACTACGAACAGAGAAAAGTTGATCTTACCCTAAACCTCACCGGTGCTTACCTGCAAATTTTGCTCAGCAAAGAGGTCGTTCGCATTGCCCGAGAACAAGTGCGAATTTCAGAATTACAAGTCACTCGCATGCGCGACCTGGTAAAAGCCGGGGCAGAACCACGTGGCAGCCTATACGAACTCGAAGCCCAACTCGCCCGCGATGAACAAAACCTCATTCGCAACGAAAACGATTTATTACTTAATAAGTTGTCGCTTTCACAAATATTGCAATTAAAGGATTTCGACGAAGACTTTGATGTTGTAAACCCGGTAAATGATTTGCCTACCGCAGAGGTGTTTGAATTTACCGAAAATTATATTTTTGGAAGGGCTTTGGAAATGCAACCCGGCGTAAAAAGAGCCAACCTTCAACAAGTACAAGCGGATAAGGACATCGCACTTGCCAAAGGACAACGCTATCCCACCCTGAGCCTCATCGGTGCGGTTTCCACCAATTACTCCAACCAAATTCAGGATTTTCAAATAACGGAACCTACGCTTGTCCCATTTGGTCAGACTTCCAGCGGCGAGACGGTATTTGTGCCCTCCGATGCCCTGGGAATGAACCGGGTTTCTACCGGACGAGTACCATTTGGGAATCAGGTATATGACAATGTTAATGAATTTGTGGGAATCAGCTTAAACATCCCGATTTACAGTCGATTGCAAATCAGAAACGCTGTGCGTAACGCAGAATTGCAAAGACTTTCTGCCGACTTGGACTACGAAAGGGAAGTAAACAGAGTTCGCCAGGACGTGCAACGTGCCTACACCGATGCCAAAGCAAGTCTCAAGGCATACCGGGCTGCCGAAAAAGCGGTCAAAGCGAGCCGGGAAGCATTTGACTACGCCACCGAAAGATTTAGGGTGGGCGCCATTCAACAGTACGACTTTGAAAATGCCAAAAACGCATTGGCACAGGCACAAGCAGAACAAGCCAGTGCCCTGTACGAATACGTTTTTAAAATCAAAGTACTGGAGTTCTATGTCAATAATGAACTCAAACTCTAATCATGAAAAAAAGCACACGAATTCGCATCGCAATTATTGTTATTCTGGCCATCGGCCTTACTATAGCGTGGCAAAAAGGCGTTTTTGGGGGTGACAACGCCCTTGCCGTAGATTTTTTCACAGTGGAAAAACGCGATTTGGTTGAAGTGGTGACCACCTCGGGGAAAATCCGCCCGGAGACAGAGGTGAAAATTGCACCGGAAGTTTCCGGAGAAATTATTGAATTACACGTACAAGAAGGCGATTTTGTGGAAAAAGGAAAGCTCCTTGTCAAGATAAATCCCGATCTCTACCAGGCTGCATACATGCGTGCGATAGCGGCTACCAACAATGCCCGGGCAGGACTGAGCCAGGCCAAAGCGCAATTCGTGGAGGCAGAAAGAAATTTTAACCGCAACAAAGACCTCCACAAAAAAGGCGTCATCTCCGACGTAGAGTTCGACGGAATACAAAGGGCGTATGACGTGGCCAGACTGGGGGTAGAAGCTTCTGAATTTCAAGTGAAAAGTGCCCGGGCAACCGAACAGGAAGCCGGCGACAACCTCAAACGCACCACCATTTATTCGCCGGCCACCGGAACCATCAGCATGCTAAACGTCGATGTGGGCGAGCGCGTGGTGGGTACTGCGCAAATGGCCGGAACCGAATTGCTGCGCATTGCGAACCTCAACCAAATGCAGGTATTGGTTGAAGTCAATGAAAATGAAGTCATAAAAGTGAACTGCGGCGATTCCGTCACCATTAAGGTGGAAGCCTATCCCGATAAAATATTTTACGGAGACGTCGCTCGGGTGGCCATCGCCTCGAGAAACGAACAAAATGCAACCGACCAAATAACTGTATTTGAAGTTCTGGTCAATATCTTCCCAAAATCTTATGCCGACTTAAAGGCGGATCATCCGCTGCGACACGGCATGACCGCCACGGTTGATATCATTACCAAGACCGTTTTCGATGTTGTGGCCGTGCCTGTGCAAGCTGTTACCACGCGATTTGACACCACCGGTGATAACTCACACCTGGCCAGGTTGAGAAAAAAAGAAAAAGCCGAAGACTTTACCTGTGTTTTTCTGCATGAAAACGGAACCAGCCAAATGCGTAAAGTCACCGTAGGCATTCAGGATGATGAATTTTTAGAAATTACCGAAGGATTACAAACGGGTGAAGAAATCATTTCCGGCCCCTTTAGTGCTGTTTCCACCGAGCTCAAAAACGGCGTTTCGGTAAAAAACCGCAGTTTATAATGCATTGGATCGGCATCGAAACATCGACCAAAAACTGTTCTGTGGCCGTTTTTCACTGCGATGAATTGCTGCATTGCGTAGAAGAAGTGGCTCTAGACAAATACATTCATGCAGAAAAATTACACACCTTTGTGGGCAATGCCCTCGAAAAAGCAATGCTCAAGTTTTCCAATTTGCAAGCCGTAATGATCGGCAGTGGACCGGGTTCTTATACCGGACTGCGAATTGGCGCCTCCGCGGCCAAAGGATATGCCTTTTCACTACAAAAACCACTCATGTCCATCTCAAGTTTGGATGTCCTACATTGCGCATGGAAAGCATTATCGGGTGAAGAAAACCACTGCATCGCCGCCATAGATGCCCGGCGCATGGAGGCGTTTATCCGAATTTATAGAGGAGCATATAAAAGTGAAACCCATCCGCATATTTTCACTTCGGAGAGTTTTCTGGAACTTCAGGGCACTATTGCCTTGGTGGGAGATGCCGCAGAAAAAAGCCAAAGTGTGCTTACCGACAATCGGTTTTCATTTTACCCCATATACCCCTCAGCCCGATGGATGGGAAAAACCGGATGGAAAAAACTTCAAGCATCAAATTTTGAAGATGTCGCATACTTTGTACCCACCTATGGGAAGGATTTTGTGGCGGGGAAGAAAAGCTCGAAGATTGGGAAGTGATTGAGGTACTTGCGGACAGAGTTAAGTCAAAATCCCTACCGCATCAACTGCAAGCTGCCTTTGTGAATTTTTGTACCGATTTGTAAGTGGTAAAAATACACCCCATCGGAGGCTTCTTTACCGTCTTCGGTGGTGCCGTCCCAACAATCATCCGCGTCAATCGTGTGGTATAAAATCTGACCCCAGCGGTTAAAAATGAACAATTCGTAACACTCCCGAATGGCGTCGGTGTGACCGGTTTTCCAACAATCGTTGCGACCATCA
>JAFIEY010000154.1 GCA_020832345.1 Cryomorphaceae bacterium | reverse complement strand
CTCCCCTACCAATCCGGATCAAGTTTTTACCGGTGGGGTAAATATTTGGCAAACATCAAACGGTGGTGACGATTTTAGTTTGGTTACACATTGGCGCTACGACAACACAAATGACCCTTATGTACATGCCGATATTCACTACATGGAATATTATGGCAACTATTTATACGTAGGATGTGATGGTGGAATTTTTCGAACGAATAACGGGGGAATTTCCTGGCAAGACCTCTCTGATGGTTTAGAAATAACGCAGATTTACGGCATGGGACTCAGTCCAAACTTTAATAATATCATGCAATTTGGCAGTCAAGACAACGGGACTTACCGCTGGGAAAATGGTATTTGGAAGCACATTTTTGGCGCAGATGGAATGCATACCATAATTCATCCCACAAACCCAAATATCGTTTATATTTCTACCCAATTCGGAAACCTGCGGCGTTCTACCAACGGAGGATCAACCTTTACTCGAATAATGAACAACATCAACGAGACAGGACTTTGGGTTACCCCGTATATCATGCACCCCACGGATCCAAATACATTATACGTTGGTAAAGATAATTTGTGGCGCACTACTAACGGCGGTTTTAGTTTTACGCAAATTGCGATTGGAGGTAAAATTCGTCACATCGCGCAAAGCGAAAGTGACCCAGACGTGATTTACTATACAACCGGCTCGCGGCCTTTTAAAACTGCAAATGGAGGAACCACTTGGAGCATGACAACCGGTGGACTGCCAATGGGGGCAGGTATTACGGATATGAAAGTTGGTCACAAGGATCCCAATGTCGTTTATCTCACCTTTGGAGGCTATTTAGAACTAGCTAAAGTTTTTAAGTCAACCGATGGCGGACAAAACTGGGTAAGTATTGGAGATGGACTCCCAAATCTACCGGTCAATTGCTTAGTAGAGCAAAAAGGAGAAAAGGAAAGACTATATGTTGGAATGGATGTAGGTGTTTACTATTGGGAGGAAGGCATGGCAGAATGGGAGCCGTTTTTTGACGGGATGCCCAATGTGATTGTAAACGACCTGAAAATTCAATACAACATTGGCACCATTCGCGCTGGAACCTACGGACGAGGTGTTTGGGAATCGCAACTTTACCATGTCAACGTCAGTAACGAAACCCAAACCCTAAAAGACAACTCGAAGGTGTATCCCAATCCGGCTAGTGGGCAGGTATTTATTGAAAGTCCTGAAGATGCTCAAGTACAAATGATGGGGGTTGACGGCAGTGTTATCAGAAACTTTTCGGTTATTAACGGTCAACGTTTTGCACTGGACATTGGTCAAATACCCGGTGGTGTTTACGTTTTAAAGTTTGAAACTGTAAAAGGTTCATTTACGAAAAAATGCGTTGTTCAATGAAAAATGTTGCCCTAAAAATAACATCACTTTTCCTGTTTGCCGCTTGCGCTTCTCCATCATACACCGTCACTTTTACGATGGAAGAAGATAACTGTGGTGGCGCAGCCCCAATCGGTGAAACGACAAATAAACCACGATTGGCAAGCGATTTCACCTTTTACGTTCGCATTAATGACGAAATGAAAAAGATGAAAACGGACGGTATCGGACAAATGCATTTCGACAATGTTGTCAAGGGTGATAGCCTGTTTTTTTTCTTTCCGGAAAAAATCAATTCCTCCACGGAAATTGATGATCAAAAATGTACCCTATATCGTCAAACGCCTGATTACGGTGCCATCATTAGTAAACGAAAAAAATACGTAGAAGCCGTATTGCTCAGAAGACGATGCAATCCCTGTGTATTTGAAGAACCCGGCGGTCCTCCACCCCGCAATGGATACCAATAAATTTCAATTCCTGCAATGCGGCATGTAAAATCTTGGCTTTCTTTAAAAAAAATGCTGCTTCGTCGTTGTTTAATTATCAATTTTCTTATTTTGTCTTTCGGAATAAAGGCGCAATTTGAACTGCAAAATAAACATCTATACCAATCGGGGATTTTTACTACTACAGCCATGGCAGCGTATTTAGTTGGTGGCTTGCCTGACTTTCAAGGCACCTTCAACATTTCTCCTCAATGGAGCAATACCCCACATGACCTGGTCGCACAACAACCTCATATATCCCAGTTTAAATATTCTCTTTTTTCCAGCCAACTCTCGTTATTAATTACGGCAGTTGCTTTTTTACCCGAAAAACAAAACACCATAATTGTAAACGGCCTTGCCCTATCACATGCTCTTTCAGCCACCTACTTATCGAGCCAGGTTGTTAAATCCTTCATTCCACGTTATCGTCCGTATGCAGTACATTTAGATCCAAATGAAATTGTATTAGATGACAGGCGGTCATTTTGGAGTGGAACCAGCGCCCTGTCCATGTCATTTGCCGGATATTTTTGGGTATTTAGCGAAGCCTATTTTCCCGATTTTACAGGCAAGCGTTTTATGCAATTTTCTTCAGTTGCCCTTGGTATGGGTGTTATGGCCACGAGGGTTTGGGCTAATGAGCATTACATTTCGGATGTACTTGTGGGTGGGGCTGTTGGTTTTACCATTGGGTACTTTGTTGCCCGAACTTATCGCGCAGAAAGCACTGACCGAGGGTTGCGGTTTAATGGTACGGGAGTAACCTATAATTTCTAATTAAACTTTGAGTCTGCTCCAAAAAGTCTCTTTCTACCAAAATCTTCCTTGTCGATAGATTTCTGAATACTCACTAACAGTTAGTTAGCTCCGGCTCAAAAATCCCCTCCGCGTTGATTTTGATTGAAATCAACCTTTTTGGAGTTGACTCAACTTTTCAATTAAAACCTGAAAAATAAAATAAAATTTATTTACTATATTTGCTAAGGTTTTAATCCTTCTTATTTACTTATCAAAACACATCCATTATGAATGCAAAACTACACCACTTCGTTTTTAGCTTCCTCCTAATTTTTGGATTCTCCATTCAGGCAAGTGCTGCACACATCACCGGGGGAACTTTAACCTATAGGTATATTGGTGACTCTACCAATATTTCACATCATTATGAGGTTAAGATTACACTTTATAAGACGTTGCGATACACCGCCCTTGGATTTCCTTCGTCAACACCAATATGTATTTCTAGTTCTTGTTTTCCTGATTTGAATATAACGGCAAATTTAGATCCTGGTTATACCACCGCAGGTGGACCTTTGACAAATTACAATTGTGGTGAAACAGTCTCGCCAGACTTTACGCCAATTCAAAAAGCGACTTATACAAACACGGTTATACTTCCCGGGGTTTGCAGTGATTATAGGTTTAATCACTCAGTGGTTTGCTGTCGAATTGGGTTTAGTAACATCACAAACATAAGCTCTTATGGCCCAAATGCTAATAATATTCATTTAATGGCGGTTCTCAATAATACCTTTGGCAATGTTAGCTCACCACAATTTACTACTGATCCTATGGAATCATTTTGCGTAAATCAAAATGTAACCCTTTTAAATACCATTCAAGATGTTGGTCAGGACTCCATTCACTTTCAAATTGGTCAAATACGCAGTACAGGTTCAGATAATTGCCCCGAAGAACCAGCCTTCCCAATAGCTGTATATGCTTCAGGGTTTAGCCGGGAAAAACCTTATGGAATGGTTGAAGACACCATTCAAATCAACCAATCAAACGGAAACATAACTTTTACCTCTACGGGAATAACCGGGAGTTTTATAAAAGTAGTGACTGTCACCCGTTATCGTTATGTTGCAGCAGACTCATCATATCATGTAGTGAGCAGGATTTTTCGAGAAACCCTGACCTCTGCCGTAGGTACTTGTAGTCAACCAACAGTTACAAGTTCTATTCTCAGTACAAGCAGCTCCTCCCCTGTTCCCAATCAAAAAGTCGATCTGGTTCCCACAGACAAAAGGGTGTTTTTTATGGGATACACACCTGAAGATTCCATTATTCACAATCCATCGCCTACGAGTTTTGCTTATGAACTACCGGTGTTAGACTACTATTGTCAGGATTCAACCATTTTAATTAAAATGGCAAATAATATGGCTCCTGATAACTTTGCGAATACAAGCTTCCAAATCATGGGGCCGGACACACAATTTGTTCCAATTCAGGATGTGTCGCTCGGAAATCCAAGTGCATCGGATGAATTGATCATTTCGTTGGCCCAACCTTTCCAGTACAATGGTTGGCATTTTATGCTCATAGTTCAGGATTCTGCAAATCCTTTACAAACACTTTGTGGGTTTAGGCTTTATCCCGATACCATGCTAATAGCGATTTGGGCAGAGGATTGTGGCGGATTTGTATCTACCGCAGACTTTAAGGACTTCCGACTGAATCCAAAATTCTTCCCCAATCCGGCAAACGATGAACTCACCTTGGTAAATCCTGCATCAAAGGGGCGCGTCGCTTACCAGTTTATCGATATGCGGGGCATTCGAACCGAAGAAGGCTGGTTAGAAGAAGCAGAAGAAAAAACCATCGACATCAACAGACTGAAAAGTGGCGTGTATATCCTGGAATTTATTTTGGAAGATGGACGCAGATTTCAGCATAGACTTATTAAAAATTGAGTCTGCTCTAAAATGTCCCTTTCTGCCAAAATCTTCCTTGTCGATAGACTTTTGAATCCTCACTTGCTCCGTTTCAAAAATTCCCTCGATTTTGATTGAAATCATCCTTTTTAAAGTGGACTCAAAATTAAGTCGGTAAAAGGGAAGTGATTAAAAACCTCAAATGACCAGATACTTTGCGAAAAGCATTTATTTTATCACAATAATGCGTTGAGTGTGTAAAAATAAATCATGCGCTATTCGCACAAAATAGGTGCCGGCAGCTACATCCAATTGAAAAGTCATCATCTCTTGTGCCTCACTTACCCGATGGTACAACACACTGCCGGTGGCATCCATTATATTCAAATTTACCGCACCGGAAATTTTCGGAATTTCAATAAAAAATACGCCATTTCCGGGATTGGGAAAAATACGAATATTGTTTTGGTCAAATCCATCTATCCCAATATTATTCACGGTAAAACAATCTGATGTATCTGTGCAGATACCATCATTTACCTCCACTGCATAATCACCATTTACTAAGGCTGTAAAGTTGGATTGCGTTTCGCCGGCAATAGGAGAAAAACCCGTCTGACAATTCAACCATTGAAATTGCGCATTTGCCGCCTGCGCTTCCAAAAATTGATCGTTTTGATTTACCCTAACATCAACTGTATCAATGGTAATTTGCCACGCGATAATTGAGTCACAGCCGTTGGAATTAACCAGTGAATCAATGTAAAGTCCGGATTGAATAATAATTTGGCCGCCTAAATTATAAAATTTACATGCCGAAATTGTTTGCAAATTATTATATCCTGTGTCAATATTTAAATGTAATTGAAATACAGAGTCACAACCGTTGGCATTTAGTAGGGAGTCTCGATAAACCCCACTTTGGGAAAACACCTTTCCGCGCCAGGAATAGCTGCCACAAGAAGTTGCCGATTGATTCATCACATACCCTGTGTCGATCAATAAATCTAACACAAAGACAGAATCGCAACCGTTGGAATTAAACAGTGAGTCCGTGTAAACACCGCTTTGCGTAAAAGTTTGTCCCCGCCAAAAAAACGAATCACAAGCAGTTATCGTTTGGTGAGAAACATATCCGGAATCAATGGTTAGATGTAATAAAAATACAGAATCACAACCATTGGAATTTAATAGGGAATCTACAAATATTCCGGATTGGGTATAGGTTTGGCCACGCCACTGATATTCATTACAGGATGTTGCCAAAAGGGTATCTGAAAAAGCATGATCGATGGTTAGGTTTAAAACCAAAACTGAGTCGCAACCAGTTTGACTTAAAAGTGAATCGTAATACATACCGGATTGCTCGTAAGTTTGACCTTTCCATGAATAGGCATCGCAGGCTGTAACCACAGAAGCGGTATCAAAAGAGAATCCGAGATTAAGTTCCAGCGTAACAATTGAATCGCAACCGAGTGGTGAGGTTAAAACCCGGGAATAACGCCCTGATTCAGTGAAACTTTCGTTGTTCCAAAAGAAAACATCACATTCGGTTACAAACAGGGTATCGTAAACGGTGGGACAAGGCCCGGCATTTCCGAGTTTAACCAAAAATGCATCTCTACCTCCCAAACTGTTCAACTCAAAACTTTGTAGGCCAGGATTCGCATCAAAATTATTGGCAAAAAAACCACCTACATACGTATTTCCGGCAAAATGACTTATTCCCAAACCATAATCGTTGCCATTTCCGCCTAAAGCCACTGCATTGAAAAAATTACCCATTGTATCCAATACGTGTAAATACATATCTCGAAGTGAATTGCTTGTCAATATTAGCGAATCCTGTCCGTGGTTAAAATCCACAGATCCCTGAAAAAATCCGGTGGTATAAATTTTATCACCAAAAAGTTTTAAATCCCGCGGAGCATCTTCTTGGGGGCCGCCAAAAGGAACGACCCATTGTAAATTGCCGGCTGCGGATAATTTCATCACAAATACATCGGTGTTACCATTGGAGGTAATTAATGTGGGTGTACCCCCGGGGTTAAAATCTGTTGTATTGGAAAAATTCCCCGTCAAATACACATTTTCATTGGCATCAGCTGAAATACCAAAACCCCTGGAAAATGGCGTACTGCCAAATCCTTTTGCCCAAGTAAGATCACCAATTGAGTTATATTTTGCTACAAACACATCATCACTTGATCCGTTGCTTACAATAGGAAAAGTCCCTGATCCCGGATCAAAATCAGTGGTACCTCGATGGGCACCGGTCAACAGAATATTATCTTGCTGATCTACAAAAACCGATTGACCAAATTGGTTGCTTGAACCATTGATTAATTTTGCCCAGAGAAATTGTCCTTGCGCAGAATACCTTGCAAAATAGGCCACCGAATTATTTCCGCTAAAAGTATTTTGTCCCAATAAAGCGGGATCAAAATCCATTCCTCCCCGAAAATCTCCGGTAATGACCATATCCCCATTACCAAAAAATCCAAAATCATTGATAAAATCGTCATTGGCCCCTCCAATTTGATTGCCATAAATGAAATTCCCGTTATTGTCGAGTTTGATAAAAAACGCATCCGGGCGAAGCAGCACACCAGAAATCACGGGAACCAACGTGTCGTAACCATTTCCATTTGGCATGAGAAAGGTTTCCCAAAAATGACCGCCAAGAAAAACATTTCCCGATGGATCTACCCGAAAGGCCGTGAGAAAATCATCTCCCTGTCCACCAAAAGTTTGTACCCAGCGCAATTCGCCATTGGGTGTGTATGAGGCTACAAAACAATCCACTGCGTCATAAGCACTTTTTAAAACCCGATTGGTATCTCCGGGATTAAAATCTATCGTGCCTTCAAAAATACCGGCAATAAAAACATTTCCCTGCGCATCGTGTTCAACCCGGCGAATTTCTTCATCACCACCCTTTCGGATTCCAAGCATCCATGCGGTGTCCAAGTCTTGGTGGTATTTTGCCCAAAAAGCACCTGTTATATTGGTTTGTGGCGTTTGGAATAAAAACGGTGATCCACTGGGATTTAAATCCATTTCGGAACGAAACCGGCCTCCTCCATAAATGGAACCATCTGGTGCGCAATGCACCGCATGGTATGATGCCAACAACTGACTCTCAGGCGCAAATGACTTTTCGTAATTGCCATTATGAACATTAAATGCAGCTAAGTATGGATTACCAACTGTATTATAACCAATAGGTGCTGTAGCGCCATCGGGATCTAAATTTCCAGATTGTCGCACTTGACCGGTAATCCAAATTCGGTTTGAATCATCCAAAGCAGTTTGAAAGGATTCGTCTTGTCCACTGCTGCCAAATCGAACATTCCAAAGGTATCCACCACTGGTATCGTAAGCCGCCATAAATACATCCGCGCTAGAGTTTGGTGTGGTAAAGGAAGGTGTGCTTCCCCCATGATCAAACTGAATATTGAGCCGATAATTTCCGTTTATTACAATTGTGGTATCACCAACGAGCGTGAGATGGCTGCCTAAGTCGGTGGAAGTTCCGCCTACTTTCTTTCCCCACAAACAATCTCCATTAGGCGTAAATCGTGCAAAAAAAACATCGTTAGCTCCGGTTGTGACCGTAGGCGTTGGAGGTGAGGTTGGAAAGGTAATGGTAGATGTAAAATCCCCCATAATGTAAATATTATCTTGAGCGTCCAAAGCCATGGAACGAGCATTGTCAACCCCCACACCAGGGATACTATTGACCCATTGAAATTGTCCGGATGGATCATAAGATGCGATAAAAATATCCGCTGACCCAGCACTGACCACCACTGAAGAAGGGTTTCCACTTTCAAAGGTCACTGTTTGACTGACGTGCCCCAATACGATGATATTACCTTGACTATTGATTTTTATATCCATTCCGGCATCTACCCCATTACCGGAAAACATATTGGACCACAAATATTCACCCTGATCGTTAAACTTGGCCAGGAAGCCGTTGCCATTATTAGGATTATTTCCCTGAAGGGTATGTGCGGGATTTCCGGGCGTAAACGAAACCGAAGGCACAAAAACTCCGGTAACGAAGATATTGTCAAGACTATCGAGGGTAATGCCATAAAAAATGACTTGACTGGGACTAATAATCGGACGCACCCAAACCAATTCACCGGATTGCGTATAACGGGCCATAAACTGTCCGCTATTAAAAGATGGGGAGAATTGCAAGTTTTGATTTGAACTGTCGAGATCAAAATCGTAAAGTCCGTTAAATTTCCCGACCAATAGAATATCATTGTTTTGAAAAGAATGAATATGCATGACCTCGCTATTTTGCCCCTTTCCGTCGCCAAAATGAAAAGCGTCCAAAAAGTCAAAGTTTTGCGCAAACAGGGGTAAAAAACCTAAGTTCAAAAATATAATAAAACTGGAAAGGCATTTTTGCATTGGATTTTCCATAAAAATTTAGGATAAAAACCCTATAAAAAAATTAGGGTTAAATGGAAGAAAATCAGGATAATTTTAGCGGGCAAAAATACGATAGAGGCTAGAATACCGGGTTTTTTATATGAAAAAGAATATAAATTATTCCTTGAGTCCTCTCCAAAAAGAATGATTTCAATCAAAATCGAGAGAATTTTTAAACCGAATCTAACTAGCTGTTAGTGAGGATTTGAAAATCTTCCTTATCGGTAGATTTTGGCAGAAAGGGACTTTTGGGGCAGACTCTTCCTTACGATCTCAAATCTTTACCACTAATCCCACCATCTGAAAGTATATCATTTACGGATTTTAAGTTTTCAAGCAAGGATTCAAAATTTTTATCACCCAGTTTTTCACGCATAATCGCATTAAACCGCAAAACGGCCTCTCTCGCCTCTTCCCGCTTTTCAAGTCCAAGCGGTGTCAATTTTACAATCACCCTTCTGCGATCGCGTTTTTCCGTTTGCCTACTGATAAGGCCTTTGCTTTCAAGCACCTTTAAAATTCGGCTTAAACTGGTAGCCTCCATGCCCATCTTTGGTCCAAGAGCTGTTGAAGGCGTACCTTCTTCCAAATCAATTGCCAATAATACATTTCCCGTTGCCCAGGTACTTTCGTATTTAGCCGCCACCTCATTGTACAGTCTCCCCACAGATTGCCAAGCAAATTTAATTTGAAAATCTATGGTATCTTCGGGTTTCATGGTGTGGGTTTTATGGGGGACAAATATAACAAACCTTATGCATGCATACTATTTTATTCGTCAAGCAACCAGTCAACTTATTCTGGGACTTCTCTAAGTAAACTTCAGTTTGTAATTTTACCGAATATTCATCAATGATTAGAAAACACAAACTTTTATGCGATTTTGCTTTACCGGCGTTTTGATTTTAATATATCTTGTTTCAAATGCTCAAACCCCTCCCCCAGTTGTCATTAATGAATTTTTAGCTTCAAACAGCAATACCATTTCCGACAACACCAACCAATACGAAGACTGGATAGAACTTCACAACACAGGTACAACACAAATTAATTTACAGAATTATTACCTTTCTGACGACCCCACCAATCTCACCAAACACCAAATTACCCAAAACATCGCCATATTAACCGGTGGATACTTGCTGTACTGGGCCAGCGGGGATACATCCAGAGGTAACATGCACACCAATTTTAGTTTGTCAGCATCTCAGGGAGAATCTGTCATTTTAACCATGCCCGATGGTGTAACCATTGTGGATTCAATTCATTTTGGTCCTCAAACTACCGATATTTCAAAAGGTCGCACAACAGATGGCGCCGCATCTTGGAGCTACTTTTCTGATCCTACACCTGAATCCACCAACAACACTTCTATAGCTTATAACGATATTCTCGACCCTCCTACTTTTTCTCAAAACGGCGGGTTTTACAATAATCCATTTGGACTTTCACTTTCGTCTTCAGATACTGGCGTAAGTATTTATTACACCTTA
Organism: Cryomorphaceae bacterium; assembly: GCA_020832345.1. GTDB lineage: Bacteria > Bacteroidota > Bacteroidia > Flavobacteriales > Schleiferiaceae > CSBr16-58. The sequence continues at coordinate 21,611 of JAFIEY010000154.1, read as the reverse complement.
GATGGCTCCTTTCCCGATCCCAACCGACTAAACGGAGAAGGGTATCAATATAAAAACCAATATCCACAATTTCCGGCAACTCCAGCGACACCGTTTTTAACGGATACCATGCGGACATTTATCTATAACAACCCTATTCCCATCAACAACCGCACTTCAGACACCAACCGCACAAGCGCAAAATCTTCTACCTTTAACCTAAATCCGGATTATATTCCTGATACCTTAATGAGAAAAGGCACAGTGGTTCGAGCCATCGCAGTAAGAAGTGGTGCAATTTCAAGTCCGGTGGCTACCGAAACCTATTTCGTAGGCAGCGACTTGGTTGGACGGTACACGCTTCCGGTAATTTCCATCAGCACAGATGAGAACCTGCTGTTTGGTTATCATGATGGTATTTACGCAGCTGGTGTTGACTTTGAATCCTGGCGATCAGGTTCTGGCGGAACAGCCCAAGGAAATTCACCTGCCAACTGGCATCGAAGTGGTCGATCAAATGAATATCCGGTAAACTTTGAATATTTTGATGAATCGGGCAACAAACAAGTCGGTCAAATTGTTGGCGCCCGAATCCATGGCGGATGGTCGAGGGCCAGGCGAAGAAAAACCTTTCGATTATATGCGCGAAACGAATACGGCCCGTCCACCATTAATTATCCCATTTTTAATCTTCGTGCACATACTGAATACAAGCGACTCCTATTGAGAAATTCCGGAAACGACGAACTTTTAACCTCCTTTCGTGACGCAGCCATTCAAAATTTGGTCAATCATCTACACTTTGACATTCAACAAAGCGAAGCAGCCATCGTGTTTATCAATGGTGAATTCTGGGGGCACATCAACATCCGTGAATTTCAAAATCGCCACTACATCAACCGCATGTTTGGATTAGACCCATCAGAAATTGATTTTCTAACACCCTTGGGCGTTGCCAATGACGGAAATGCTTTGCACTTTAACCAAATGCGGGCTTATATGATATCCAACAACCTTAGCAATGATTCCCTTTTTGCAGAAGTTGAAAAACAAATGGACATCGAGGATTTCACGGATTATGCCATCACGGGGATTTTTTCTCGTAATACCGATTGGCCTGTGGCAAATATCAAATGGTGGCGCAAGCGGGTTCCCTATACGCCAAATGCCCCTCGCGGCCACGATGGTAGATGGCGCTGGCTTCTCTACGATACAGATTTCGGTTATGGACTTTCCGGGGGAATCGGCGATGTGGATCACAATACCCTCAATCACGCCAGGCTAAATGGCGATGTGGGTATTTTACTCCGAAATTTATGGGACAACCAAAAATACAAGGAATTCTTCATAAATCGTTATTGCGATTTGATGAATACTTGCTTTTTGCCCAGTCATACCCATCAGGTTTTTGACAGCATGAAAGCCATTTACGAGCCCTATATGCACGAACACATTTTACGATGGGGACATTACAACGACATGCAAGAGTGGTACGACAACATCCAACTCATGCATGATTGGGCAGATGCACGACCGGCATTTGCTCGCATTCACCTTCGAAACCAATTTAGTCTCGTTACCGACCACGACCTCACGGTGGATGTAAACGATACTCTGCGAGGTCACATCAGGGTTAATACCATTACCATTTTAGATACAACAGTAGGGATTCCTAAAAGCCCATATCCCTGGACCGGCGTATATTTCCGCCACAACCCTGTTGAATTGGAAGCCATTGCCAATTGGGGGTATCGATTTGCCTTTTGGGAAGTAGGCTCAGACACCCTTTACGACGAAATCATTTCATTAAGTCTGACCGGAAACACGCTGGCCAAGGCGTATTTTTCCCCAGACACAGGCATCGTTTGCGGGCCTGAGCCGCACGTTTTAGCAAACTGCCCCTACGTTTTCGACAACTGGCCGAGTCAATCCCAAGCAGGGGATACTCCGTACCATATTCAGTTTGTTTATTTTGACGAAAATGATCCCAGCGATCAGGCGGTCATAGCCGGAGAAACCAATGGGGCATATAATTTAACCTCACGCACCCGCATCATTGGGCTGAACGATGATGGTTTGGCACTCATCAACACCGGAAACAGTCAAGGCAATCCCGGATTTCCTGGCACCCGACTGGGCGGTATTATCCTGAACTTAAACACCGAAAACATGAATCGCGGCTTTGTGCAATGGGTTGGTGGGACACTCGAGTACAACGCCCGAGAATACCGCATTCGACTACAATATCGGTTGGGTTCCTCTGGCCCGTGGATAAACTTTCCCGATAGCAACGGAAATCCGGTGGAATACATACCAAACGCTACCCTAAACCACAGCGAAGTAATCGGCCCCTACCCCATTCCCACGGATTTGGTCGGTCGCGAATGCATTCAATTGATGTGGCGCTATTACCATACTGGAAACCGTCGATCCACTGCCAATGGAACCAGAGATTTTCTGCGAATAGACGATATCATTGTGGGCGAAGGTCACGTACCCCAGAAACCACTTTCTCCAAATGCAGCGCATCCAAGCGTGGTCATCGATGGAAAATCAATTGTAGCGGGAGACGAAACCACGAATTATTCGGTCATAGGTTCGCCTGGGGCAAATTATCACTGGACAATTAACAACGGGCAAATCATCAATGGTCAGGGTTCTAACAGCATCGACGTTGAATGGGCTTCAAGTGGGGTTGGTCTGGTGCAATTGGAAATGGTAAACAGCGACAGTTGTGAAATGCACAGCAGCAAAACGGTAAATATTTCCGGGTTGAGTACCAGCAAGCACGACGGGGAAAGCACGTCCATTTTTCCAAACCCCACAACTGACGAAATCACCATAGAACGCCAGTCTGACTGGGCATCTTCTAGTACAGCAATCCTTATAGACGGCGCGGGAAGAGTGGTTATGCAAAAAGAACTCAGCCCAAATCGTTTACAGCAATTGAGCATAGACGTTCCTTCGGGCAATTATCATTTACAAATAATGAAGTCTGACGGGAAGATCATATTCAATCAAAAACTACAGGTGGTGAAATAGTTCCTAAAATAAAAATCCAAACATCTAAGTCTTTGATAAGAAAAAACCTCAAGAATTTTAATCACTTTATTTTGTAATTTGCGGACTTAGAATTGGTGATCATTAAACCTACATCAATTCATAATTGATTTCCCTTATAAAAACAGAAATCATATAAAAGACAAAATAAAAGTATGAGGTTACATATTAATAATTACCCAATTTGGGCGATACTTACTTTTTCTTTTCTCCTTACATCTTGTGCCAATATAAAAAATGCACAGCTCAATTCGCAACTTGATAAAAGCAACTGTAGTCATCAAACGGCTTATAGCTACTCTAAGGGCGATTTACCCAAACCAATTCATTCCATTAATATTGATACGGTTTTGACAAATCGTTTTTCGTTTCAAGCCTTAAACGCCGGAAATGCCATTGGAATTCTGGATCTTTTATCGGATTATGTCAACCTAAAGAAAGACTACAAATTGTCACCAACGATTGAAAAAAGAATAGAAATTGTTTATGCATTGTTTTTTGGAGAAGGCGGAAAATATACCGCTGACCAACTGACTAACCGCGCCAATATGCACGACCAAATTGAAGCACAAATCAATCTGATGAAACAGGATTTAAAGTTATTGGCTTTGGAGCTAGAGAAAGTAAACAACCCTTAGTTTCTGAGCGAAAATGAAAAACAATGAAGGATATGGGAATACTAATATTCCGGTGAAAAATAAAATTGAACTGGATAAAAATATAAAGATTGCGCCATTTAAAAATAGTATCAGAAAAACTGCACCCCACAAACACGACAATTATTTTGAAATTGTTTATTTATCCCGAGGCGATGGTTTTCATTTCATCGATAATTTCCGCTACAAAGTAGAACCTCCCGTCATGTTTTTTGTGCGCAAAGAGCAAGTGCATTATTGGGAATTAACCCAAGAACCACAAGGTTATGTGATAATTGTGAAAAAATCATTTATCGAAAAAACCCTCGACAAACAACTGAAATCATTATTTTCCAATGTGAGTGGCCTCAGCAGCATAAACATTTCAAAAACAGATACCATAGAGCGAATTTTTGAACTATTAACATCTGAAAATAAAACCCAAACTGACCAAACATTTACCATCACCGAAGGTCTCCTAAAAGCGTTGATTTCAAAAGTGTTGGAAATTGCCAAACCCACTCTATTGAAATCGGAAGTGAAACCTGATCTTTACCATGCCTTTTTAAACCTACTAAACGCCGGGATGCCTTTAAAAAACAAGATTACTCACTACGCTGGTGAACTAAATACCTCTCCCCAAAATCTAAATGCCGTTTGCCGTAAAATTGCGAATCAATCGGCAACGGAAGTCCTGTCTGAGTTTATTTTAAGTGAAGCCAAACGCCTGTTGATTTACACTTCCAAAACCGTTTCTGAAATTGCACATGAATTGGATTTTTCGGATGCATCCCACTTTATTAAGTACTTTAAAAAAGCGACCCGGCAAACGCCGCAGAAATTCAGGTTTAACGCATAAACCTGTTTTAAACATATACCATTATTTTTTCAAATATACCATGTTTGAATGGATTTATTGTATCAAATTTGCCGTATGAAAAAATATACTGGCTTCCTTTTATACACTTTTGTATTCGCAGTGTTTTTCATAGCCTCAGGTTGTCGCGAAAAATCCCAACCCGAACAGGGCGCATGGATTAAGGGGTCCGAGCGGGAGAAAATCAAAAAGATAGAAAAACAATTTCGCGGATTTGACCATGCGATGGTGGAAACCGGCTATCGCTACCAGGAATTGTATTGGGCCGGTCAGGATGAAAACTGGGAATATGCAGACTATCAAATAGAGAAAATAAGGGTCGCCATTGAAAATGGATTAGAACGCAGACCCAAACGCGCAAAATCGGCAGAACACTTTCTCAGCTTCGCCTTGCCGGAAATGCAGAAGTCTGTTTCAGAACGGGATACCGCCGTTTTTAAACGTGGATTTGAAATGCTGACAACGCAATGCAACAACTGTCACGCCAAGGAAAAAATGCCGTTTTTTAGCGTAAAACCTCCAAATAAAAGACAATCACCAATTCAAAAATAACATGCTCAAAAATATCCGCTCCACAGACCCGTCAAAAACCACCATCATCATCCGATTAATGGTAGGAGCCGTTTTTTTATCCGAAGGCATACAGAAATTTTTATTTCCCGCCATTCGTGGAGCCGGTCGGTTTGAAAAAATAGGTCTGCCCTCCCCTGAATTTTTGGGAAGCTTTGTCGGCACCTTCGAAATCCTCTGTGGCGCCTTAATCCTAATCGGTTTTCTAACCCGACTCGCAAGCATCCCACTTATTGTAATTATGCTGGTTGCTTTCACCACTACAAAATCAGAAGTATTAGCCAATCAGGGATTTTGGGAAATGATGCACGGAAGTCGTACCGACTGGGCCATGTTGCTCGGAAGTGTATTTCTGTTAATCAAAGGCAGTGGCAAATGGAGTTTTGACGCCTCCATCGTCAAAAATACGCATGCCCAAAATTGAAAATTCTCAATTCGGAATTAATTTATGGATTTCCTCATCATCACCATCGTCGCATTTACCGCGGCTATTCTCACTTTCTTTTCCGGTTTTGGATTGGGTACGATTTTAACGCCCGTATTTATGGTTTTCTTTCCTGTGGAACTCGCCATCGGACTCACGGGGATTGTACACTTTTTTAATAATATTTTCAAATTGATTTTGGTGGGGAGAAATGCCGATAAGGCTGTTTTACTGCGATTTGGGATTCCCGCCGTCATAGCAGCGTTTATTGGATCTTGGTTGCTTTTTAATATCCCGGACGCATCTCCATTATTTTCATACGAAATGTTTGGAAAAACCTTTGAAGTCTATCCGGTAAAATTCATCATCTCACTTCTCCTCATCGCATTTGCAAGTATGGATTTGTTGCCCTTTTTCAACAAATTACAATTTGGTAAAGACAAACTATCGATTGGTGGGGCGCTTAGCGGTTTTTTTGGTGGATTATCGGGAAACCAGGGAGCGTTGCGCAGTGCTTTTCTCATCAAAGCAGGACTTTCAAAAGAAGCGTTTATCGGAACTGCAGTTGTGGTTTCCACGTTTGTGGATTTCACCAGGTTAAGTGTATATGCGACAAAATTCACCCGAGCCGGATTAAATGAAAATTTGGCCATCGTTTTATGCGCAACCCTGGCGGCAATTGCCGGTGCATTTATCGGTAATAAACTGCTCAAAAAGGTAACCTTACATTTCCTGCAAGTTGTGGTGGCGATTATGTTAATTTTGATTTCCATAGCCTTAGGTGCAGGTTTAATTTAATTTTCATAAGACTACAAAATTTCCATTTCACATTTTTCTAAACAATACAAATACAACCAACTATGATCAATAAGAAGATTTATATCATCATGATACTGGTAATGAGTTTATTAGTTCCCATAAGCTCAAAAGCCTTTTGGGTAGTCAATTTTGGTACGGCAAGAACCCTTCACAAAGGTAAATTTGGTTTTGCGGCGGGTTTGGGCGGACAAATGGTTTTCCTGGGCGACCCCATGCTGACCAGTGCATTTTTCACCATTCCCCACGCTGGATTCAGGTACGGTATCGGTGAGCGATTGGACGCCGGTTTAAGACTCGCACCCATTCCCCTGCCATTTGCCACAGTTGGCCCGGGTTTCGGAATCAATTTAGATGTAAAATATTGCTTTACCAAACCGGGCAGCAAATTTGATTTCGGAATTGTATTGGGCTTTGGCGGTGCTCACGTTCTAATCGAAGAGGATACCCGATTGGCGTATAGTCCCAATGCCGCACTTTTAGGCACGTATAACGTCAATGAAACCATGCAGTTCACGGTAATGGCACGATACGTAAACCTGGCCATTCCTACAGCGCCAGAGGGATCAAGTGCGAATTTTGTAAACATCGCTGGACTTTCATTTGGTCTAAAAAAAGACATTCGTCCCAATATTTCAATTTTGCCGGAGGTCGGGTTCTACAATTACGATGGACAAATGGCGGGCACAGGAAAAAGCGGCCCAGGGTTTCAATACGGTGTAATGATCGCAACCAGCTTTTGAATACTTAGTATCATTTTATCAGATAAATTACACAATCGAATTATCAGAAATTAGGTTTTGGTTTTTCGGATGAAGTATCCATGTACATTAGCTATGAGAGACCAAAGGATACGCTAATTGTATTCCCAAAACCCAATCAATTATTCGTATTTCATGCAAACATACAACTTCCCGTTAGTAGGATTTATTCTACCATAATTATAACCTCAAATTACTGCATAATAGAAAACTGCATCCATTTTACACAGCTGATAAATTTGTAAAACTTTTTCTAAAGTTAAATTTTAGTCAATAAAAAACATATTGTTTTGTATTTTCGGCCATCGATAATGACTACTGCAAAGTTGGTTGCATTATTGGAAAGTGGAGGCCGGAATCCACTCAAAAAAACGGGGCGTCCCCGAAAAGCCTTATGAGTAGGAAAACTTTATTAAAATTAATCATGAAAAATCAATTAGCTGAATTTCTTGGAACATTTTGGTTGGTTCTGGGGGGTTGTGGAAGTGCTGTTTTAGCAGCTGGATTCCCAGAAGTGGGTATTGGACTTGTGGGGGTTTCTCTCGCGTTTGGTCTAACCGTTCTAACCATTGCCTACGCCATGGGGCACATTTCAGGCGCACACTTAAATCCCGCTGTAACCATAGGCTTATGGATGGGCGGAAGAATTAGCGCTAAAGAAATTCTTCCTTATATTATTTCCCAAGTATTGGGCGGGATTTCCGCTGCCGGCATTCTGTATATTATTGTTACAGGTAATGGCAGTGAAATCGGTTCTTTTGCGGCAAATGGCTATGGGGATCACTCCCCGGGTGGCTACAGTATGATGGCTGCCATTGTTACCGAATTGGTTATGACCTTTATGTTTTTACTTATTATTTTAGGCGCAACAGATGAAAGGGCACCAAAAGGTTTTGCCGGCTTGGCCATTGGTCTTGCACTTACCCTTATTCATTTGATTAGCATACCCGTTACCAACACTTCCGTTAACCCTGCTAGGAGTATCAGTCAAGCCATCTTTGTCGGTGACTGGGCCATTTCACAGTTGTGGTTATTCATTGTTATACCTATTGTTGGAGCAGCTTTGGCCGGAATGGTTTATAAGTTTTTCCAAGCAGATTAATTTTGAAAGGAAAACCGTGAGACTACTTTGAAAGATTATTTCACAATACCGTACATCGTTACGCCACTTTCGCTGTAGGCTTCCATCATCACTTCAAACATACCGCGGGCATCAAAAATCCAAGAGGGAGCTAGTCCCAGCTTAAATGCTTGGGCTACTCCCTTGCTTTGAAAGAGAGGCAGTAAATCATCGCATTTTCGCGTTTTAGAAACTTCGGGGTTATGCACTGAAATTTCCCAAGCGTGTACTTTGCCATCGGGAGATTTCACCCTTACAGGAAACTTTTCAGGAAAATACACCGGTAGAGGAAAATCCTCCACCGCATCTTCCAACAGGTGTAATGAAGTTCCCGCATTGATTAAGGTTACCCCGATATACAAAATTTTTCCACCCTTTTGTGCAAGTCGTGCAAATGGTGAATCAGCATCATAAGGGGTGGGTTTATAAACGTGACCCTCGGTAAACCATTTGGCATCCGGCCCTAAAACACTTACAGGTTCTGTGGGACTCCAACTGCGTTCAACGCCGGGTAACTGCCTAAAATACTCGGTAACTGCGCCCATTTTTGAAGGTGAATTTTCCACATCAAATACTTCGAGGTTTTTGATGTAATCCAGTTGCATGGCGGGATTTGGCGAAGTCGGCATCAAAATGTTTCCGGTTTTACCTACCACCGTGATTAAAGCGTCAACCAAAGTTTTAGGGCCTTTTTCCAAAGGACCAATTTTACTCATGGCGCAGTGAACCAATACACTATCTCCAATTTGAATACCTTGTTGGCGCAGTACCTCGACAATCTCATCCACTTTCACCACCTCTCCCCTTTTCCGCATGGACTGCAATTTCCGGTTGTGACGAAATTTTTTATACTTTCTAAACTGCGCAAGCAAATACTCCGGTAGCATGGCGCGAAAATTATCTCTAAAATTACCCATACCTATTTTTTTCAAAAGTTGGATTTGACATCATCGCGTCGAGGAAATACTTTACTGCCCAATTGGGACATCGAAAAGGTTCATATTTTCCCCAAAACGGAAATGATCCGGTGAGCGCACCCTGTAAATCCGGCATACTTTCACTTTTCCATTGGGCAAAAATCAAAAAAGCATCCATTTGGTTTTTAGCATCTTTCCAAATTTCCATTTCCGGTTGAATTTTTATCAATCGCCCCCAAACAATGCTCATTTGGGCACAACCGGTAAGGATAGTGGCCTCGGAGCCCTTCCACTCACCATCGAATCGTCCGGGTAGCTTGGGATTGTCCAAGGTCATTTTTGCCAATACTTCCGCGGCACGGATACCGGCCTCCAAAGCCCTTTGATCTCCCGTGATTTCAAAAAACTCAATCAATCCGTCCACGGTATAGGCAATGGTATGAAGTATCGGACGGTCATTGTGTTTCACGGTGTTGTCTGCATCGTAAAACCATCCATTTTGCTTTTGTTTTCCCAAAACCCAATTGATGTTTTTCTGCGCTGATTTCACCCAATCTTCGCGGTCTCTGATTTTCGCCCACCTCGCAAGTGGTGCAGCAACATAAGTGTCGTAAACCCTAGGCAGTCCGAGAAAATTGTGTTTGGCCCAATATCCTTCCGACTCTTGCACATTCACAATCCACTGGGCAGCGGCATCAAGGGATTTCCCCAGACGTTCATCACGGGTAAGGGTAAAATAATGAATCAGGCCACGCATTACCTGTCCGGTATTAAAAACGATGGGCGGTTTATTTTCATTGACGTATCCACTCTGCCACCCACCTTCGGGGTGCTGAATTTCCAAAAGCCAATTGGTCGCATCCTCCACGGATTTTTGTAAAATATGTGAAGGAAATCGGGATTGATACGTCAGCAAACTATCCAAAATATAACCAGAGGTTTCGGGATAAGAAGCGCCAAATCCCTCGGCGAGATCATACGTTGGGAAACCGCCATCTGGGGATTGTTGCTGCGCATGGAGCAACCACTTTTGGGCGAGTTGGGCGCTTTGTTTTAGTTGGGCATAATCCGGTGTGGTCGGAAAAGCTTTTTGGTTCAAGCGTTTTCTCTCAGCAGATATTAACCGCCGGGCCAGGGGTTTGCCCAAGAAAGTGATAAGTTTGCGCAAGTAAAACCTAATGGTTCGCATATTTTTAGTTTGAAGCGCGAAAATACTGCTTTGGATTGGATGGTAAAATTTATTCCAAACGTATCGAATACGGTTTTGGCAGATTTATATTTGCAGCATGATACATTTTTTTCCATTTCGCGGAATTCGCCCCACCCGGGACAAAGTCCACCTAACCGCCTCTCGCTCGTATGTCACTTATACACCGGGAGAATTGCGGGAAAAATTAGCCACCAATCCCTTTTCTTTTCTACATATTATTCATCCACCTACGGCCAATAAATTAAAAGGCACGGAAAGATACCTAGAGGTTCGTCATGTCTTTCAGCAGTTTCAGGATAAGGGCATCTTCATTCGGGAAGATCAGGAGGCATTTTATTTATATGAACAAACATATCAGGGCAAAACCTACAGAGGTTGGATTGGCGCAGTATCGACCAAAGATTACGATGCTGGTCATATAAAGGTACACGAAAACACCCTTACCCAAAGGGAGGAAATGTTTCGGGAATATTTAGAAGTAACGGGATTTAACGCCGAACCGGTTTTATTGGCGCATCGAGACGATGTGTATCTGGAGGACTTTGCTAGGGCCATCACACGGGAACGCGCTGAGTATGAATTTACCACCACAGATCGGATTTTACACAAACTTTGGGTTATTACCGGCGGTTCAAATCTGGAATACATCAGAAACATTTTTGCAAAGCATCAGGATCTATACATTGCCGATGGGCACCACCGCTCTGCTTCCAGTGCCCTACTCGGCCGAGGTAAACCCGCAAACAATCCGGCGGCAGGGTGTCTGGCTTTTTTGTTGCCACAAAGCGCATTAAGCAGCAAACCCTTTTACCGGCTACTTAAAATCCCCACAATAGAATCCATTGAAGATTTCTCCAGAATAATAAATACCAAAGATTTACCATTTCAGAAAATTGATGATCCGGATAATTTTGAAGTAAGAACCGGTGTATTGGCTTTTGATAGTTCCGGGGCTGCGGTGCATATTACCAAGTGGCCTGAGCGCGAAAACGACGGTATTTTGGAAAAACTGCCCACCTCCCGGTTGTATCAAAATATCCTCAAACCCATTGGTGGAATCAATGATGACCGCAACGACAAACGATTGCATTACGAACCTTCTACCCATTCGTTTTCTGAGATTTGTGCGTATATGAGGAAAAAGAAAATTCAATTGGGATTTTTACCGCCGGCCATTTCGTTTGAAACCGTCATGAAAATTGCGGATGCGGGGCTAACCATGCCGCCAAAAAGCACCTATATAGAACCTAAACTTAGGAGTGGATTAATTGTTTACCCATTAGAACATCTAAAAGGGTAACACAAAATCCTTGCTATAAATCAAAACAGGTTTTTCATGTCCAACATTAAAGAGAATTTAGACATCTTAAAAGGTGAACTACCAGAAAACTGCACACTGGTTGCGGTGAGTAAATTTAAATCCGCTGACGAAATCATGGAGGCGTATCGGGCGGGACATCGAGATTTTGGTGAAAATCGCATTCAGGAAATGGTGGAGAAACACGAAGTTTTACCCGACGACATTCGTTGGCATTTGATCGGTCACATTCAAACCAACAAAGTAAAATACTTCACCAAGTTTGTCCATTTGGTTCACGGCGTCGATCGGAGAAAAGTTTTGAAAGAACTGAACAAGCAAGCGGCAAAAGACGAAGTTGTGGTTGAATACCTATTACAAATTCACATTGCTGCGGAGGATACCAAGTTTGGCTTGGACGAGGAAGAGTGCTTGGCGCTATGTGCGGAGATAAATTCCGGGGCATTTCCCAACACAAAATGCAGAGGTTTGATGGGCATGGCCACCAATACCACAGATGTTGAAATCGTTAAAGGAGAATTTTTAGGTTTAAAAAAATTGCACGAACGCATTGTTTCAACCTATCCCGATTGGGCATTTGATCATTTGAGCATGGGCATGAGTGGAGATTATCCGTTGGCCATAGCATCGGGTTCTAATATGGTACGGATTGGTTCAAAAATATTTGGGGATAGGGCATAAAAAAAACCGACGTGTTTTCGACGTCGGTTTCTCAAATTAGTCAAGAAGTCGTTACATTTGGTAACGCGTACTCTCCGGGGAAGCCGTTTGATAAGACTTGGCAAAGTTTACCAATTCCACCAAACTACGTGCACCGAGTTTACGCATTAAGCGCAATTTGTAGGTACTAACTGTTTTATCGGAAATTTCCAATTCTTCAGATACCTCTTTATTGGTGCGACCAGCGGCAAGGCGGTTAAGCACTTCGCTTTCGCGTTTAGAGAGTTTAACCAGGGGTTTGGGGTGTTTCTTAGAGCGAATTCTCTTGATGACTTCGCGATTGAAATACTCACCTCCGCCCATGATTTTACGGATGGCTTTGAGGATCATCCGGGGCTCAGTGTCCTTAGTTATGTAACCATTGGCACCAAGCTTTTTGGTGGCCAAAAGATACAATTCTTCCGGGTGCATGCTCAAAATAAGGATTTTGATGTCAGGTTTAATTTCCTTGATGTGACGAATGGCAGTCATACCATTCATTCGAGGCATGTCGATGTCGAGGAGTACTAAGTCCACATCTGTGGTCTTAATGAGTTCCAGAAGTTCCTCTCCATCAGTTGCTTCGCCCACAACTTTGAGGTTTTTGTCCCTGTTCAAATACAATTGTAATCCTTTGCGAATTACAATGTGATCGTCTGCGATAATTAAATTGGTCATAATTTTCTAACGTTTTTTAAATCGAGGTAAAGATATGAAAAAAATTTATTAACGAAAATTTTTCACACATTTTTTTCTTTAGTGATAACACACACAGGAATAGCATGCATCTTATGGGCGTTTTTGCGTTGATGACGAAGGTAAATTTCCATGATTTTTTTCTTATGACCCGGAAAATCTTCAACTTTTTTTCCCAACTCATGCTGCTTCATGGCCCATTCCATGTCGTCATAAGTGGCTCCAATTTGGGTTTCATCTGTCCGGTCATCATCCCAAAGTCCATCTGTTGGGGGGGCGGTTAAAATTTCCTCGATCACACCCAAATGTCTGCCTAAAGCAAATACTTCACTTTTCATTAGGTCAGCAATTGGCGACAAATCGACGCCACCGTCACCATATTTTGTAAAGAAACCGATACCAAAATCCTCAACCTTATTCCCCGTGCCAACCACCAATCTGTTTAGGGTACCTGCATATTGATAAAGTGTTGTCATTCTTAACCTTGATCTTGAATTGGCCAAGGCAAGTTTTACCTGTTCAGAATCGTCATCAGCCTCAACTGTTTCTACGAACTTGTCGAAAACAGCCGTCAGATTAACAGTCTTTGTATCAACATTGGGGTATTTCTCCATGAGCCAAGTGATGTGTTTCTGGGATCTCGCCACCTGATTTTCCTTCTGGTGAATGGGCATATCCAGACAGAGGACTGGTAAACCGGTTTTTGCGCATAACGTGGAAGTCACTGCGCTGTCTATTCCTCCCGAAACACCTACGACAAAACCCTTAAGGCCTGAGGAATTTGCATAGTTCTTTAGCCAAGTGACAATTTGGTTCTCAATATTCTTCATAAATTCTTTTGCGTATCAGATAACTTGTTCGTTAAAAAATAATTCCAAGGTTGAGCGCTATCCAACTCATCCTCGGTCGATCTTTTCCTAAAAAAGGAACATTTCTCGGATCCACTTGGTTCAATAAGGAGCGGTGAAAATCCAAAGACATAAAAAGTGACGATTCAATTCCCAAATCATATTCGGCACCTATGGAGCCCATCGCCGTAAGCAGGAAATTTTCAATTTGGGCGTCGGGATTAGACTGCGTGGTTAAGCCTTCCTGAGAAAACTCGGCATTTTCCTGATATTTAATCCCGATGGATCCCCCTACCCGCGCGTAAATTGTCCAATATCCAAAACTGATGGTTTTCATTTTGAAGGCGAGTGGAACTTGTACAAAACTCGCCCGGAAAGACATACTTGTATCACCGGCTTCATTTCCGATGCTCGTGCGAAGACTGGGAAGCTCTACACCTGTATTAAAAGAATAGCGCTCGTCAAAGTATCTGCTCACCGTGAGTCCAAAACCGATATCCGGTTTCCATGTGCTTTTCAAATCACTCGAAGTGGGAATAAAACCCAGGTTGGGAGAAATCTGCAAACCCATGCGATATCCGGTTTGTGCTTGTATTGCAAACCCAAACATCACAAAAAACACCAGAGCAAAGTTTTTTATTGTTTTCATAGAGACCGTTGTATTTTTGATTTTTGTATTTAATCCTAGGATACCAATTATATGCCGAAAATGAGACATACCATTTATTCATGCATTTTTTTATTGACAGTCATTTTTTCAAGCAGTTGCCAACCCGATGATTATGTTGACACCAGCCAAATAAATGCAAAGGTAAACACCCACCGTTTTGATGAAGCATTTTTTGCACTTGATACCACAAATTTTACTTTGGAGATAAATAAAATGATGCAGGGAACCTTTGCGCCCTTCTTTGAAGGCAACAGCGCAATACCCTTTTGGAAAAGTCAAAGGACTCTTGAGTTTATGATTCGCTTGCACGGTGAGGTTAGTAACAAATATCCCAACCTCAAAAAAATGGAGGACAAGTGGACAAATATGTTTAAACATTATCGGTATTATTTCCCGAAAACACCCGACACATTACACATATATACCTATATATCTGGTCTGGATTTTGACTTTCCAATTATATATGTAGATAGTCTGCAGTCGGCTTTTATTTCTCTGGATCTCTTTTTGGGAAAAGATCACCCGGCGTATGCGAAAAACGCGGAGTATTTAAATTTTCGTCATGATGCCGAACAACTTCCCATTGCCCTGGCGAGGGAATTAATCAACCAAAAAATCCGTTACGATGTATCCGATATGAGTTTTATTAATGAGGTCATATTTCACGGAAAAAAATTATACGCACTGGAAAAACTAATTCCCGGACTCAGCGAAAGAGAATTGCTCAATTACAACGAAGACCACATCGTGTTTTGTGTGGAAAACGAGCGGATCATGTGGCGGTTTTTTATCGAACAGGATATCATTTTCAATCAGCAGGGCGAATACAAACGTCGATTTATTGAGCCGGCACCGTTTAGCAAATTCTATATGGAATTCGACAATCAGACGCCCGGACAAGTTGGTCAGTGGATAGGATGGCAAATTGTAAAAAAATACATGAAAAAACACCCGGGAAAAGAACTGTCTGATTTGCTAAAAGAAGAAGATCATCGTGGTATATTTGCAGCCTCAGGATACAAACCCTAAAAAATTTTAATCCCTATGGCCAAGCGCGAATCAACCGTAAAATTCTCTATAGTTCTCGACGAAAACAACGTACCCGAAACCATTCACTGGACAGCCAAAGATGGTGGCGTTGAAAACCAACCTGCCGGTTCGATGATGGTTGCCGTATGGGACGAAAAAGCCAAAGAATGCTTACGCTTGGACCTTTGGACAAAAGAAATGACCATAGACGATATGAAGAAGTTTTTTCACCAAACCATAATGAGTATGGCTGATACGCTCGAACGGGCCACCAACGAGGAAAAGGCTGCCATGAATATGCGGAAGTACGCCCACAATTTTGGTTTAGAACTGGACTTATTTGACAAGTAGTCTGCACTGGCTGTAAACCATGAGTCCACTCCAAAAAGTCCCTTTCTGCTAAAATCCTCCACGTCGGTTTTGATTGAAATCATCCTTTTTGAAATGGACTCAAACGTGGATTTCTAATTGCAAAAAGAAAAAGTCGAATGATATGAATTCAATTTTGAATCCATGAAGATCAAAATAGTTGGTTTATTGATTTCGGTTTTTGTGATTTGGATTATAGTTTTGAGTTTCCAGACATACAAATATCCAAATTCAAATTCGATAGAAAAGCGGTTAAACTACCTTGAGCGCGTGATCAAACAACCTTTGAAACCGGGTTCGGAAATCATGGACTTGGAAACTGAAAGTCATGAGTTTATGTTATTCACTTATGCGTACACCACGTATGCACTGGCAAATTTATCGTCTTCGGATGATGCATATTTAGATTTATCCATTGAATTAATTAGGACATCTATTGCAAGGGTTTTACAACCGGAAATCTATACACACTATGGAATTGAGGACCCGACACATCTAAAACAGGATTACTCTATATTGTATTTGGGACACCTCAATCTCATGCTTGGTATTTATCGGATGATGACAGAGGACACAACATATAACAACCTCAACGACAGCATTTCAAAATCACTTGTTAAGCGATATAATGATTCAAAATTTATAAATCTCGAATCATATAAATCCGCCATTTGGATACCGGATAATTCCGTTGCCATTGCTTCGCTAAAACTACACAGCTATAATGACCAAAATTCGAATGACAGCATTTGCGAAAAATGGGTAAAATATGTCAAGGCAAATTACGTGGACAAAAATACCGGAACCTTATTTTCAACCATAAATCCCGAAACGGGTGAATCATTGGAGGAGCCCCGAGGCTCAATGTTGGGTTGGAGCATGATGTTCATCAGTCAGTTCGACAAAGAATTTGCGTTAGAATTATACCATAACTACAAAAAACATTTTAGTCAAAACTATTTGATTTATAGACTTTTCAGAGAGCGACACAACGACAAAACCTCCAGTGAAGGCGATATCGACTCCGGCCCCATTATTTGGGGTTTCAGTATTCCCGCAAATGCATTTGCCCTCAGTAATTCCATTATGGCCGGAGATTATAAAACGGCAAAAAAAATTGAGCGATTGATAAATTTGGGCGCAAAAAAAATCACATCCGAAAACGAGCTAAAATACAAACTCAGATTTGGGGAAATGCGCATAAGTCCAATGGCGGAAGCCTACATTTTATATGCGATTACCATCGCGGATTGGCCACAAAATTAGAAATCTGAGTCTGCTCTAAAAAGTCTCTTTCTGCCAAAATCTTCCTTTTTAGAGTGGGCTCATACTTAAAATTAAAAAGTATCGTTACATAATCATAGATTAATTGCAGGGGGTTTGGTATTATTCAATTTATCCGAAAAGCTATTCTTTCTTTTCGGGGATGTTGCACCCATAAAATTAATTTCCAAAAAATGCATTTGATAAAAAATTGTGTATTGTCTTGGTTTTATCAATCGCATAAGGTTTAATCAAAAAAAATTGAACGGATGAAGCTTAAAATTGTCAACAAAATAATTCTTGGTCTATTCATTATTTCGTGTACCAATGAAACTGAAAAGCCAAACGTTTCCAACAAAGAAGAGGATGAGCGTCAAGTAATAACTGCTGAAAAACGATTTGTAAATCCACCCATAAAAAATCTAAACATCCCCTTTGAGGATTTTGCCATATCTGCAAAAACAGGTGGCGAGTTAAAGTTTAAAACCGGATCTAAAGTATATTTTCCACCCAATGCATTTTTGGACAAAGACGGAAATATCCTGGAAGGCGAAATTCAAATTGCTTTTAGAGAATTCCTAAATCCAGTGGATTTTTTTGTCGCAGGCATACCCATGGAATACGACACTTTAAACGAAACTTTTACTTTTGAATCATCCGGAATGTGTGAAATAAATGCATTTAAAAACAATGAACCTGTTTTTGTAAATCCGGAAAATAAACCGCTAATTTCCTTGTCCTCAAAAAATGATGATTCTAGTCACAACCTATACTATTTAGATACCATACAAGAGAAGTGGATTGTAAAAGGGAAAAGTGAAATCAAAACGACAAATATTCCCGAGGAAGTAGAACCTGAAATAATGGAGATGGCCTATTTATCAGATATGGAAAATCCGCCTCCTGTAAAACCGAAAAAAGCCAATTTAGAGATGCCCAATTTTACGGTAGAAATTCCTGATGTTGATTTTATTCCCGAATTAAAAATCTTCAAAAACACCAGATTTGAAATTGATAAAAGTGAAAAAAACTACGACCCTAAAGAAGCTGACTATGAATGGGATATGGTTTCTTTAGATAAAACCGATAATAGAGATGTATATTTAATTACTTTCTCGACCAGAACAAGAAAAGTATCCTACAAGGTTCGTCCGGTATATGAAGGAAAAGACTTTACCGAGGCGATGGAACTTTACCAAACTGCAAAAGAAGAATATGAAGCGGAAAGAAAAGAGGTGCTAGAAAAGTTTAATAAGGCAGAAAAATTACGAAAAATAGCAAGAGAAATTACAAGGCCTTTTGAAATTGAACAATTTGGAATTTGGAATTGCGACAGAATAATTAGAAATGACAGGACTTTCAACATTAATGTTGTCTTCAAAGATAAAAATGATGTCAAAATAGCGTTTTCAATCTTTTATTTAGTCCAAAGGGAAACCAATGCGCTCTTTAGTTGTCATAGTACCAATATTACGCTTACACCATCATTTGCACATGCCTTTTGGGGCATTCGTGATGAAAAGCTCTATTATTTCACCTATTCAGATTATGAAAATGCGGATATAAACGCAAATAAGAATGAGTACACTTTCGTGATGAAAGAACACGATTTATTCGTTGGTGAAGATGAAGGAAACCCGGGAAGTTCAGAGCAACTATTGAAGCTATTGGAAATATAGCGAATGTGAATAAAAAGTACCGGAGAGGTCTAAATTTAAAACCTGTTTCTAATTAATTTTCATCACCTGTTTGAATAAAATCCGGATAAGGCATTTTTTCCTTTTCCAAATCATAAAGAAAATCCGTTTTCAATTCTCCGGTGAGCCAATCGATATAGGCCCATAACCCATCTCTCTTAACGGCCAGGTAATTTGACTTTCGGGTAAACTTATACCCGCCTTCTGAAATGGTACGATTAACCGAAATCATTTTGTAATCGTCGTAAAGGCATTCTACCGTGAGTTTGGGATCGTGATTTCCCCACATCGAGGTATAAATGCCCACCTTGCCGTTGCGCCAAACTCCGGTAAATTCCGCATTAAATTTAAAGAAGTCGATAGAATCAAATAGCATCGGGATTGCCTCTTCTATTTCTTTATCGGAAAAAGCCTGATACATACCCCAAAGCCCTGTCTTCTTGTGTTTCGCCAAAAATACCCCGTCCCCATTAATTGGATCTTCCACAAAATCCGAAGCCCGCAATTTTTTCAACATCTTGGGTGTTACAAATTCCTGCGCACTTAAGCCAAGGGATAACAAACTGATTAAAAATAAACTAAAGTATTTCATATAATATATCGCATTTTTCAGCACAAATATAAATAAAACGAGAAAAAGTCCTGGATTCGTATCTGGATACCGGGTAAAGTCTGAATTGGCATACCAATATACGATTTTCATTGATTGAGTCTGCTCCAAAAAGTCCCTTTCTGCCAAAATCTTCCTTGTCGATATACTTTTGAATCCTCACTTGCTCCGGTTCAAAAATCAACATCGCTTCGATTTTTATTGAAATCATCCTTTTTGGAGAGGACTCTTGATTTACTTTTCATAAAAATATCTCTACAACAAATTAATAAATCTGGTTTCGGATAAACCAGAATGCCAAAAAATCTTGCGCCAAGTATCGACACATTCCATGAGTTGATAAAACACTAAAAAAACAATCCAAATATGATATAGCAAAACGAATTTATTACGAACTTTGACGCATGTTTGAACAATTCTTTCACCAATCCAGTGATAAGCGAAAGCTGGAATTTCTAAATGAGGCCTTTAAAAAGTATCCGGATCTTAAAGAAGATTTCACGAACTTCTACCTGAAACCTTCTGGCAAAGAACAAAAAATGACCATAGATGGTGTGGATGAATTTATCCAGGTCACCACTGACCTTGTCATTTCGGAATTAGAAGCCATCAATATAAATGATCCAGACTGGGAAAATTATGTACCCCGACACAATGGATATATTCCGGATTATGAGGCGATGGAACACATAGCAGAGGATAAAATCGAATTTCATATAAATCTTCATTTGGGCGATGTAGAGCGACTTTGTTCCGAACAGCAATTTGAGCTGGCTTTTTTTCACATCATCGGGGTACATGATGCCTGCTTACAAGCCAAACTGGATGATGAATACAGTGCGTTTGAGGATGCTAATCTCAAAATGATTCAATTTTTTGAATGTAACTTACAAACATACCTTCCTTTATTCAAGTCCATAAAACTTTCAGAAGATCAACTGTTCACAATTGCCAACGGTTTTTTTGACCACCATCACGCGTATTATTCCGACCATCCTGATTTTTTAACTTTATTCGATATTTACCTTGAAGCCTTGGTTCACACCGGTGCAGAGGCCAATATCCTGCTTGATTTGATTGAAGAAAAGAATATCAAAAACCTACTCCCCCGGTTGGTAACTGAGCTGCAAAAGAAAGCCGGTGGACAATTGGCATGGGAGCAGTCAGCCCTAAAATATTATAAATTAGATATTCAGATTGCTCGGTCTCTACTGGTTTATTACCGTACCAACAACAAACCGGAGTTTGTCAAAATTGCCAGAATTTTATGGCACGAGGGGTATTACCTAGTAGAACTTGCCAAGTATTTTTTTGATAACTTGGACATATCCGACGACCCCGAACTGTATAAAGAAATAACCAAACATTTAAATAACCGGGGATTTTCGGAGGAATATTATAGGATATTACAGACCTTGATGAATCGAGAGGAGCGTCTAAATTATATCCACAGATTTAAAAGGGACAAGCCAGCGTATGTTCGGGCTTTATTCCTAGAGGGGGAAAATGCGAAAGCCATAGAGTTCATTGGTTTGCACCTCGACAGGTATAATTTTGTAGAAATCATAACGCCTTGCCTTCAGGCACAACCGAAATCGGCATTGGAGATATTGGAAATTGAAATTGGGAAATTTCTCATCGATGAACGCGGCAGGAACTTTTACAATAGAATAGCCCAAATACTAAAAACAGCTTCGGAAATACCGGAAATACGAACCGACGTAAAGAAATTAGCGGCCAAATTATATACCGATTTCTCCCGATTAGTCGCTTTCAGGGATGAATTGCGGTCGGTGGGATTGGTTTAATAGATGGTTAGTGCCAAAGTTCAGCTAAGTCCAAGTAAGGAGATTGCTATAGACGGGAAAACCATCAAAGGTGCAAAGGCAAGCGGAAAGAAGGTTTCTAAATAAACCGAACGATGAGCGGAAGGTGGTTAGGCGTTGTTTTTCGGGAATGGGGTTTGGGTGCGGTTTGGATTGTGGATGTTATGTACGGTGTCGGAATTCGGAGGTCGGTGTTAGGTTTCGGGAATGGGGTTGG
>JAFIEY010000153.1 GCA_020832345.1 Cryomorphaceae bacterium | reverse complement strand
ATAGTCCCGTGCGGCATGCGGCACTTCGGGAAGGCTGTTCAGGAGCTTCCTCCGGTCGCTCTGCCCAGCCTCCCTCCGTATAGCCGCCTGCCGCCCGTGAGCTACCGCTACAGTCCCTGGCAGATCCAGCATCCCGGATAATTGCCAAATAATCTACATTAGGTAATTCGTTCTTTCCATTCCCAACTGAGCATGGCGTACTGGTATTCACTCCCCCATTTTCCGTTAAAGTAAATATGCTCCCTAAAATGTGCTTCTCGTCTAAATCCGATACTTTCTAACAACTTAACCGAAGCAATATTTTCCACATCCACAATTTCCACCACTCTTCTTACGTCCAATTGATCAAATAAAAATGCCAAAACACCCCGCATTACCTCAGTAGCAAAACCCTTTTTTTGCTCAGATTGAGAAATGGTAATTCCAATTTCCGCGGTCCCGGTTTTGGGTTGATTCAACTTAATGGCACAATCTCCAATGAGTTTTTTGGTCGAAGTGTTTTCAATGCCAAACTGAACCCATTCGTCTTCATTTCCAAATTGTTTGCCCAAGTTCTCAAGGATAAAAGCCTTACACTCCGGTAAGGTCATCGCATCAAATCCTTGATATTTGCAGATTTCCGGATTGGATCGATACGTATAGAAGTCCGTTAAATCTCCGAGTAGAAGGGGACGTATTTTTAATCTTTGCGTTTGGATGTGTAAGTTTTTCAATTTGCTTTAGCATTAAATTTAAATGGGTAAAAATAAGAATATAAATTCCAATTTTACTTATCGCCATTGAAGTGAATTGAGTAAATTAGATTTTACTTTCAAACACTTTGAAAAGGTAAAAATGTTTGAAACCCACTGAGAAAAGCGTTTTCACACAGGAAAACGTTCAAAAGTGGATTCCTGCCGATAATTATCGGGAGACCGCCGAAAGACCATTTTAAAACAATGAACCAGTCATTAATATTTTTTTGGTTTTCTGCCCAAAAAATAAATCGTATATATTAGATTTGCTTTTACAAAATTGAGTCCACTCTAAAAAGGATGATTTCAATCAAAATCGAGGGGATTTTTGAACCGGAGCAAGTGAGGATTCGAAAGTCTATCGACAAGGAAGATTTTGGCAGAAAGAGACTTTTAAGAGCAGACTCAAAATTTTTATTCCGGCAGTCTGCTGCTAACCGCAAATTTATACTCATGCTCAAAAACTACCTTTTAATCATTGTCCTGCTTTTTTTTACCGAAGTAATTAACGCGCAAAGAACAGATTATGAGCCATTAAAGGCAATAGGCCCCATACCTTCAGTGATTACCGAATTATATACCCCAAAATACCTCAATGCCACCAAAAGCATTCAGGATGATTTGAAACGAAAGCAGCGCAAACTAGAGAACGATTTTCACAAAAGAAATCAATACTTCTTAGATGAGCTGCTGACAAGTGGTGAGATTTTATACGGAGACCCCATCACAAACTATGTGCAAAAGGTGGTTGATTACCTTTTGCAAAATTATGGTGAAACCAACAAAAACTTCCGGGTACTAACTGTTCGAAGTCCTTTGTTTAACGCAGCTGCTACCGAAGAAGGAATCTTATTGGTAAACCACGGTTTAATTGCTCAGGTTGAAAACGAGGCGCAATTGGCCTTCATTCTAGCACACGAAATCATTCACACAGAAGAAAACCACTCCATTGATGGATATATTCAAAAAATCAAAATTGAAAAAAATGAATCATCTTACCGAAACCAATCCAGCGACAAAAAATTATTGGCCCTGAGTACCTACAGTAAGGCGAGAGAATATGAGGCAGACGGAGAGGGTTTCAAACGCTTGTATGCCAAAACCAATTATGATTACGAGGAAGCCCTTCGCCTACTGGATGTCATGTTGTACTCATATCTTCCTTTTGACGAAAAACCCATTGATCCCACCTTTTTAAATACACCCTACTTTCGTTTGGATTCTTCGTTTTTCCCCACAACAGTAAACAGCATCACTGCCTACGAAGATTACGATGACAGCAAAAGCACACACCCAAATATTAAAGCCCGTCGGGAGGCATTAGAAAAAATAATTTCAACTTACCCAAAAGGCGGAAAGAAATGGTTTATTGTAGATGAGAATGCTTTTCACAACGTCCAGGAACTTGCTCGTTTTGAAAATTCAAGCAACTTTCTGAGAAACCGAAATTACCCGGAAGCCGTTTACAACAGTTTTCTATTGCTTCAAAAGCACCCAGACAATAAGTATTTGCGGCGAAATATTGGCATGGCGCTGCACACCTTTTCTACCTACAAAAACAATCAAAACACTTCATTTATGGTTGATGCCGCGAAAATTGAGGGCAACAAACATTCCGTTTACACCTTATTTGATCGCTTAACCGATAAAAGCGCTTCTATCTTAGCCGTTCACTACAATTTCGCCAACCACAAATTATATCCCGATGATCCATTTTTGAAGTGGATTTTTGAAAAAAGTTTGACCGAACTAATTTATTTCCATGAAATTACTGATGAAGATTTTGAAACTGAAGGTCTGGAAGCGGTAGAGATAGAGGAGGAAGATACAGAATTTGAAGAGGACATGGAGCGAAGTGGTCGCAGCGGAAAGGTGAGTAAATTACGAAAAACAAAACGTTTACAACAAGATCAATACAGCTATGCTTTTGTCGAAGCCTTCGCAGATATAGATTTTAAATCCATCTGGGATCAGAAAATTAAAGAGTTTGAGGAACATAAAAATCAAACCGATTATCTGTCGTGGAAAGAAAAGAGAGTATTTGGGAAAAAACCTGAAGGATTCTATAAAAAATCATATCGAAAAAAAAAGGAATCGGTAAAAATAGAGAAAGTAGTTGTCGTAACCCCCAAACTATTGCGGTTTAAGGAAAAGCCATTTAAGAAAGATGAAGTAGATATAATGTTTGAAAAAACCGACCAGCACCTACAAAGTATTCGGGAGGCACTGCCAGATTATCTCAAGCAGGTAAATATTGAATCCGAAATACTCGATTACAAAATGCTCGACGAAACGGATATTGACAAATTTAATGATTTGATGATTGTCAAAGATTGGATGAAAGAATATTGGGCGCATCCCCAGCCGGAAAACATGGTAAGCAATTCCTATCAGGTGGACGCTTTTATCGAAAAATATGGCACACAATACATTATGTTCACCGGGGTGATTTCACGAAAATCACCGGGCGTAAACAAATTTAAAACCTTAATTTACGGCCTTCCATTCTCCCTATTCTTTCCACCCTATATTCCAAATTATGCGTTGATCCTCATTAGCCCCATCGGAAATTTCAAACACTATATTTATATCTACGATATAAAAAATGGTCGCACCATATTTCAAAAAGTTGACACCGGATCAAGAGCTGAGTTAACCAACCAAAAAATGCACGCACTTTTGTATGAGAAAATCGTTCAGGCAGCCAATCACTAAAAATAAATATGAGTCCACTCTAAAAAGGATAATTTCAATCAAAATCGAGGGGATTTTTGAACCGGAGCAAGTGAGGATTCAAAAATCTACCGACAAGGAAGATTTTGGCAGAAAGGGACTTTTTAGAGCAGACTCAAATATTGACCTATGATTCGTATCGTTACTTTACTCCTTTGTTTATTTAGCATTGAGGTTTTTTCCCAAAATAAGCACGTGGCAGCGTTTTTGGGAAAAAGAAACCTGATTGGTATTCAACACAATATGGTCCCACTGCCTACAGATATTCCTCATGGCCCACACTCCAATTCTTTTAGATATTCATTTGTCGAAACAAATCTTCGCTACAATAATATTCTGGGATTAACCTATGAACACATTTTTTCCCGAAGAGGCTCATTTCGCTTAGGTCTAAATTATTATAGCGCCTACTTACCCACTTCTAATAAAACAATAAGCCCCCCACATTTTGATGAAATATTTAACCAAGACCCAAATAGATATACAATCACTGAAAATAAAAATGTCAAATCTGAAAATACCCAGGTTTCTATCGGGTTTCGGCTGTATGAAAATCTAGCACCTGTTTCAGTTTATATGGAAGGCGGGGTTACCGGAATATTTTATAGGACAGACACGCATAATTTCACCAAATTAAATTCAGAAGAAACCATAGACCTTTCTGCTTCCGGTATGACATGGAACTTCTATTTTGCAGGTGGATACAGCTTTGCAATCACCAAAACGCTGATGTATAATTTTGGCTTTACCGCTGGATTCAGAACATTTGGTGCATTTAACGGCTTTAATGACCACGCTAAGAAAAAAGATCTTTCCAGCCCCGAAGATATCTTTAATGAAATGACCCGTTTTAGCAGCCTTTCATCTGTTTGGCTAGGACTAAGAACTTCACTTTCTTTTGCCTTTTAAACGGTCTTTGTATAAAAGTCGATTTCCTTCTTTTGCCTTTGTAAAGACTGTATTTTTTGGCTGCCCGCGGGCCTTCCGCTAATAGTCCCGTGCGGCATGCGGCACTTCGGGAAGGCTGTTCAGGAGCTTCCTCCGGTCGCTCTGCCCAGCCTCCCTCCGTATAGCCGCCTGCCGCCCGTGAGCTACCGCTACAGTC
>JAFIEY010000152.1 GCA_020832345.1 Cryomorphaceae bacterium | reverse complement strand
TCTGCTCTAAAAAGTCCCTTTCTGCCAAAATCTTCCTTGTCGGTAGATTTTTGAATCCTCACTAACAGCTGGTTAGCTCCGGTTCAAAAATCCCCTCCGCGTCGATTTTGATTGAAATCATCCTTTTTAGAGCGGACTCAAAAATAAGCGTCCTTACATCTGCACATTAAAGTTTATCACACAACGGTGTTTTTTTCCGTAAAAAGGTTTCACCGAATGCACAATATCATTGGGCCAAATGATCAACATGCCCTTGCGTGGCCTGATGAAATACGATAATCCCCGGATGTGAAAGGTGAATACCCCACTATAGGGATGGTCTTCCACCGGATCGCCGTCGGATAAATAATAGCCTCCGGAAAACCCTATCTCCGGCTCCTCCCTGGGATTCCATCTGGAATGGCTGTGCTGTTTCTGTCCGCGCCCAACAAAGGGATCGTAGTACTGCGCCCAACTCTCCGTGATTTGCGGGTTATTTTTGTGGGGCAATCCCAGATTGTCAACCAAATACACAAAACTCTCCTTGATCCTGCGATTAATAATCTCAATCCCCGGATGTTTGAGTGTGAGAAAATTGTTGGGCGGCACCCAAAACCGACTGCCAATCGGGTTTCGTTCAGTGTTTTCGACCCAACTATCTTTGAGATACCCCGTGTCTTTGTAGGTCGTCACCCGCTCTTCATCCAGGCGATCGGGAAACTCCTGACCCATTTTTTTCTGGCGCTCGTTTAGGGCCTGCATGCCAAAATCATATACCGTTTCGTGCATATCGTGATCGTCATACACCTTCATAAACACCGGAATGGGCGCAAGATGAAAAATATTTGGGTTTCCGGTGGGCTCAAGGGGGTTTTTTGTGTACATGGTCGCGTATTTGAAAATTACATTCGGGAAATAGAGTGTACTTTTGGGGTAACAAATGTAACAACCACCCAGCAACCTTTACAAACATTGTATAAAGATATCCTCCAGCGATTCCGTTTCAGCTTTTCATTGGTCAGTGAAAGTGCACCACCATTGGTGCGATGGCTTATCGTGATCTCGATATTTCAAAGTCTTTTGCCACTCACCACAGTGTATTTGCTCAAAGTCCTTATCGATGCCGTTACCGCCGCCGCGCAATCCGACAACCCGGATATTCAGGGTGTTATTTTTTTGGTCATGCTTACCGGCGGTGCATTTCTGTTGGTTACGGTTTTAGACACCGGTAAAGTCTATGTACACGAAAAACTAAAACAACATTTTATCGACCATATTTACAGCAAAATTCACAAAACCACTACCCAAATTGAGGTTTCATATTTTGAAGATGATGCGTATTACAACTTGTTTTCCCGTGCCATTCAAAATGCCGACAGCAAACCCCTCCAAGTGGTAAATAGTTCACTGTCCATGTTGCAGTTTGCCATCTCAATTGTCACGCTTGGCCTGCTGTTGATTACCTTACACTGGACAGTTCCACTATTATTATTGGTCGCGGCAATGCCTTTGGGACTCACAAAAATTTATTATTCCCGTGCTATTTATCGCTGGTACCAATCCAACACCCAAAACGAGCGAAAAATTTGGGACGTTAATGATGTGTTGACAAATGCATATTTTTCCAGAGAAATTAGGTTGTTTGGACTGACCAAATACTTTCGTGGGGTATTTGAGCAATTGCGGAATTTTGTCCGCGAAAGTTATTTTCAACTGCTAAAACGCCGAACCATAGTAGAAACATTGAGTTTGCTTTTTGCGACCATCGCCGTGTTTGGCGCGCTCGGGTATATCAGTATGCAAACCATCGCCGGGGTGCTTACGGTAGGTGGACTTGCCATGTATGTAATGGCCATTCACCGCGGCATGACATTGTTCCAGGATCTTTTGAAAAGTCTGGCTGCCTTGTATGAGGATGGTTTATACATCGACTATATTCGTGACTTCCTGGCCTTACGACCTGAAGAATCCGAGGGTGAAAACAAGGGAAAGGATCATCTTTCATTTCCCAAAAAATTACAAACAGGTATTAACTTTTCCAATATTCACTTTCGCTATCCCAAAAGCGAGCGCAATGCCCTCACGGATGTATCCCTGCACATACCTGCTGGAAAAACTGTGGCCATCGTTGGTGTAAATGGAGCCGGAAAAACAACTTTGGTCAAATTACTTTGTGGACTTTACCAACCGGATTCCGGCAGCATTACCTTCGACGATGTGTCCATTGGAGAAATGACCAAAGCGGAAGTGCGGAAAAACATAGCAGTATTGTTTCAGAATTTTGCCCGATACAACTTTTCTGTTCGGGAAAATATATGGTTTGGCAACCCGGATTTTGATCCCACGGATGCTGCCATTCGCGATGCGGCTGAAAAAGCACAAGCACAGGACTTGATAGACAAACTGCCCCGGGGCTACGAAACCATTTTGGGAAAAATATACGCACAAAGTGAAGACATAAGTACCGGAGAATGGCAAAAAATAGGGTTGGCCAGGGCGTTTTTTAAGGACAGTCCGGTCGTGGTACTCGACGAACCCACCAGCGCCCTCGATCCGGAATCGGAGTATGCCATATTCAAATTGTTTGCAGAAATCACAAAAGACAAAACGGCTTTGCTCATCACCCACCGTTTTTCCTCCGTGCGCATGGCGGATTACATCTACGTCATGGACAAAGAGCACATTGCGGAACACGGCACACACGAAGACCTACTCGCCAAAGGCGGAAGATATGCCGCGATGTTTGCGAAGCAATCGGAGGGATACAGGTAGGGTGCGAGTTTTGAATAATTTTTAATCCCCCATATTCTCAGGAAGATATTTGCAATCGATACCGCTTCAGGGTTTTTGAATTGGGCATAAACTACCTCTTTCCGTTGAAGAAATAGAGGATCGTATGGCGTCAAGGCGTTTTTAAAACGGATGGTTTGTTGGGTTATAGTTCAGAAGACCCAAAACCCTCCCAATTTTTCGCAAAGGGCATCACCCCGTCTCATCACCTTGTTATAGTCTTTGGTAAAGTCATCTCCGCCAAACATCCAATAAAAAGTAAAAATTTTCTCCCTATATTTGCGGGACGTTTATTCTCACAGATGATGATGTTATTAGAAAATAATAATGTGGGTTTTATGGCAATGAAAGATGTTTTTTTCGTTAATAATCTTAAGATAGGTTCCAAAAAATGGTGGGCTACAGCAATTAATAATGTTTTAAAATACGGCGGTGGAACAGGCGCTGCACTAACGGCTGATATGACTTTAACATTCTTAGCTAAGGGAGGGTATTCCAGCTTCTATCGCAAGGGGCGTGAAACAAAAACAGGCTATATTATGTACAAGACATTACTGTACACGGCTTTTCACTGAAATTAATATTGATGTTATGAAAGATTATCTCTATTGGTTTGTTATTGGTTTATGTATGTTTTCGTGTAAACCATACTCTCAATTCAGTAATAAAGATTTCTTGTTGATTAACGATACGTATGAAAATGATACGCTTTACCTTCAAGATTTTGTTTTTTGCGGAACTTTTAAGAATCTCAGGTACATGTATTTGTTTAGAAACCATCCAATTCCTTATAAATTTGAGGACATTTGGGACCTAATGGTTCAAAACCTAAATCCTTCATATTTAGTTATAGAAAAAGGATCGAATAAAAGCAGCTATTATTTGTGCAGTAATGCAATAGCACCTAGAAATAACGAGGAAACTTTAGAAGAATTGAAATATTTATTTCCTCAAAAAGATGATAAAATCCGAGTTGTGCCTCACATTAATTTCATTGAAGAGTTTAGTGTCGGAAAAACAATGTCGCCAATAGGATTTTACCTCGAAACTATCAATCTTAGGCAAGATATCTTTATGAATATTTTTTTTATTCGTAATGGAGATATCCATTACATGAATAACATAAGACTAATGAGTAAATACCATCAAATCGAAAACAAATACGCCGATTCCTTTCCCTTCTTTGACCTTGAAAAAATAGACGAAATTATAGGGGAGGTATTGAAGGAATATTTTGAACGGGTAGAGTCATAATGTTTTGTAGTTTATGCGTAAAAAAAATTACATATCGTCAATTCAAACTCTGGTAAAAGGTGTTTTTCTAATGCTTGCCATGATTATGCTTGCTTCTTCATGCAAGGTGTTTCCTCACAAGTGGAAGCGAAAAGTGGATGGATATGTGGAAAAAAGTTATGCCATGGATACGGTCGTAATCCGGCAATATTTTATGTGCAGTCATAGAGACAACGCCTTGTGGGAAGAAGGTGAGCCGGCTATTGTCAATAGTCCGTTGCCTTATATCGCTGAGGATGTGTTTTCTCGCATACAGCAGGTATTATCGGGTAAAATATCCGTTGAAATGGATTCCCTTACCGACAACCGCTGCAGCTACGGCATGAGCAAGAATATTGATTTCAGAATGATTCGCAACATCCAACGCGAGGTGGTTTATTACTTTCCGGAAACGGATGATGTTACATACTTGATACCCTACATTATATTCATTCAGTCTAATGACGAAAATGAACCAATTAAATCCGGCGATAAGATTCTTAGTGTTAAAACCGCTATGTTTTTGGTTAAGAACGAAATCATCACCTACACTTCCATGAGCGAAACCGATGAAAACTGGCAAATAAGCCTCAACGATACTGAAGCGCTCAAAGCCACTGTTAATGAGCAGATTTCAACGACCCTAAAGGAATTAATAGATAGAATTAAACCCTAAATTCAATAACCATGAGAAAATTTTTATTTTTAATTACACTGATTTTTAGTCATTTCATTACATACGCCCAAACCAGTGAAATATCATACGAATACGACGGCAATGGCAACCGTATTGAGCGCTTTGTTGTATGGCTACGTGTTGCGAATGACAATTCATCGGAAACCACGCAAGACCCCGATGGTTTTGATAAAGAAGATGGGGTATTGGCTATGCTTGACAATGCTCGTTTTACCGTATATCCAAACCCCACTACTTCTGTCATTCGTGCGGAGTGGCAAATTGAAGACGGCGATTTTATACCCATAAAGGAAGTGCGTTTGGTCGGATTAGATGGTAAGCCGGTGCAAATAATTTCAGCGCCTGCTTTACCTTTGGACATTGATATGCGCACACTGTCACCCGGCACTTATGTGCTGTGGATTATGCCGGAGGAGGGAGAGATTAGGCGGGTGAAGGTGGTGAAGCAATGAGGGGTGTGAGGAGGTGAGATGTGAGGGATGAAGGGTTGAAAAGTTGAAGGGGTGAGGATGATTTTGAGGTAATGGAAATGGTAAATAGAACATTGAGAATACATTGGTTTAGAATTTTAATCCAAATATAGAAATGAGGTGTAGTACTATTTCGTTTTTAATTGTGTTGTTTTTTGCAGGTGCAACTGGATTTGCGCAGATGGAGCGACATTCGTTTGGAGCGGGATTGGTTAATGGATTTATATATGTTCCTGCGGAAGGGGATTATGATCCAACCGTTACACATCCAACGTTAAACACCAATATTCCTGCTGAAAATCCGGCAAAAAATGTGTATTTAAGTGGTGTTCACGGCAGTCATTTGAAAACCACAAAGAATTGGCTGGCATGGCGAACCAATTTTAATATGATGGTTAGCTCCCGCTATGAAGATTTTCCGGAAGAATTTGAAGGTTTTTTTATTCGACACAACCAAAGAGGTTTTTATGCTGAATTGGGTTTTGGCCCTATGTTTACCTATCAGAAAGAAGACTATGGTGTGTTTTTGGGAGGCACCTTTGATTTGATGTATTTTATCTCAAATAAAAAAGGAGTTACAAATCCTGATAATGAAAGATGGTATTTTGCAGAATTTCCCTTCCCTACCGTTTCTACCTATTTGGGATATTGGCAGCGAATGGGAAATGTCAATAGTCCGTGGTTTTTGGAAATTATGTTTAAACGACGTCATGTTTCCGCGATTCCCGCATTGTTCACAGATGCTAGAGGCCCGTACATGTACAGCCTCATGGTCGGTTTTCGGTATGAATTACAAAATTAGCTTTTATGAATTGTAATAAGGCGATTCTAATTATTTTACTCCTCGCGATTTTTCCGGTTTTTATAAATGCCCAAAATCATTATAAAACCCCTGAACATTCTTTGGGCATAGAGGCAAGTTGGTCGGCAAGTAATCTTTTCAATTTCAAATCAAATGCTGATCAACAGTTTTCTTTTGGACTATATAATCTAGAAACCTTTACGGGTTTTGGTGGTTCCATTCTCATCCCTTATCAATATGCGCCAAAGGGTACATTCTTGGGCTTTCAATCGGGTTTGGGTTTTTTTATGTGGGGAACTAAATATCGCACATCGGGATTTAACCAATTTGAAAATGAAAGCTTATATGCTCTTGGCATTCCTTTAGTCGCACAATTTAAATTGGGTAAAAGCTTTTGGTTGGAAAGTGGATTTCAAGCAAACTTTGCCGTTTATAATTCATTGCGAGATGCCGGCAGATGGGATTCCAGTAAAACCTTGCAGGAACAACCGCCAGGCAGACTTCCATTGGTTGAATTACAATCTGTGCTCGGTTTTCGCTATCATTTCTATAAATCCTGGTCTATAAAGGCAAGACTTCACATTGGACTCACACCGGCATATCACATAAATCTTGTCGCCTCTGGAGAAGACTTTCACGAAGAAATTCACAATCGATATCGACTTGCAGTTTTTGAATTGGGGATGGGTTACCTCTTTCCGTTGAAGAAATAGGTGATTTACGCATACTTGCTCTGGAAAAGCATAACGAACAAGTTCCAGTTATTCACCATTCAAAACCCCCTGCCTCACATGTCTTTCATTGTGATACACCACCACCCGCAGGGTATCTCCCAGCCTTAACTTAATCCATTTTGAAATGGAAATTGATGTCTTCACCTTGGTAAGATTCACCTTTTTACATTCATCGAATATGTTTAACCATTGAAACAACTGATCTTTAAATTTTTCCAACACCTCCACAGTCAAATCACTCCCTGCAGGATCCTTGTCCTTAAAGGTTTTCATTTTCTTCATGTTTTCCGAAGGGAGCATCATTTTGGCAAACTTGTTTCCCAAAAATCCACTTTTAAAGGTTTTCGCGGGTTTCCTTGGTGCATTACGCAAAACAGCCTCAACCTCAGGCAAATAAAAGTCTCCGTATCGATTAAGGTGCTCAATACACTCCAACGCGCTCCATGCATCGGGATTGGGTTTTTGGTTAAGCTTATCCGCATTTTGCGAAAGCAACCACGCCACCTCGTTCAAATGTTTCCGGGTCATCTCCTCCAATTCCTGCAAAAGTTTCTCTGTTTGATACCTCATAATCTCAATTTTGATAGTTGCAAAGGTCAGACTATTAGGCAAAATTAAAATTGATTCAAATCAAGACTTTTTCATTCTCGATAAAGTCTCCGGGGTCATCCGCAAATACGAGGCTATATACTTTTGTGGCACCTCTTGAAAAAGTCTCGGACTCCGCGCAAGCACACGTAAAAACCGCTTTTGCGGAGATGCAGTCAATAAATCCCGCTCCCTTTCCATTTGTTGGTAAACCAATGTGAGCAACATTTCCTCCCACAATTCCCCCAGCTTCTTATCTTTAATAAACTGAATATACCTGTTTTTGGGCACTACTTTTACCTTCGTCAATTTCATCGCCTGAATCACCATATCCGAGGGTTTTCCCGAAATAAAACAATCCAGGGCGGTAATAAAATCCCCGGCATACCCAAATCGAATGGTCAACTCCTCCTCCTCTTCGGGAATAAAAATTCGCAAACTACCGCTATCCACAAAATACAAATTCGTATCCACTGTACCCGTTCGTTTTAACATTTCCCCGCGTTTTAGGGAAATCGTATTCGTCCAGATATTTTCAGCCTCCAAAGCATTTAACAAGGTTATAAAAGCATTCATTCCTTCAAAGTTATTTTTAGATTCAAACCCTGAGCCTACGGTTAAACCTGCCCTCCGACCGCAAACATAAACCTCAATTCAACAGTCAAAAATACGTCACATACATTTTGGGCATTTCTATTTGGCTGCCCGCGGGCCTTCCGCTAATAGTCCCGTGCGGCATGCGGCACTTCGGGAAGGCTGTTCAGGAGCTTCCTCCGGTCGCTCTGCCCAGCCTCCCTCCGTATAGCCGCCTGCCGCCCGTGAGCTACCGCTACAGTC
>JAFIEY010000151.1 GCA_020832345.1 Cryomorphaceae bacterium | reverse complement strand
CACTGTCACTTTCAATGCACTGGTATCCGGTATCCACCTCAATATTGGCCCAGCTATAGGTAGAATCCGCAGAAAAGGGTGTAAAAAGTGAGGCATTGAGGGTAGTTCCATTGTGCCTCACACCGTTTACGCCCGAGGTAGGCACTACCAAACTCACCACATAATGGTTGTAAATAGTATCCAAATACGAGAAAGGTGCAAAACAGGTGCGGTAATAATAATGCTCCGGCCCGACCATAGGGTAACTTAAAAAATAATGTCGGTTTTGTGTATTAGAAGTGTCGCAAGCGTTAGTTCCAGTACCCGTAATAAGTGCAAAAGGTTGGTCGGCATGCACCACCATATCTGTAGGATATAACGAAGTGTCAATGGCACTTCTGTTGACCAAAGAAGTGCCATTAAAATTATAGTTTATGGTATCGTTTGAATAACAAGAAAGATCGAAGTATGGATATTCTGGGCGCGGTGGAATATAGTAGGTAGAACTCCAATTTTTGTTGGGAATATTTTGATTTAAATTAAAAATAGTGTGTCCCCTTGGAATCAACAAGCAACCTGCTAAATTTATATGAATTGGCCTAGATCTTATAAAAATGGAAAAAGCTTTATTATTTAAAGATTGAACCGTTGAATTTCTAAGTTCACTCACAATTCCGTTTTCCAATTTATCTCCCATCATATACGCCACCCGTTCATTTCTATTGAGGGAAATTACGGTACAACTGTTTTTTGGAAATACAAGTCCACAAAAGGGGTTAGAGCTAAACATGGATTGAAAACAATCTACAAAGTTTCTCACCTCACCAGCAAAACAAATTTCAATTTGGTTGTCATTTTCCAAAGAAACAATTTCCATTGAATTAAAAAATCTATCACTATAATTGGTCGAGGAGAAACTTTTCTCTACCCCGAAGTTATACGTATTTTTTTTATGGCTTGAAAATTTATTTTCGTCTAACAATAATGTGGAAAAAAAATGACGATATGATCTGGAAAACTTCATATTGTTTAAAGAAATATAAGCATTAATGGGGTTATCTGCTTCAAGAAAAACTCCCAAACCCTGAATGGTATCAAAAAATAAGTATGAAGTAGAAATTTCCAACTCCCTAGCGGTATTTGCCTCTAAATTTATAACAAATGAGGTGTCCCTACTGTGAATGTTAACACACGTTTTTTTTTCACTGATTACAATTAAAGTGAGTTTCCAATCCGTAATTCTATCCGTGTTGCGGTCTTCCAAACTATGTAACTTGCTGGTAATCGATGGCAAGAAAAAAGTAGTCCCCGGATTTAGGATACTTTTTTCCTGCGCATTGATTTTTATCATGCACAACATAAGAAGCATGAGGATGATGTTGCGCATTTAGGGGATTATTTGGAAATGTTAATTTTAAATCTACTTTCGGAGTTGGAAAGCAAATACATGCCGGATGGAAGATGACGAAGATCTATGGTGTTTTCTCCTTTAGAAAAATGCTTTTTAAAAAGGGTTTTTCCCTGAAGATCAGTTAATGTAAAAAAGGAATCATCTGGGGAAAAAATGTAAAAAAGTCCAGTTGATGGATTAGGATAAATAGAAATTTTCGGGTTTTCTTGAAAACCTTCAGATTGAAGCAACCAATTACCTGCTGAACCTGCATCATATAATCCAATAACGTAGGTGTTATTGTTTGCAAAGCCTTGTGTGGTGTCATTAAACGCAGTCCCATCAAAATACATTTCAACATCATCATTGTTGTTTCCCACAAAAACAAATCTCTTTTGATCTTCAAGAGTGGCATCCTGAAATGCTATATCCGCCGAACGCTGACTACCCAGATCATTTCCATAAGAAATCCCGGTTCCAACATTAATCATACCTGGGGTAGTTGCGAATAAATCCCATTCTAAGTTTACACCATCATCGAATGCATACATAAATTGGGTAGAACCTACTGCAGAAACTATCATATTCCCTAAACCATGGGCCATGGAAAATGGAATAACGCCTGTTCCAGAACCAGACCAAGGATCAGTTGGTAAATCTATGGCATTTAAAGCAGAATTAAATGTTGTAGAATCTACAGTTGTTATATCCCAAGCTGCTACAAAGCCATGTAAAACACTTCCACTGACAGAATGAGGTGCAATTGTGGCATTGTCTTCAAAAACACCACAAACAAATAACCTATCTTCACCATGAATAGCCGATGGCCAAACTTTTAGATTAAATGCATTGGCGTCAAAATCGTAGTCAGAAATAATATTTGTTAAGTTTGATGATTCCATAACAAATACCTTTGAATTTGCGTCCCCACTCATTCTTGGACCAGTTCCATGTATCGTTGGCTCCCAGCCAATCGCATATAAATGATTATCGTAATATTCAATCTGGGCAATTCCACCACCATTTTGTTCAAGTGGACTTGGAGCCGTGGTGAATGACGAAATATTAAAAGGGTAAGAAAATGGATTATCAACCTTAAAAATTGTTGTTTCAGATATAGAATTAATACCCCCAGAATGTAATACACCCATTGCTATAGGAGATGGTGCTATTATTGTGGCTGCAAGATATAAATCATCATTCGTTTTATCTATGGACAATGCGGATCCAATAGAATATTCCGCAGAATTTGTTGGCCCTGCATAAAGATCAAATCGAATACATGCACCAGTGCTGCCATTTATTTTGCCAATAAAAAAGGAATTTTGTGCAATTCCTGCCCCATGAGGAAAAAAACAACCTCCAAATGGCACAGTCCCACAACCATAATGCCAGTGACCAGTAATATAGATATCACCCCTACTGTCCATATCCATGTCAATTATACGGATGCAATCATAAACGTTTTCCCAAACGACATCCCCACACTCATCATGCTTAATTAAATAAGACCCCATATCCTCACTCATGGAAATGGTATTCGGAATAAGGGGCAAATCTACATCTAAAGTACCACATATATCTCCGGCTACGGCAAAACTGCCATTGTTGGGATCCACTGTAATACGTCGGTTAAAACAATCATTGCCCTCAGTGGCAATATGATTGGGAAGACAAAACTGTTGCGCTTGCAACTCACTGATAATCACCCCCCCCACAAGAAGAGTAGCGGTAAAACATTGAAGGTAAATCTTTTTCATAGCTTAAAAATTTAAAATTACTAATA
The DNA here is from genome assembly GCA_020832345.1 of Cryomorphaceae bacterium. Taxonomy (GTDB): domain Bacteria; phylum Bacteroidota; class Bacteroidia; order Flavobacteriales; family Schleiferiaceae; genus CSBr16-58. The sequence continues at coordinate 339 of JAFIEY010000151.1, read as the reverse complement.
GAAAAACTTCGACAAATATAAATAAAATTTTCGTAAAGAAGGTAAAAATATACAATAATTTTATTTACACAAAATTTTATTGTCATTTGTTTTCAGTGCGAAACCAATCCCTACCGCATCAACTGCAAACTGCCTTTGTGAATTTTTGTGCCGATTTGTAAGTGGTAAAAATACACCCCATCGGAGGCTTCTTTACCTTCTTCGGTGGTGCCGTCCCAACAATCATCCGCGTCAATCGTGTGGTATAAAATCTGACCCCAGCGGTTAAAAATGAACAATTCGTAACACTCCCGAATGGCGTCGGTGTGACCGGTTTTCCAACAATCGTTGCGACCATCA
>JAFIEY010000142.1 GCA_020832345.1 Cryomorphaceae bacterium | reverse complement strand
CCATCAAAACACCAATTCATCTAATTTTGACGATGATTTTTTTGGCGCCTAATCGCGCTTTCCGCTGCAAGTCCTCGTCCAAAACCGCCGTGGTCGCAGCGGCGGTCAAGGCGCTCCTACCGTCGCGCTTGTCCGCCGGCGTCCACTGGCGTTTTGTCCTGCGGGCTTTCCGCTGCAATCGCGGGCGCGGGGCGGCATTCGGCATGGATGCGATAAATCGCGTGCTTGTAATTTGTGCGTGGATGGTTGGTTTTCGGCGAGCGTTAGGGGAGGGGTAAAGCAGCATGACCTTCTCGGCTTTCCAAAAGCGACCGAAGGCATATACCTTCCGAAGATCGTCTATGCTTTGCTGAATGGTTTTTCCCAAAGTTTCGGGAGACAAAAACGAAACAAAATCGTAACAGATACTTTAAAGAAACAACAAAGCACAAATGTTTTTATCCGCTAAAAAACCAAGGGTAGGGAGGAACTCCGCAAACACAATCTAAAGTGCAATTCCGCATTGCAGCGACAAAAGTGATGACACATAACCGGGGTGACTCGGTCGTTGAAAGTTGTGCACTGTCCAAAACGAACGCAACGAAACGGCCATGGTGATTTTCTCGCGCTGTAAAAAAGCATAACGTATTCCAGACGAAACACCTAAATTATTGTCAACACGCCAATCCCAAGAATTTCTATCTTCAGCCTCCCCTAATTCGTTTACAAACCAATCACTTCCGGAAATGAATTGCGAATAAAAAATACCGGTAGAAAATTCAAACCGACGCGTTTTCCCAAAGGAGCGGTGCCATTGAATCGGGATGGTCAAGTAATTCAAATGCTTCTCAGAAACTTGTTCATGGAACCAATGAACTTGAATGACGCGTGTTCTAAATTGCTGCAGAAATAATCCAATGCTGAACGCATTTCGATCATTTTTATGGTAGAGAAATTGTGAGCCACCCGTGAAAGCATAGTAGCGGTTGCTAAAATATGGTGGTGTGGTCGTAGCATTCGCCGAACCCATCAACCCCGCATCCAACCGCAAACTAAAATTTTGCGCCTCACTTTTACTAGCAGCCAACAGTAAAAATAAAAATAACAAATATCGCATGACACAAATATACATTTGATTTAGTAAAACAAATTACTGTTTACTAAATTTAATTTTTTCACTTTAGCTGATACGGGATTTGTCTTGTGCATTTTAAGAATGAATCGCGACCTGGCAAACGATTTATCGCGCGCATTTTAAGAATAAATCGCGTGATTTCAGCCATGGATTTCTCGAGTTGCTGTATAAACTGTGCCCGACCTTGCCGTGAAAAATCAACCACATCGTCTTGGTTTTCTGGACGCAATACGCTTTCAAATAAATTTTGCTTGACCAACAGCCCGGAAGCAATGGTTATTTCCAAAATGTAGTTAAATAGTGCTCCAAATACAAAGTCAGACAATAGGGAATATTCATCAAGTAAAATGGCGTGCCTTTGGGTGTTTTATGGCTCTCCAAACGAAACGGTCCCGCATACATACGCACGGCAAATGGATGCGGGGCGGCATCCATAAATTGATGCAAAGAACGCAGCTTACCAACCGCACCTGATTTTATTTCAATGGGGATAATCAATCCTCGAAACGGATACACCAAATCGACTTCAGCTTGTGCATCTTTTTTTTGCCGAACCCAAAAATGCGGCTTTTGATATGACGCCTCTTGCATGGAAATAAGTTCCTGGGTAATGAGGTGCGGCAATAAAGCGCCTTTGTAACTTGTACTCAAATCATCTATTGCCAGCAAATCAGCCTGAATACCCAGTGCGTGATTCAACAATCCCGTGTCTAAAAACTGAAGTCTCGGACTTTTGCGGAAATCAACAGTCAATGGGTATTCTACGGACGTTCCGGGATAAATGAGTTGGATGATCTTGGCATCATCCAAGGCACGAAAACTTTCACCCACCTCGCGCGATCGGTAGTTGCTTTTGCCAAAACCTTGAAACGTTACACGAGCATCCATATACAGGGGTGCCGTTTTCATCAGATGCCGAATGACCTTTTCCTCCGTTGCGTTTTTCGCATATTTTGATACATCGTCTTGGTAACTAGCCCAGATACTTTCATATACAGTAGGCAATTGACTAATGCCTTCTTGCTCGGTGTGTCTCTTTATAACTTCCGGCATGCCGCCCACAAGTGCGTAGCGGTGAAACCATTCCATAGCCAGATGAAGCGTTGCCTGATGTATTGGGATTACCTCCAATTGTTGCACCAGAGCATCCATGTTGTGGGCAAGCAAAAATTCCTGAAAATTCATAGGAAACACATACAGGTACTGCACGCGACCTACCGGAAAAGAGCGTACTTTAGCCAATGCGTGTTCCAAAAGCGAGCCAGCGGCAATAATGTGCAGCGCAGGAATCTCTTCGTAAAAGTACCGCAATTGTGAAATAGCCTCCGGACATTCATGTATTTCATCGATAAACAAGAGGGTCTCCTTTTGATCCACAGGTTGCAGCCTATTTGTAAGCAGCAAGGCATCCAGCAGTACGCCTACATCCTTGTACTTGACAAAATAATCGGCATCCTTCTTTTTTTCTAAGTTCAGTGTAATAAACTGCTCATAGTGCTTCGAAAACATATTGACCAGAGTCGTTTTGCCCACTTGACGTGCACCGTGAAGCACCAAAGGCTTTCTGTTTCGATCCGATTTCCAGCGCAATAACGCCTTAATTTGTTTGCGATAAAAAGCCATATCCATTCTATTCTGTTACAAAGATAGGGTAAAAAAACATAAAATTTGTAACAAAGAGAGGGTAAAAATTAAATTATGAGTCCACGCTAAAAAGGATGATTTCAATCAAAATCTAGGGGATTTTTGAACCGGAGCAAGTGAGGATTCAAAAGTCTATCGACGTGGAAGATTTTGGCAGAAAGGGACTTTTTGGAGCAGACTCAACATATTCTTTAAACCAAACGGAGATTTGTTCCCTGAAGGGTAAATTTGCATGGAAAACTTAAGTTAAATCGCTTTAAGTTGGCTGTAATTATAAAACCCGGAATATGCTAAAGCCAGTCCTTCTTTTTCTCACAGTGTTGACATGTAACCTGTCACACGCACAGACAAATAGCATATTAACATACGAGTTAATTAATGATAAGATCGCCTCTGATTCCTTGTCCTTCTATGGTTTTAAAATGTTTTGGAAAAGCACTACCATTTGGAAGGAAGAAATATTAGAACTTAAGGACTCTGTTCATTTTAGGACAACTCTTATTGTGGATTCTAACGAAAATGAACTGTATCGATATCAGTCTTGGTATGGAGATAGTTTGAGAAGAGAACCGATAAGCTTAAATGATACCGAGCTACTTCAATTGTCCAAAACATCCACTGAAAAAAAGTGGAGGAGAAAGAAAATTGATAAGACCGTACAGTTCACACGCTCTGACGAGAAAAAGGAAGGAAAAAGATTTTTCAAAATTTCAAGACCTATTTTTTTCGATGAGCAACAACAAGCCATTCTTACCTTTTACTTAGTAAATGAAAATGCCGAAAGATATTTTATTCAGGTCTACAAAAGAGACGACACGGGTAAGTGGATACTAGTTTACAAATATTTAGCATGGGTTTAAAAGAATAAAACTATAGCCAACCGCACCTAAGAAAACATGGGGTGGATAGTGGCTTCCACAAGTTTCGTTCATCGTGGCTATCTTTGTTACGGGCGGTCAACATGGTAATCCGAAATGCCTCACGTTTCTTAGCCGCAAAACGTGTGTGAATTGAAGTCGCAGAGCCTTAAAACAGCTCTTTGACATGCTGATGTACTGATGGGAGACCAATGAAGTTGGGTGGCCTCCCAAAGACGTCTGCGGAAGCCCCGAAAGGGCAAAACGGAGTGAAAATCGGGTGGTTATCCCGATAGCTATCGGGACATCCGAGACAAAGCACAACGATAACCAGATTAGGGGTACTTCGATAATATCGACCATGACCTAATGATGCAAGCCTTACGGCACTATTGCATAGATAAATGGGTGCACATATACGTGGAGCGTTGGTTGAAAGCCGATGTTATGCAAGAGATGAAAATCCGCATGCGTACAACGGGAACACCACAGGGAGGGGTTATCAGCCCATTACTGTCCTACCTGTTCTTGCATGTGGTATTTGATAAATCGATGGATAAATACCATCCGGAGAAACCTTTTGAACGATATGCGGATGACATCATTGTACATTGCAAAACAGAAAAGCAAGCACTTTTCATGAAGCGTGCAATAGAACATCGAATGAACATGTGCAAACTAACACTTCATCCGGAGAAAACCAAAATAGTAAACCTGAGAGGCAAGGCGGAAAACAAATATCCAAGGAAATATTATTTTCTCGGGTTCAGTATCCGCCACGTTATGAGGGAGATAAATGGTAGATGGATGTTATTGCCGGGGACTTTTGCAAGTCAGAAGTCTAAGAAGGCAATCCGTGAGAAGTTCAGGGAGATAGAAATACATAAACGCAGAGTTCCAATTCAGGAGCTTGCGCGGAAGCTAAATCCTATCATCCGTGGACTGATCAATTACTACCATAAATTTTGGCAAGCAGGAATGCGCGACGTATGGAACGGCTTAAATCATCGATTGCTCAATTGGGTGAAATGGGAAAAGGGTTTGTATAAGTATGCATCGGTCAGGTGGCTTAAAAAGCAGTACAAAGCAACCCCAAATCTATTTGCTTATTGGAAGTTGGTGCAACCATAGCTATATTAGCAGCGACAAAGAACATGAAGAGCCGTGTGAGGTGAGAGTCTCACGCACGGTTCTGTGGGAAGGTTGGGGTGAACCGCAGCTCATGAGCACCTTTAAAAAATGAAATGAAGCGAATAAATTCCCCAGCCTGACCCGATTATTTATCAGCTTGATAAAAAGCCTTGTTATACAACAACGAGGGAGCTTAATGAAAAATGAGATGATACAATTATTTCTAAAAACCACAAAAATTGAGAAATCAGATTGGGATAATTCATATAAACGAATTCTGAAAATAGTTAATCAATTTCCTATAAAACTCGAACGCATTGAGAGTTATGATGGATTTTCTCGGGATATTGATAAAATTCATTACGATTTAATTGTAAATCGAGGAGAAGAAGATGAACATATATCATTTTGGAGTGACCAAATGAGTTATACCTCAGGGTATTCAATCAGTTTTTATAGAAACTGGGAAGTTCAGCAAAAAAAACTCTTTGGTAAAGAAACGGATATTAAAAAACCTATAGAATGGTATCAACCTAAAGTAAATGATTTTGCTGGTTTAGAAATTGAGGCGAATGGAGCTCAATTTAGTCCTGATTATATAAAAACAACAGCATTATATAGTTATGCTTTTTTAGCAATAGGCATTATGCTGGAGAATACATTACCGGGTAGAATATTTCTTGTTTCCTTGACATCTACAATAAAAGAAGTGAATTATACGCGCAAATGGTTGGAGTATGTATTTAATGAAAGTTTTGATATGCCCCTCTATTTTGACAAAGCTCGATTACTAGAAAACATAACGGATTATTACGATAGAAAAGAAGATTTGGTCGGCAGACTTGATAGTCTATACAAAAGGCAGTTTAAGAATAATATAGAATTTGCCATTTATAATATTGGTTATAAACCAACATTTGAATACTATGCCCATGTTTTAGCACATACCCATTGGGGGACTTTCGGCTTTTCTGATGTGTTTTTACCTTGGATTGCAGCAACTAAAGATTTAGAGAAGACCTTAGAAATACTTGCACGTAGTAAGCAAATACTTTTGTTAGACAATAGAAATGAAGAAGCAGAAAAATATAATTACGCAAAAATTCTGAAGGATTTATTAAATCAATACATCTTATGGACTCCTGAGCAGCGAGAGTTCCTTGAAAGATTCCCAAATAATAAAGAAGCAATGGAGACGGGAAAAGAGGATCTGTTTGGCTTACTAATGCGTATGAGAGGGCTCAGGGTAAACATTTGCCCAATTTATGCAAACTCAAAAGATTTGTTTGAATCATTTATGTATTTTGACCCGAAAAATGGCAATGAATACAAAGTAATCATTGACAACTGGATTGAGGTAAACAAGAACAAGTATAACGAAGTTGTTCAACGTTTTTCAGAAATGGAGAGCAAGGCAAAGGGCATCTTAGAAAATGAAAGTGAAAAAGAATTTGAACAAAAAAACGAAATGCACAGATTGACAAGTAAAATTGAAGAATTTGCTCAAGATTATGCAGACTCTGAACGCTTTTTTATAATAGAGGCTTTAAAGAGGAATCCACATTTCATGGAAAAAGAAGTTATTATTGATGAGCTTCAATTAAGGATACATGAATTTTGTAAGAAGAACATAAAAGATATTGAATTTCAGTATAAAAAGGAAAAAGAAGAGAAGATAAGCATTATTAAGTATTGGATAAAGAAAAAACAGCTCGCTGTCCTAAGTGAGTTTTCTAATTGGTTGAACATTGAAGCCGATAATAATGTCTTAACGTCTCTTATTGTTCTTGTTTCTCTCAAATCATACGAAAGCAAACTTAGTTACGCCAGACAGCTAATTTTGTTGGATAAGAAATATTGGCATGCTTGGAAGGATGGTGAGAAATATTCGTTAAAGAAATTCCGAAACAATTTTAATAATTAAATAGAAATGAGTCCACGCTAAAAAGGATGATTTCAATCAAAATCTAGGGGATTTTTTAACCGGAGCAAGTGAGGATTCAAAAGTCTATCGACGTGGAAGATTTTGGCAGAAAGGGACTTTTTAGAGCAGACTCATGTTTGGATGCCAGAGGCAAAATGGTAAGAATATAGATGACTTCATATTTTCAGATACATGGTTATTGGCGGTCATTGTAACAAAACTATAATCATATACCTTACCAAAATAAAAGATCAATATAGAGCCTTTACTTTTTGTAACTTTGTTGAACTTATGAATTGGACATGGCAAAAAATAAGAAAATACAAGTCGAAGGCAAAGAAATAACTATTATTCTTGACAACAAGAAGGAATATATTTCCTTCACTGATATGCTAAAGGCCAAAGATGGTGACTTTTTTATTGCCGATTGGCTACGTAATAGAAATACAGTTGAGTCCACTCTAAAAAGGATGATTTCAATCAAAATCGACGCGGAGGGGATTTTTGAACCGGAGCAAGTGAGGATTCAAAAATCTACCGACAAGTAAGATTTTGGCAGAAAGGGACTTTTTAGAGCAGACTCACAGTTGAATATCTTGGAATTTGGGAAACAGTTTACAACCCAGATTTTAATTATGGCGAATTCGCCATAATTAAAAGTCAAGCAGGGTTGAATAGCTATAAACTCAGTGTCAAAGATTGGGTTGAAAAAACAAATGCCATTGGTTTAAAAGCTAAAGCAGGGCGATATGGGAGACTTATGCACACCCAGATATTGCCGTTGAGTTTGGAATGTTGTTTAGTCCGCAATTCAAGATCTTTTTAATTAAGGAATTTCAGCGCTTAAAAAACGAAGAAAATGACCGTCATAAATTAGAATGGAACTTACAACGAACTTTGGCTAAGGTAAATTACCACATTCACACAGACGCCATCAAAGAAAACTTAATACCAAGGGAAGTAAATATCAAACAAACAAGTTTTGTTTACGCCAATGAAGCCGACTTATTGAATGTAGCACTTTTCGGAATTACAGCAAAAGAATGGAGAGATAAGAATCCCAAAAAAGACGGAAACATCAGAGATTATGCGACATTAGAACAGTTGGTTGTGTTAAGCAATATGGAAAGTATAAATGCATTGCTAATTCGACAAGGGTTGACACAAAACGACCGACTAATCCAACTTAATAAAACTGCCATTACACAAATGAAATCATTACTTAAAAGTAGCACAATAAAGAAATTAAAGTAAGTGGATGGATATTACGGAGCATGCTGCCCCCTACGCCGCATCTCTGATTCTGTGTGATTTTTCTTTGTTTTGATTATCGGTTTGAAAATACGTCTCATGCTCACCCCTTTCGTGGCTGCCCATTGTTGTTCCCTTACCTAATTTGAGGAAGGCACTCCACCACGGCACCAAATACGGAGTATGATGCCCCATCTTTTTTAAAGAAAGGGCATGAGGGTCTGTGGGGTCTCCGGCAAGCACGCGATTTATCGCGTGCTTGCAGGTGTGGTATGCCGGGGTTGGATAGCCTTACCCCAGGGCTACACCCTAGGTAAGTGATTACGCGCCGATGGTGCAATCGCGTCCTTCCGACATCCCATTGCCCTGGTTACATCATTTGTGATGATTCTGAATGAGTGCCAATACCTGTGATTCGGTTACTTCGTGGTCGAAAATATAGTGAATGAGTTTGACGTAATTGCGAATGTCGCGACCACTGAGGTCTAGTTTGACAAGGGCGTCTAAGGTGTCTATTCTTATGTCGGCCAAACGGAGATTTTGCTGCCAAATAACACTTCGGACTTCCTGTGTGAGATTTGGGTAATTGAGAACTACGGTGACCCGACTTAATACAGCGGTGTCAATGACGTCCATGATTGTTCTAAATTTTCACTTTGGCTAAAGTAGCTCAACTCAGATGGCAGAATCGGTTCACCGAGTTCCAGATATTTCAAAA
>JAFIEY010000140.1 GCA_020832345.1 Cryomorphaceae bacterium | reverse complement strand
CCTTATCCGCTCTATTAATTTTTTGTTTTTTTACCGGAAAAGCCCAAGTTAAAGAAAGTGACCTCATCTTTAGCGGTGCCCAAATCCTGGAAAAAATTATGGATTTAGCCGAGGATGACAACTACCAAAAGGCCTTGAAATTTACCGAAATTGTTCCCACAGGAGATACCCTGCACGACGTTTTGATGGCCGAACGTTGCTTGCACTATTACCGAGATTCTAATTATATTGCTTGTCACGAACTCGCAACGGAATTGCTGAAAAGCCCAAGGGAAAATACGGTTCACCTTAATGTATTAAATGTTCTTTCCCTGCAATTGCTGGAAAAATACGATGAAGCCCTCGTTGCAATTAATGGCGCCTTGGAGAAATTTCCCTATAGTGGCACTTTATATTTTCGCCGGGGTATCGTTTATAAACTCAAGGAAGACTACAAGAATGCCTTGGAAGACTTCAAACGCGCTGTTTACTATAATCCATTAATGTCTGACGGCCATGTGCAGCTCGGGGTATTGATGGCGCAGCAAGACAAATGGGTGGAGTCATCTCTTGCCTTGACCATGGCTTTGGCACTTTATCCCGAAGCAAATAATGCTTTGTCGATTCTTCAGCTAATTGAAAATGTTGTGACTGGCGAGATCGAAGCCGAAATTGATCCCATCAAAACTGATGACGACGATGATTTTTCCGATGTTGAGCTTATTCTTCACAATAAAGTTGCCTTCGACAAAAAATATAAACTCAAAAGCAAAGTCGAGTTTAAATTGCTAAGACAGCTCCAGGTGATGATCGAAACTTTTGGAAAACTCGACCTTACTGACGCCGGATTCTTTGGTAAATATTATGTGCCCCTTTTCCGCGATATTTACAAGGAAGACCACACGGAAATGTTTTTTTATTACCTGATGGCATCTGTGCCCAACGACAAATTGGTGAAAGTCCGTAAGAAGAATGCCAAAAAAATGGAAAAATTTGTGGCTTGGGCCGGACCGGAATTACTGGAGTTAAACAACCGTCGCTATCCTTGGGGCAAAAGTGAACCACAATTGTACTTTGCATACCATTCTGGTTCTAAAGGTGTTCAGATGTTTGGAGAGGTTGAAGATGGAAACATGATTGGGGAGTGGAAATTCTTTTTCGATAACGGACAAATGTCTTCTACCGGTAACTTTGACAATGAAGGAAATAGGACTGGTGAATGGTACTTTTATCATCGCGATGGATTGCTTCGGGAAATCGAAAGATATAAAAAGGGGGAATTGCACGATACCAATTTTGTCTTTTATAAAAATGGCGTAATTGAAAGAGAGGTCGTTTATAATGAAGGTGACCCAACCGAGGCCTTAAATTATTACAATTCGGGCATTCTCCTCAATCACATGCAGTTGAAAGACGGTAAACGTCATGGGCCGTATTTCCACTATCATGTTAACGGGAAGTTCCAAGCCAAATCAAATTTTAAGGATGGAGAACTTGACGGTGAATCCTTGAATTACTTTGATGATGGCCGTGTGGAAACTGTGAAACAATATAAGGAAGGCAAACTTGACGGCCCCTATATTGATTTTTTCCGGGACTCCATCTTGTATATGAAAGGTCAGTATATTGATGGAGAGGAAACGGGCGAATGGGAATATTACCATGAAAACGGGAAATTGGCACGGAAAGGTGCTTTTGAAAAAGGAAAGCGAACTGGACTTTGGGTGGAATATTCCAAAGGAGGTAAGAAATCGGTAGAGGCAATTTATGAGGAGGGGAAACTGAACGGTTTGGTAACCAATTACGACTTGCAGGAACGAGTGGTTTATGTTGAAACGTATGAAAAGGGCAAACTCACAGCCTATACCCAATTTGACGCAGATGGCAATGAGGTGAAATCTGTTTCTGCCCGAAAGGGAAACATCGATGTTGAAATTAAAAATGTTTACGGCATTACAACTGTAAAGGGAAAAATTGTAAGTGGTGACCGGGATGGAAAATGGGAATATTTTGATGATCACGGTGTCAAAACTCGGGAGACCTATTACCGAAAGGATGAACTCAACGGATTGGCAACCCATTTTTATCCCGATGGAAAAATTTCCGCTAAAACCCCATTTTCCGATGGTAGTGAAAATGGACTGACTAGGGGATACCATCGAAATGGAGCTTTGAGGACCATCGGTCATTTTCGCGATGGCCGTCGTGTAGATCTTTGGTATGACTTTTACTCTTCAGGTGTGCCGGATGGCCGGGTGTTCTATCGCAATGGTAGTTTTTATGGTGATTACCATACCTTTAGTATAGTTCCCGATGTAACGCTTGAAAAGCTCAATTACCCCGATGGCAACTTTGAACAATTCATTCGTTTTGACACGCTTGGAAACCCTACGGATACGTTCAATATCGTTAGAGGTGAAAGTGATTTCGGATTAAAAGATGCCAACGGGACCGTACGATATAAAGGTGCCTATAAATATGGTACGCGTCACGGTCTGATCACCTTTTATAATGGCCTGGGGGTTAAAACCAGTGAAGGAAACTACCGGTTAGCCTATAAGGACGGTACCTGGAAACATTATTTCCGCGACGGAAAACTCAGTCAAGTGGAGCAATATAAAAATGGAAAGTTGCACGGAAAGCACATAAGTTATTTTGGCAATGGCAAAAAAGATGAAGAAGGTGAATATGTTCACGGCGACCGTCATGGCAAATGGACTGTCTTTTATGAGAACGGAAATAAATCCGTAGAGTACAATTATGAGTATGGGGTATTAAACGGCGCGAGTTACTACTATTCTCCCGAAGGTGAGTTGGCCATGGTGCGCTATTTTGAGAAAGGAGAGTTTATGTTTTACAGCTACAATGATAAAAACAAAAAATTGGTATCGCCCATCCCCATCGGTAAAGATGAAATGGTGTTAAAAGCCTATTTTGCCAATGGTAAACCTTCATATATTGCGGAAATGAAATACGGAGCATTCCACGGTAAATTTGAGCGTTTTTACGCCAGCGGTAAAGTTTACACCGAAGTAACTTTCGAAATTGGAACGACCAACGGAACGCGCAATTTTTACCATCCCAATGGTAATTTATGGAAAACATACAATGATGTGTACGGCGAAACAGAGGGGGCGTATAAGCGCTTTTTTAGCAATGGTAAAATTGAAGAAGAGCGCACGTATAAAACCGATAAAATTCACGGACCGGTCTATCGATATAACACTGCCGGTAAAAGAGTTGAAGCGCTTATGTACTTTAACGGAACAGTAGAGGGTGCCATAAAATGATTTTGCCAATTAACCAATAAATGACGGAAATATGCACTGTTTGAAAAAATGTTTTCTATTGACTTTGCACGTGGTTACGGGGGCTTGTGTTTTCGGGCAAAATGCCATCGAAACCCTGTCTTTTTATTCGGTAGAATTTCCCGGTGAGCAAGGCGTGGAATTGGTCAACGAGGAAATTGCCACCGTCATTATTGATAAGAAGGGCAATATGCGCATCGAAGTGGATGTAACCGAGGAGAGTTTGTTTTTCACCTCCGGAGCCAGTCGGTTTGCCAGCGAGCGGATTTACTACAGCGGATTTGAATCCATCGACAATTTAAAGGCATATAGTTTGGTGCCAAAAGGCAAATCAGGTAAGAAATACAAAAAGCTGAAAATTGACGAACCAAAGGTGGTTGCCAATTACTCATCCAATATCTTTTTCGACGATGTAAAGCGCATGGAATTTGATTTCCCGGGTTTGGTGGAAGGTTCAAAAACGCATTTATCCTATACCCGGGTCATCAACGAGCCGCGTTTTTTCGGGCGGTTCTTTTTTGCCTCATCCTGGCCCGCGGAGAAAACGAGAATGCAAGTTCGTTTTCCCGAAAATGTTCGCCTCAATCACCGGATTTTTGGTTTGGATACCGAGGGCATTGTTTTTACCAAAACCAAAGAGAAAAAAGATTCGGTTTACACCTGGGAGTACAGTCGTCCGCCTGTTTTTCGCGATGCTGTCAATACGCTGCCACGAATGTATCGCGTGCCGCACGTTGTGGTTTTTGTGGATAGCTACACTTTTGAAGGCGAGGAGCGTTTGCTCAATCGCGATGTGGCCTCACTTTACGATTGGTATTACGCACTCGTAGAGAATGTCAATTTGGAACCTGATGCGGAATTGAAAGCCTTGGCAGATTCTCTCACGAAGGATGCAAAGTCGGAATGGGAAATGGTGGAGAATATTTATTATTGGGTACAGAGCAACATCAAGTACATCGCCATTGAAGATGGAATGGAAGGATTTGTTCCCCGTCCGGCCAATGCGGTTTTTCAACGCCGATATGGGGATTGTAAAGATATGAGTAGCATCATTCACACCCTACTTACCTTAAAGGGTATTCCGGCCTATCTCACTTGGGTGGGCACCGATGTCATTCCCTATTCATACCACGATGTTCCCACGCCAAAGGTCGATAACCACATGATTTGTACCTACTACGACGGCGAACAGTATTATATCCTCGACGGAACTGCTTCATTTTTGCCTTTGGGTTTGATGCCCAGTAATATCCAGGGAAAGGAGGTGTTGATTGGTAAAGGAAAAAATGATTTTGTAGTTTACGAAATTCCGCAAACGCCCGCAGAGGTAAATTATTTTCGGGACAGCATTTCCGTAGTTTTTGAAGGAGAAAAACTCAGGGGGGTAGGCAAACTAACTGCCGGAGGGTATTATGCTGAAATTTATAAACATCGGTATGCGGGAAGTTCCAAGGATAAGGAAAAGAAAAACGTAACCCGCAGGTTGACCCTAAAAGGCAACAACAAGTTTGTGTTGGATGATTTTTCCGTGAATACTGAACTAATTCCCACTTCGGAATTGGACGTCGATTACAACTTTACCCTGGATATGTACCATCAAACTGTGGGCAATGAGGTGTATATCAATCCCCATTTTAAGCGGTACTTACAAAACGAATTTATCAAGGACGGAGTGAGATTGGCTAATTTCAGCAAGTTTACCCGCCACTATACCAATATCAATCGAATAGAAATTCCCGATAATTTACGCATACAATCTATGCCGGAAGATATTGAACTGGAAAATGAGGATGTGCTTTTGCGCTGCACTTACGAAAAAAGGGATGGCTATATTTTGGTGACGGAAGAGGTGAAAGTCAAAAACAGAAAAATTCCCGAAGATCGTTTTGAAGCCTATAATGATTTGATAACCAAAGCAAATAGGTTGTATCGAGAAACCATAACGCTTGAAAAAACAAATTAAACCTACACGACAATCAATTTTGAACTAATGAATTATTTACCCATGACTGTGAAATCCCGAATTTTTGTTCATACCCTGTTTTTTTTCCTGTTATTGCAAATTTCCATGTTTGCTCAGGAACCATATTACAAACAGTTTTCCATTAGCAATGATGTAACTTTTGCTGAGCCCCGCGAAGAGGACGCCAAGGAGGATTTGGTATTCCTTCTGAATAGGAAGGTAAGAGAATTGGTGATTGAAGGCGATAAACCGATGGAGTATTTCCTGATGCATCAAGTGACTCGATTGCAAACCGATGCGGGGATTGAATCTATGAACGAAATTTATATTAGTCTGGACGAAGGTGCTGAGTTACTTACTGCCAAAGCGAGGGTAATCCTTCCTTCCGGTAAAGTAATTGAACTAAAGGAGGGTGATATCCGCGAGGAGGAAGATTATGACGGACGCGGTAGAAGGGTATTTTTTGCCCTTGAAGGTATTGAGAAAAACTCCGTGGTTGAATTTTTCTACGTTGAGAAAGAACCTATAAATTCCATCGAATACGGTCGGATGATGTTCCAACGCAATATTCCTCAATACGATGTGAGTTTTGCCATAGTCATTCCTGATTTTTTAGAATATGACATCAAATCATATAATGGACTTCCCGATGCACAGCTCGACGATACCACCTACGATGGTTTAAATGTTTATCACCTTCACGTAGATCATATTCCGGCCATTCAAAATGAAACCTTTGCCTACCCAACGGCCAATCTTCAGCGGTTGGAATTTAAGCTTTCTAAAAATACATCGAACAACACTAAAAACTTCATCAACTATTCAGTTGCTTCAAAAAATGTATTCAACAACCTGTTTGTCGGTCATTCCAAAAAGGGGCTTAAAAAGGTGAAAAAAGAGGTCAAGTCACTTAAACTAGACAAGCTCAATACAATTGAAGAAAAAATCATCGTCATCGAAAGGCATATTAAAACCAATTTCAACATTCAGGAAGCCGGCGGGGGGCGCTATCGTTCACTGGAGGACATCATCAAGGCGCGGATATCCAACGAAAGCGGCATCACCAGATTGATGTTGGCCATGTTTGAGGAAGCGGGTATTTCCAGTGAATTAGTCCTCACCAGCGATCGGTCAAAAGTCGCATTTGACCCTAATTTTGAAACGCATACCTATTTGCAAAGTTTTCTGATGTACTTCCCACAAACCAAAAAGTATTTATATCCCGGCGAAATTGATTATCGTTATGGTTATTTCCCCGGAAAATACGCCAATAATCACGGACTATTTATCAAGAAAATTGAGGTGGCCGGACTGGAAACCGGTGCGGGTAAAGTGCGCTGGATAGAAGCCTTGTCTCATTTGGACAACAACGATATTCACAAAATAAATATCGAAATCGAAGATGACTTTGAACACACCATTATCAATTTGGATCGGGCACAATCCGGTTTAAACACAATAAATATCCAAACCATGATGTCCTTCCTCAATGAAGAAGCCATTGAGCAAATAGTCAATATCTTTGTCAAGTACATGGGCGAGGACACGGAAATTATCGAACATGAGTTTTTGAATATCGAGCAAGAAGATATTCCCGAAAAGCCTTTCCGGGTGGTGGCAAAACTGCGGATGCCCAACCTTATAGATCGTGCGGGAAACAAATATCTGTTTAAAATTGGTGAGACCATTGGTCGCCAATCTGAGTTATACCAAGAAGAGGAGCGTACCCTGCCCATCGAGCAGTCCTTTAATCGAAATTACGACCGTCGCATCGAAATGGTCATTCCCGAGGGCTACAAAATCGCCAACCTCGACGATTTAAAATTCGATGTAAAATTTGAGCACAACGGAGCTGTTGCCGGCGAATTCAAATCTGAATACACCTTAGAAGGTAATGTGCTCAAAGTAAACGTCATTGAGTATTACACCGAAGTTTCCCTCCCCGTGGAGATATATCCTGCCTTTCAGGAGGTAATCAATGCCGCCGCCGATTTTAATAAAGTGGTGTTGGTGTTGGAGGAAGCGTGATTTTTTTTCGGGAATTGGGGTCGGAAGTCGGAGGTC
>JAFIEY010000139.1 GCA_020832345.1 Cryomorphaceae bacterium | reverse complement strand
TTCTCGAAACCTCTACGAATACCGAAAATCGTTCGGTCTCAAAACGACTAAACACCTAAACGACTCAACGCCTAAACATTCAATACCATTGTCCAAAAAACTCTCAGTCTCACGAAAACTCCACGAATACCGAAAGTCGTTCGGTCTCAAACATTCACCACTCATAATTCCTAATAATTCTCGGTCTCTCGAAATCTATACGAAAACCGAAAATCGTTCAGCATCAACCATTCATACTAATCAAAAACTCTTCGTTGCTCTTGGTTCTGGAAATACGGTCGTGAAGGAATTCCATGGCTTCTACCGTTGTCATGTCGGATAGGTGTCTGCGAAGAATCCACATGCGTTGCTGAACTTCCTTTGAAAGGAGTAATTCGTCGCGGCGGGTGCCTGAAGAAATGAGGTCGATGGCCGGGAAGATGCGCTTGTTTGCAATTCTGCGGTCGAGTTGCATTTCCATGTTTCCGGTTCCTTTAAACTCTTCGTAAATTACTTCATCCATCTTGGAACCGGTATCGATGAGGGCAGTTGCCAGAATGGTCAAAGAGCCACCGTTTTCAATGTTACGAGCTGCTCCGAAGAATCGCTTCGGTTTGTGCAAGGCATTGGCGTCAACACCACCTGAGAGCACTTTGCCTGAGGCGGGTGAAACAGTATTGTAGGCGCGTGCCAATCGGGTAATTGAATCAAGTAGAATGACCACATCGTGACCACACTCGACCATGCGTTTGGCTTTTTCCAATACGATATTTGCTACCCGTACGTGACGATCAGCTGGTTCATCAAAAGTGGAGGAAATAACCTCAGCCCTTACGCTACGGGCCATATCGGTAACTTCTTCCGGACGCTCATCTACCAATAAAATGATTAAATAAGCTTCAGGATGATTGGCCGCAATGGCGTTGGCTACTTCCTTTAATAGGTGCGTTTTCCCCGTTTTGGGTTGTGCCACAATTAATCCGCGATTTCCCTTTCCAATGGGAGAAAACAAATCTATTATGCGGGTAGATAGCGTAGATGATTTGCCGGTGAGGTTAAATTTCTCTTCGGCAAAAAGTGGGGTAAGGTGCTCAAAGGAAACCCTGTCGCGTACATATTCAGGGGTTCGTCCATTGACCTTCAAAACTTTGGCTAGTGGAAAATATTTTTCACCTTCTTTAGGTGGACGCACCATTCCAAAAACCGTGTCTCCGGGTTTCAATCCGTTACCTTTTATTTGTGCCTGAGAAACATACACATCATCAGGGGAGTTTAAATAATTATAATCACTGCTTCGTAAAAAGCCGTAACCATCAGGCATTTGTTCCAAAACACCTTCACAGGTAATGATTCCATCAAAATTGTATTCATCGGAACCGATATGTTTCGGTGTACGTTGGGCTGGTTGTCCTTTCAGCGGCTGTCCACCGTTGCGAAACTGACGCGAGTCTTGACGAACGCCTTTATCACGACGAAATTCTCTGCGGTCGTCATTTAAATTTTGACTTTTATCCTCTGGACGTCTATCATCATTGCGTTTATCTTCCACTCGTCTTTCGTCTGTGCGTCTATCCTCCTGACGAGAAGTGTAAGGACGCTTTTCTTCGGGTCGGCGTTGGGTTTGACCGGGATTTTGTTCTGATTGTGGGGCAGGCGTATTGTCGGAACTTTGGTTTTGTTCCCGCATTTTTGGAGGTTGTTGTGCCTGTTTGCCCTCATCCAAATTTTGATTTTTTGGAGGACGACCACGTCGCTTTTTGGGTTGTTCCGGGCGGGCTTCATCGTTTTGCACTTCCGATTTAGTGCTACTTGATGCTTGATTTAATATTGCATTTACCAATTCCTTCTTGCGCAGATAACGCCATTTGGGAACATTTAAATCTTGACCAATACGTTGAAGTTGTGGTAACTTTAATACCTCTAACTGTTCAGGTGTGTACATATAAAATAAGTGAAAGGGAAAAAATATTGTATTCCCTGTGAAATTTGAATGGTAAAAAAAGAAAAATTATCTTGTAAATGGTCTGGAACCGACCTTTTGACGGTGCAATGATATAACAGAAATTTTAATTACACAACCTTATGGCAACAAGCTCACCCTTTTGACGGATAAAATCCGTTGATTTGCCTTATTTAACACATAAGCGGTAATATTCATAGCGTTTTCGTTATAGTCGGTGGACAGGTTTTTTTCCAGTTGTATGGTTTCGGTTTGACCGAGTTGCCAGTTATTTCCAATATCCGTTCCCAATGCGGGTGTATAAGAAAACCGAAACATGTTGTTATGAACGTAATCTTCATTTTTAGAATAATCTTTCATAATTTGCGGTGACACGATGTTATCCTCAGTAGCAGCTACCACCAGGCGAATTTCATCGCTGTAGTTATTTAAAGCTGTTACCTCCACGTTTACTTTGGAGTTTCTGTTTTCCCAGTCGGTCGTAACATTAATTTCAAACATAGCTTCCCTTGCAAATTCATTCGCCAAATAAGAAGCCCAAGAGCCATGACCTTTGTGGTGACCGGTGCCATTTTGCGTATAATCGAGTCGATTGATCATCCCGTTGGGAATACCGACAAATCTAAAATATTCAAATATTTGTGTGCCCTCAGGGGTGCGAAAATCGTTGGGCATATCGGGTCTGGGACCGGCAAAATTTATAAGTACATGGTACGAAATTGTAATAACTTCGTCTCCGTATTGATCCTTTAAAACCTTCGCAGTTTGCTCAGCTTCCGGACAATTATTACAGCGATGACCGGTAAATTTCTCAATTAATACAGGTTGATTTTTTATGGTGTCATTTCCACCTCCTCCCCCACCCCCACCGGGTGCACGAACGGGCTCATCGATATAATCACAAGAGGCAAGTGTCAAAGAGACGATCAGGGAGAAAAAAAACTTACCGGAAAAATCCCGCATAATCCTATTGAATTTAAAATGAAGAGTCATTTATCGCATTAAATTTCATTACCGCCCAAAAGTACAAATAAAATTGAAATTATGAATGATTATTTTTTTAGATGAGGCGGTGGGGTTGTTCGGGAATGGAGTTGGGTGAGGTTTGGATTGTGGAGGTTATTTGGAGGGTTTAATCGTTTATGCGTTTATGCGTTGTTTTTTGGGAATGATGTGGGGCGCGGTTTGGATTGTGGATGTTATTTGCGGGTCGGAGGTCGGAGGTCGGGGTCGGGGGGTTGGTTTCGGGAA
>JAFIEY010000134.1 GCA_020832345.1 Cryomorphaceae bacterium | reverse complement strand
TACTTAAACGAATTTAGCTACAGAATCAATCGGTCAGTGTACAAGGACAATATATTTGACAACCTTATAAGTAGGATGTTGAATCACCGACATATTGGTTTAAAGGAAATTGTGATAAGTGACTAACTTGATACCTCTATTAATTTATTCCCATGAAAAAGTCATTTTTTTTACATCTTATCGATATTTACAGTATTTAGCGTCAAGGCCCAGGATGCAAGTACAACCGGCACAAATGAGCTTCCCTTTTATATTGATCCCATAAAAAAGTTGCCTAAATTTGAGTTACAGGACAAAAAGGAAGGAACCTTTGTTACCGGGTTGCCTCGTTTTGAATTTGATCCCATTCGCGGATTCGGAGCTGGGGGTAATGTGTTTCTCTTTTTCAACGGCGACAAAGAAGATCCGTTTTTTGAATACACTCCTTATCGACACAGAGTTTCGGGTGAGTTTTTTATTTTTGAAAACGGTCGTGTGCGATACGAATTCAAATACGATGCCCCCTATATTTTTAATTCCAAGTGGCGTCTTCGCGCTGATGCGGTGTACTGGGAAGATCCCAATGCACAGTACTGGGGTTTTGGCCGCAGTTCTTCCAACCGCCGATTGCGTTTTGCCGATAAAAGCACGTCTGGTGCTGGCATGGCCACATTTCGCAGCGTAAGAGATTACGAAGACAACCTCGCCATTGCCGAACAAGATCCCAATGGTATATGGCGCACCGATTTCCATTTCAACCAATTTATACAACGGGAGCAATTGTACAACTTCCTCGGTGAACGAGTTTTAATGGGTGGAAAGCTTCGCATTATGTTTGGGTACGAAGCCTTATTTACCAGTTTTGAAGGATATGGAGGGAATGTGGCTGAAGAGGCTTTTGATTCTGATGGAAATGAGGTGTCTGCCATCAATAACAAAACGCTGATTGAAAAGCAAAAGCGTGACGGCACCTGGGATCGCTTTAATCTTTCCGGTTTTGATCAGATTGGCGATGGGCGCTACAACTTTACCAGTATGTTGGCCGGTGCGTTGATTTACGATACCCGCGATTTTGAACCCGATGCATCTCAAGGCTTGTTTTTAGAGTACTCTCACGAGTATTCCGCACCGTGGTTGGGGTCGATGTTTAACTTCAACAAGTTCATGCTTCAGGGACAGTACATCACCACGCTCAAGCGCTGGAAAAACAACAAAAACCGCATCACCTTTGCGGGGTTAGCAGCGCTCGGACATGTATGGGGACCAAATATTAATTTTATAGAAATGTGGGATTTATCGAGTCAGGCGGAAGCAGGCGGGATTCTGGTTCTCGGTGGCGAGCGTTCACTTCGTGGTTACCGAGAAGCTCGCTTTATGGCGTCTACCATTGCGCTGGTAAACTTGGAAATGCGTTCCCGCTTATATGATTTTAAATTTGCCAAGCAGCACTTCAACTTTGGCGTTACGCCGTTTTTCGACTTCGGAAACGTTTTTGACGGATTGGATAAAATGTCGTTTAAGCGCTGGCGCGGTGCTCCTGGAATGGGAGCGAGGTTGGCCTGGAATCAATCCACCATCGTTCGCTTAGATTATGCACGTAGTCCGGAAGGTAGTCAGGTGTTTTTTGGATTTAACCATATATTTTAATCACAACAATTATAAAGTTTTCTATTTGTAAAAAGCATCAGTTTTTAGGGATAAATACAGGCTTCTGGATTGAACTTTGACAACCAAAACTTTTTGGCTGTGGTAACAATTTATTTTGTAATTTTGCCCGCTAATTGTAATGCATAACAAACATCAAAATTCGATTTTAGCATGTATTTGACCGCTGAAAAAAAGGAGCAGATTTTTGCCGAGTACGGCAACGGTAAAAACGATACCGGCTCACCTGAAGGACAGATTGCGCTGTTCACGTACCGAATCAGTCATTTGACTGAGCATTTGAAAAAAAACCGCAAGGATTTTAACACCGAAAGGTCTTTGGTGCTCCTCGTAGGTAAGCGTCGCAAACTTCTCAATTATCTAAAAGATAAGGATATTGAAAGATACCGCTCAATTATTGCCAAACTTGGTTTACGTAAATAAACCAACGACAACATCGGGAAAGGCAACGGTAATTCGTTGCCTTTTTCCCGTTTTATCTATTTATTCTTAGCAACTAACTTATGACTCCAACACCCATTACCAAAGAAATTAAATTGGCTGACGGTCGAAGCATTACCCTTGAAACGGGTAAACTCGCCAAACAAGCTGATGGGGCTGTCGTATTACGCATGGGCAACTGTGTTTTACTCGCAACTGTAGTTTCTGCAAAAAACGCTATGGAGGGTATCGACTTCCTTCCATTAACTGTTGAATACAAAGAAAAATATGCCGCCGGCGGTCGTATGCCGGGTGGGTTTCTAAAACGCGAAGGCAGACCAAGTGATGATGAAATTCTTACCATGCGCCTGGTCGATCGTATTTTACGCCCTTTGTTTCCCAAAGATTATCACGCCGATACTTTTGTTGTTATCTATTTGATGTCGCACGACCCGGAAGTAAAACCCGATGCTTTGGCAGCACTTGGTGCTTCTGCTGCATTGAGCGTTTCGGATATTCCTTTTGGAGGCCCCATCTCCGAAGTACGCGTGGCCCGTGTCAACGGTGAACTGATGATCAATCCGACACCTTCTCAGCTTATGAACGCCGATTTGGATCTTATGGTTGGCGGTACGCTGGATTCTGTGGCGATGGTAGAAGGTGAAATGAATGAAGTGAGCGAGGCAGAAATGTTGGAAGCCATTAAATTCGCCCACAAAGAAATTATACGTCATTGTGAAGTTCAGATGGAACTCATGAAGGACGCCAAAAAAGAGGTGAAACGCGAATACAGTCATGAAACTCATGACGATGAATTGCGCAAAAAGGTTCGCGAGCAGACCTACCAGGACATTTATGATGCCGCTAAGCAAGCCAAACCAAAACACGAACGAAGCGAAGCATTTTCCGAAATATTCGAATCGTTTATGGAGAAAAACTTCCCCAACGAAGAGGATCGCGGAAGTGTAGAAGGTCTGGCTAAAACGTATTTTCACGAAGTTGAATCTGAAGCTGTACGTAATTTGGTCCTCGACGAGAAAAGACGTCTCGACGGAAGAACGACCACGGATATTCGCCCCATTTGGAGCGAGGTGGATGTGCTTCCCGCAACCCACGGTTCGGCTGTATTTACCCGTGGCGAAACCCAATCGCTGACTACAGCTACACTGGGCACGAAACTCGATGAAAATCGCATCGACAATGTAACTTTTGTCGGGTCCGAGCGTTTTTATTTACATTATAATTTCCCACCTTTCTCTACCGGTGACGCCCGTCCAATGCGTGGAACCAGCCGCAGAGAAATCGGTCACGGAAATCTGGCACAACGCGCTTTAAAGGTAGTCATTCCAGAAAATCAACCGCACGTAATTCGCGTGGTTTCTGAAATTCTCGAATCCAACGGAAGTTCTTCAATGGCTACAGTTTGTGCAGGAACTTTGGCATTAATGGATGCTGGTGTTCAAATTCGCAAACCCGTTTCGGGCATCGCGATGGGTTTGATTACCGACAAAGAATCCGGAAAATTTGCTGTGTTGTCCGATATTTTAGGCGATGAAGATCACCTGGGGGATATGGACTTTAAAGTGACCGGAACCAAAGACGGTATTACAGCCTGTCAAATGGATATTAAAATCAAGGGACTGTCATTTGAAATCATGCAAAAAGCACTGGATCAGGCCCGCGACGGACGTTTGCACATTTTGAATGAAATGATGAAAACCCTCGACGCACCTCGTGCAGATGTGAAGCCTCATGCACCCAAATTAATCAACTTGGAAATTCCCAAGGACTATATCGGTGCCGTTATTGGGCCCGGTGGAAAAACCATTCAGCAACTCCAGGCTGATACCAATACGACCATTACAGTGGTAGAGGAAGGAAACAAAGGATTGATTGAAATTGCCGGAACTGATGCCGATGGTATTGAACGCGCACGTAATTTCATCAGCGATTTGGCCTTTACCCCTGAAGTAGGAAAAACCTATAAAGGATTGGTGAAAAGTATCCAACCTTACGGAGCATTTGTTGAAATTGCCAGAAACACGGACGGACTATTGCACATCAGTGAAATTGACCACCGCCGTTTAGAGCGCGTTGAAGAAGTGTTAAAAGAAGGTGACCGCATCGATGTAAAACTACTTTCCATCGATGATCGTGGTAAGCTCAAACTTTCCCGCAAAGCACTTTTGGAAAAGAATTAAGCTTTTCACAGTCCTGTTTGTATAACCTTTTAAAACCCCATCTGTTGTGGCAATGCGTCAACTAAAAATAACGAAGCAGGTAACCAACCGGGAAACAGCCTCGTTAGATAAATACCTTCAGGAAATCGGTAAAGTAGATCTTATTACTGCCGAGGAGGAAGTGGAACTGGCCCAGCGAATAAAAGCAGGCGATCAGATTGCTTTGGAAAAACTGACCAAGGCAAATCTTCGCTTTGTGGTATCGGTGGCCAAACAATACCAAAATCAGGGACTTACTCTGCCCGACTTGATCAACGAGGGCAATCTCGGATTGATTAAAGCTGCCCAGCGTTTCGACGAAACCCGCGGTTTTAAGTTCATTTCGTACGCCGTTTGGTGGATTCGTCAATCCATTCTTCAGGCATTGGCCGAGCAAAGTAGAATTGTTCGACTTCCGCTGAATAAAATTGGTGCGATAAATAAAATCAACAAGGCCTACGCGGCACTTGAGCAGGAACACCAACGTCAACCTTCGTCCGAAGAAATTGCCGGACAGTTGGAAATGAACGAAACCGATGTAAAGGAATCTATGCGGAATAGTGGTCGCCACGTTTCTATGGATGCCCCGTTGGTAGAGGGAGAAGATTCCAATCTATACGATGTACTTTCCTACGGTGAAAGTCCAAACCCCGAAAAAGATCTACTCAACGAATCCCTGAGAATCGAAATTGAGCGTTCACTGGCTACCCTCACCCCGCGTGAAGGCGACGTAATTCGACTTTATTTTGGTTTGGGCGGACAGCATCCGCTTACTTTGGAGGAAATTGGCGAAAAATTTGATCTTACCCGTGAACGGGTTCGTCAGATTAAAGAGAAGGCCATCCGAAGGATGAAACATACTTCCAGAAGTAAAATTCTGAAAACGTATCTCGGTTAACACCAAATAAAAGGTCGCTTGAAAAAGCGGCCTTTTTTTTTAGTCTAGTGAGGAAAGAAAATATGAGTCTGCTCCAAAAAGTCCCTTTTTGCCAAAATCATCCTTTTTGGATTGGACTCAAATATTGAAATTATTTGGATGTGTTCGAGGAAGTTTGCGCCAGGGACGGGAGCGGTAGCCCACAGACGTAAGTGCCCTTACATTGGCGTGGGTGGCGGAGGCTGGTGAGGCAACGAGCCAGACCCCGCACGCCCCGCCAATGTGGGCACGGCGACTGTGGCTATTAGCGGACGGCCCGGTGCCGCCTGTACGATGTGTATATTTGTTGTCGGTAAAGCACCTAGGCGGCAGGCGCCCTAATCATTATCAAAGGCACCAGAAATCGCCTTTTGAATGAGTGATTGGAGCTGCCGAAAAAACAATGCTTGGAAATCCGGTAATTTCTGTTATATATTTACCGAAAGAAAATTTGGATTATGAGACTTTTTATTTATTTGACCTTAGCTTTGTCGTTTGTTTTTTCGCATCATGCCTTTGGGGGCGGCGAATGCTGTACCGTGACGTCGAGTAATATCAGTGAATTGCCCAACGACAGCAATATTGTTTTTAGTGTGATTATTCCCAAAGCTTCGTATAAGATGGCTGCGAAAATGATCAGACGGGATTTACGCAGGATTTCGGGGTTTAAAACCCAACGTCAGGAAACATATTTTATAACGTCGAGGTTTTTTTGGAGCGACCCGATGAATGATACTGCTCAGGTATTTGTGATGATTTTGCCGTATGAGTCGGGATGTATAATTCATGGTGTGGCCCAAACGGATCACGGCTGGGTGGAGCCGAACGGTGGTTCGCAGGCCTCCTTTTTTTCGGATTATTTGAAGACCATTGCAGAAAAAATTCATGCAGTAACGCTTGAAGATAAAATTGATGACCTCCGCAAGGAGCAGCGCAGCGTGAACAAAAAGCTCAAAAAGGCCAATAAGGCCATAAAGAAGCAAAGAAAAAAAATTGTTAAAAATCAAAATAGAATAAGTGGGGTCAACAATGAAATTACTTTGTTGATGAACGAACAAGAGAAGCTTTTGGAGGATATTTCTTTTACGCGGACGAAGGTAAATGATTTGAAAGGGGTGGACAAAAAATCGTATAAGGCGGCCAAAAAGGATAAGAAGAAACTCAATAAAGATTTGAAGAAGAATAAAAAGGCGGAGGAAAAGCTACGCAAGTCGGTGCTCGACTACCAAAATGAAATTCGGAATATTGAGGAGGAAATTTTATCGATGCAAGACGAACGGGATCACCTCAAGGAGCAAATTCAATCGCTTCAACAAAAAAGGCGGAATTTGCGGAATGTTTTGGAGTGAAAATAAATTGGGGTTTTTGGGTTGAAATGGGGGTTTGTTGGGGAGATGATGGGTTTGGACGTATGTGGTTTTTTCAGAATAGTGTCATTTGTTCTGCCACTCTTTCATTTACTAATTTTCCAAATGTTTCCCAATGATGTATTTCAAGGTCTTCAATTTTCTCTTTTGCCTTTTCAAAATCAGCTGCAAGAAATGCCTCCTCAAAATCAATGCGCATTAAGGTGTCTTTGTTTATCGACCTTTTTGAGTCAGAAAATATGATGGACTTTAAGAATTTTTGCACCAATTCTGAGTTTGCTAAATAATGGGCAATTTCAGCCGTTTTTAAGTCATCAAATCCAATAAAGTAACACGTGTCATCGAGCATTATTGGTTTGCAATCTTTGGGGATCACCAGCGTAAAATGAGTTGACTTATAAAGTCCGGAAATAGCCACTTTATATGTTGCAAACGAATACTTGCCAATTCCGAAAATGGAAAACCTCGGTTTGTCTTTGTAAATGGATGATTTGCGTTTGTCAAAAAACGCTTTGTGTGAATTCAAATATTCGTAAGTAAGTGGGAATTTGTTTTGTATGTATGTTGTGTCTTGACCAATTTTTTGTTGTGTAATGATTGTCAATTTTCTAAATGAGTTTGTTCGGTCATATTTAAGGTCTGAACTCTTTAAAAGGCCGTAGGTCAAATCTTTTTCAAGAATAACCTCCTCGCCAAGCGCATTTTTAAAATGTCCATTAATTTGGTCAAGTTCCATAACTTTTGAGCAATCGTGTTTTACGCCTGAACGCCAAACGAATATTGACTTACCATCAATGATACTTGATTCGTCATAATCTTGAACTGAATAGACAAATTTATCTTTATACCAACCAAAATTTGTGATGTAATTTCGATTGTAAAAATCACACTCCACGCAGGTTTGGTCAGGTTCGGTATTGAGGTGGGTTAAAAATAAACAAGCGCTTACTGAAACATTGAATTCTTTTTTAGCATCGATATTGAGCTTTTCTGACTTTGACATGCGAATTTGATTTCTTTTTTGGTCGTAAATCAGATTTTTCACAACTGAGTTTTTGATAAGAAATGCAAAAATTCCCTTATGTTTCTCGAAACATTTTAATAGGGTAAAGGAAATGTATTCTCCAATATCAAAATTTCCTTTTCCCGTCATAGCATCTAATCCCTTGTGATTTTTGAAATTAGATTTTGCAGGCAGGTTTTTTGAGTCAATTGAACCCAATTCCGAATTGGTTACCCAAGGTGGATTACCGATAATTAATGTGTTAAACTGCTCAGTTGATTTTGCTAGGTTTGAATAATCAAATTCAAATGCGTTGCTATGGATAATATCAATTTCCGGCTTGATGGTATTGGGGTTGTTTAAATAATAGGTAAGAATTCCAAATTTTGTAGCCCACACATAAGGTTTGTAGATTTCCACGCCTACAACCTTTTTGAGGTTTTTAAATTGCGAAATACAGGCTAATAAGAAATTTCCTTTGCCACATGTTGGTTCCAGAACAAACTCAACTTCTTTATTTTTTGTATGAGAATATTTAGCCACCTGATGTGCTAAATCCATATTCGTTTGAAAGTCGCCATACTCCCTTCTATCAGGCTCAGAAGCAATAGAATGTTTTTCTATTATCTCATTTAGAAGTTTAGTTGCCTCATCCTGATTTGCGAAAAAGTCATTTATACCACTAACTTTTTTTATTTTCTCATTAATCAAAGTGAAATCAGTTAAATCACTTTGGTTTTCGGAAAAGAATTCCAATGCTACATCTGAAACCAATGCTCCTAGATAAGTCATAATTAAAAATCTTTTATCATTTCTCTGATTTTAGACATTTTCTGTGTCTCTTTATCAATATACTTCTCATAGGCTTTTTTCATGCCACGAAAAAAGCCCTTTAAATCCTGTTCGCTGTCTAATTTCAAATTACCAACCATCTGAAATACACCCCAACCTTGTGCTTCTATTGATAAGCAATCCCAACTAATGTGTTGTACAGGCACTAAACCTGAATCTCCAATTACTTCAACCCCTTTGTCTGCTTTTCTGTAATTTACAAAAATAAAATATAATTGATTTCCGTCCTGTTGAAGCCATTTAATCAGCCTCTTAGCTGAAATAATATTTGGTTAGTAGTTGTTCTTATCGACATTATTGCCTTTTACATTAACAGGCTTTTAAATATCGTCATAGAGCAATAAGTCCCCAATTGATTTGCGACTTCCTTTTGCTGTTGCACCGTATTTCTCTGCGGTCGAAACTTCAATTGCTCTGTAATCATCCATCAAATTAAAAACTCAGTTTGGTTAAGTTACAAAGTTACAATTTATTTTAAGAGTCCACTCTAAAAAGGATGATTTCAATCAAAATCGACGCGGAGGGGATTTTTGAACCGGAGCTAACCAGCTGTTAGTGACGATTCAAAAATCTACCGACAAGGAAGATTTTGGCAGAAAGGGACTTTTTAGAGCAGACTCTTTTAAGGTTTTTGGGTTCGAGTTTCGGTGTAATGCACAACTTTTTATTCCCCGGCTTTGTTACAATAAAAGGGCAATTATTTCCCCTCAATTTTCCTTCCTCAATTACCTTTGCGACAAATATTACATCATGGCTAAAGACGATTTATTCCAATCTCCAGACTATTATCTCACAGATGAATTGCTCAGTGATGAGCACAAAATGGTTCGCGACGCAACCCGTGCCTTTGTGAAAAAAGAGGTTTCCCCTATTATTGAGGATTTTGCGCAGCGGGCGGCCTTTCCTAAAGACTTGCTGCCAAAATTGGCGGAAATTGGCGCCTTCGGTCCGTATATCCCTGAAGAATATGGTGGAGCCGGTCTCGACCAGATTTCCTACGGACTGATGATGCAGGAAATTGAACGCGGTGACAGCGGTATTCGCTCAACTTGTTCTGTGCAATCTTCTCTCGTTATGTTTCCCATTTTCGCTTACGGATCGGAGGCGCAAAAACGCAGACTTTTACCTGATTTGGCTTCGGGGAAAAAACTCGGCGCTTTTGGTCTTACCGAACCCGACCACGGAAGTAATCCGGGGGGAATGGTGACCAATTATGTGGATAAGGGCGATCATTATTTACTCAACGGGGCAAAGATGTGGATTTCCAATGCGCCCTTTTGCGATGTTGCTGTGGTTTGGGCTAAGAATGAAGAAGGCCGAATTCACGGGGTGCTCGTGGAGCGCGGCATGGAAGGTTTCACCACACCAGAAACCCACAATAAGTGGAGTTTGCGTGCCTCTTCTACCGGAGAATTGGTATTCGATAATGTCAAGATTCCCAAGGAAAATTTATTGCCCGGAAAAAGTGGCCTGGGTGCTCCACTATCATGTTTGGATTCTGCACGTTACGGCATTGCCTGGGGCGTAATAGGTGTAGCGATGGATTGCTACGACACTGCACTACGATATGCTAAGGAGCGCATTCAGTTTGGTAAACCCATTGGTGGATTTCAGCTTCAGCAAAAGAAATTGGCCGAAATGATTACGGAAATTACCAAGGCCCAATTGCTTACCTGGCGTCTGGGTGTATTGAAAAATGAAAAGCGTGCTACCTCTGCGCAAATTTCCATGGCCAAGCGCAACAATGTGGATATGGCTTTAAAAATTGCCCGGGAGGCACGTCAAATGTTGGGTGGAATGGGTATTACCGGTGAGTATCCCATTATGCGGCACATGATGAACCTCGAATCTGTTGTTACCTACGAGGGTACGCACGATATTCATTTGTTGATAACTGGTCTTGATGTGACCGGGCTTAATGCCTTCGTATAAGATTTTTTCAAAAAGGAACTAAATAGAGCCTGTCCATAAAGTTATAGTGGCTAGGCTAGAAAGTTCGAGAGCGAGGCTTGCGACCCCGATAGATATCGGGGGAAAATCAAGGAGTTTACTAAAGTAAATGACTGGATATTCAACTGAGCATAACGAAGCTATCGGACTTTATAGACAGACACTAAATAAGGTGGGGGAATATGTAAAAACTACTCCTCCACCTTCCTTAGTTTCACCTCTACCAGCGTTCGGTCGGTGGCTTCAATAATGGTAAATTCGTTGTCGTCGATGACAGCGACCTCACCCACTTTGGGGATTCGCTCCAAGTGGTGCGTAATATATCCGCCCAAAGTGGCGTAACCATCGTGGGTTATTAGATTAAGGGCGTAGGTTTCGTTTAGGTAATCAATTTCCAATCGGGTAGAGAAGATATAGGTGTTTTCGTCCACTTGATCCTCGGCCAGGTCTTCCGTATCGTGTTCATCATCAATTTCGCCGAATAGTTCTTCCACGACATCTTCAAGGGTCACCATGCCAGAGGTCACACCGAATTCATCCAACACAACGGCAATGGATCGGTTTTCCTGGGTCATGATTTTAAGTACGGCATCGGCGCTCATGCTTTCCGGAATAAATCGGATGGGGCGCAAAAGTGATTCTAAATTCTCTGGGTGATTAAAAAACTCAAAGGAGTGAACATACCCAATGATATTGTCCACGCTATCGCGAAAGATTAATATTTTCGAGACATTATGTTCGATAAAAAGACTCCGCAATGCCTCCAAATCCTCTTCGATGTCCATGGCGATGATTTCGGTTCTGGGCACCATAAAGTCTCTTACTTTATTGGTCGAAAGTTCCAATGCATTACGGAAAATCCGAATTTCGTGGTCTTCATTATCCTCTGCCTGTGCGGTATCGGTATATTCTTTGACGTAGTTGTTGAGGTCGAGCATGCTAAAACTCGGCGACTTGTCATTACCGCGTTCACCAAAAAATACCCGTAGGATAAAATTGCTAAATCCCACAACCAGAGCGACGATTGGAAAAAACAGGAAGTAAATGAAAATGGCCGGAAGCGAAAAGAACCGCAGCATGTCCATGGCTCTGCTACTAAAAAAGCTTTTTGGGACGAATTCTGCCACCACGAGAATGATAATGGTAGAAATAAGGGTTTGAACCAGCAAAAGTATATAGGGTGCGCGAATCCAACCGAGGATGGGATCGAGGGTGTCGGGGAAAAATAGGCCGAATAGTACCAGGGCCAAATTGTTGCCCACCAGCATGGCCGCGATAAACCAACTGGGTTTTCTGCTGACGATGGAAAGCAAGCGATAGTAGATATTACCCTTTTTGTTTTCCAGTTCTATTTCAAATCGATTTGCAGAAATAAAGGCGATTTCCATACCCGAAAAAAAGGCGGAAAATGCCAGGGAAATTAAGACAAAGCCAATAGGAGTCATTAATTTTCTTCTTTTTCAAACCGCTTGCGTTGTTTTCGCCGAATGGAAAACATGATGGCACCTAAAACGGCAAATCCGGAAAAAATGAGCGCTTTGGTCGTGTCTCCTCTCCAGAGGTTGACAATGATTTCAAAGAGACAAACCGCAATAAAGAAAATCCAGGCACCTTCTACTAATTTGCGAATAAACATGTTGCTTTTTGATGCACTCATTTTTTAAATTTTGCAGTGGACAATGATGGTGGTTATGGTACAAAGTTAATCATCAATTGAAATCTCACCCACAATATTTTTAATTTCGTATTCGGTGAAAGATTGGTCGGCTTCAAAACCTTCGCCCATGAATATTTCTTTGCCCGTATTGATGGTCACAAATTCATCTGAGAAAATCTTTTCGGTTCTTTCGTCCCAAATCAGGTGTTCCGTTTTTAGTTTTTCACCGGTTTTACCCACCACAATTACATCGCCACGAGATTCCCACTGATATCGGTTGGGATACCGAATGGCGTAATCTCCGCGCATGGTTGACTCTGGATTTCCGTGTGCATCGAAGAAAACAACATCGATGCCTTCCGGAAACTCTGTGTAGGGCTCTTCCTCACCGCGCTCGGGATAATTTGCGGCTACTGGTGCCCGGAGTTCAAATCGCAGAAGTGCACTGTCGGTATATACCAGTCGCAAGTTTTCTTGATATTCGAGCGGACTATTCTCTTCCTGGTTTAATTCCCGAACGGCGCCCGGGTCGTTCGAGCAGGCATTGGTAAATAAAGCAGCCACCGCAACCGAAATTGCGATGGCTGTTTTCAAAATACCTGAATTTAACATGGCCAAATTAATAGAATTTGACGGTTATGGTCTCATTAATATAACAATCAATGGTGTAAGTCTGTCCATCTCTCCATCCCAACTCAAAGGAAACGGTTTTATTGGGAAGTTGTGCCTTGTAGGTTGAAATAAGCTTATTGGCTTTTTCGGCCACTGTTGGGTCAACGGATTTGGCTACTTGCAATTTGTCGATGGCAGCCCAATACACGGCTTTCTTTTCAAAGACATTATTGCCACACATTCCCTCACCCATGGCGTAAGATTTTGCAAGCGTGATATAGGCATCACCATAATCCTTGCGAAGCTTTATGGCTTTAAGGGCATTGGCTTTTGCGCCCTGTGGATTCCTGGCCAACAACAAAGCATTGGCGGCCAAATTGTAATCACGACCTGCTTTGATGGGGTCGGCTTCTTGCTCCGCTGCGTTGATAAAGAAGTCCGAAGCTCTTTTGTATTCATTGCGTTGGAACGAAAGCAAACCCATAGAACGCGCACCGGGAGAACTTGGATCCATGTCGTATAGTCGCTCGGAGATTTTTACGAAAATGTCCATTTGGGTACAGCTTTCTGTTTCTCCATCGTCGTTGGTGCGCTCTTTTTGAAGTAGCTTTACTGCTCGACGCAACCATACGGTGTCGTTTTTATGTGACTCAAAGGTTTCGTCATTGTACAAACTTTCCAGTCGTGAGCAAGTAGCTATTTTGGCAATTTGCTTTTCGAGGTTATTGTCCACAATGGTGTAGCGCTCGAGTTCTTTTTCAGACCTATTTAATGTCTTTTGATCAGCGGCGGTCAAAACATCAGTGGAATCCACTCGTCTTTGAATTTCTGCAATTTCGGTATTGAGAATATTGTTGTTGTATTCAATCGCCTCACTTACAATATTGTAAGACTGAAAAACGTCATCCAGGGTAAATTCTTTGGCAGAAAACATTCGAATAGCTGCATTAAAGAAATTATTGAAAAATGCCGCACTGTGGTCGTAACCGTCAAGTTCTATTGCTTTTTCAAACATGGCGTAGGTTTCGGTAACCTTGTCTTCGTAATAAAACAACATGTCGATGGCTTTTAACCCAATAACAAATCCCAATCTTTCGGGGAATAATTCATTGCGACGGTCGTACATTTCCATCAACAAGGAGATTAATTCTTGTTTTTCAGCATCTGAGCCTACATCCTTAATTTTACTTTTGATGATTGGGGGCCCAAAAATGTAGATGTTTTTGGTGAGATCTCCGCAGTTTTCGTAGGTGTATTTCCACGATTCAAAAGCATCTGTGTAGCTTTTATTGCGATAGAATTCATAGAAGATGGAGTAATTGTTTTGGCAATCCTCACTGGGACCTTCATCCTGTGCTTGTACTTTGCCAAAAGGCATAAGTGTTCCGAAAATAAGGGTTGCAATAACAAGGGACTTTTTCATGTCTAACGATATTTATATTTATCAAACCATTTATCACTTAATGTGATACCAATTAAAAATTGAGTGAAATTTTCGCGAACCAGATTGTTGTCTGTGGTGCCCCGGCTGCCTACTGCAACCGTAAAGTTTATCATGTTGTTTCTGACTTCGTTGGGACCCATTGCGCGATTCTTCAATGGTACTGCTATCCCAAAGCTCGTGCCAAAGGCGCTAATCTGTGTATTGTTAATACTTATAATGCCTTCATCATGGAAAAACCCGAGACGATATTCGGTGCGGTTCCAAAATTGTTTTGAACGGTCGAGACGTCCAATGGCCAGGGTGGGAATAAAGGTCGCCCCGATGCTGATCCGTGCGGCATCGACAAAACCACCGCGGGTCAAACTGCGACCATCCTGCATGCCGCCATCAAATTCACTCCCAAAAGTCATTCGGTAATCACCAGCTATTGTCCAACCGTACTGCTCGGGTCTCTCTTCCGACCGCTTTCCGATGCTAAAGCCAACGCTGTAGGCCGAATGTAAGTACCCCGGTGCATAAATATCGACATTGGATCTTAGTGTGTCGGTGACTTGCGCCTGATTTGCGCCCAAACGAACGGCCAATAATTGTTCGGTTAGGGTTTGTCTTAAGGTATTTCCGAAACGATACGTACCGCCCAAACCATACTCTATTCCACGAATTTCGCGGTGGTATTGCAATCCAGTTTCGAATTGCCAAGCGCGTATATTGAGTTCTTGTTCCACACGAGTGGCCACCGAATTGGGCAAGTCGATTATGCTGTTGGTGATAAAGTCTCTATTGCCGCCAAAGAAAAAATTGGCGTTAAAACCCACCGATAATCCTTTGGAAAATGGTTCCCAACCCGCACCGATGATGGCGTTATTTATTCCGCCCGAACCCTGAAACCGTGTACGCGTTTGCAGCGGATTGCCGTCTAAGCCGGTATAAGATTCTATTTGAGTGATATCGAAACCACGGGTGGTATGTGGTCGAATCCCCATCATCATAGATAGGTTGTTGGCGAGGGGAAAGCTGGTTAGGATATAATTAAAGGCGGTATATCCGTTTTCATATTCCATATTGCCTTGTTGCTGCCGCAAATTTGTGCTGATAACACCCAAATCAAAATTGGTGTATCTCAACCGACTATATGATGCAGGGTTGGCCGTATTGATGTTAAAACCGTCTTTGACGGCTGCGGAAGTACCGCCAATACTAAATATGCGCGAGGCATCGCCATTGATGGGGTCGCCAATGCCCAATGCAGAATATGGACTGGTGCCCAAGAGTTGACCGGCAACAAACTGCGTGGAAAAGAACAAAGTAGCGAGAATTATTTTTCTCATTTCACGTGTTAAAATCAAGAATTTTTTGCAGGCCAATAAGTAACAAATTTGGGTTTGCAAATATGCTGTATTTTCTTGTATTGACCAACCTTAAATGGTGTCCACCGGTAAGAAATATTTCGCCCCCCGGATATTGCTTCAAAAAACGCAAAATTCGCCCTTCTATTTCATCGTGAATACCAAAAAATACCCCGGAAGCTAAATTTCCTTCAGTAAAGGTACTAATTTCGTGAATGGGTTCGAAATCAGCTTCAATTTTTGGAAGCTTGCCGGTCTGCTCGTGCATGGCGTTGAGGCGCATTTGATACCCAGGGGAAATTGCGCCTCCGATAAATGTGTTTCCGTTTTCTATATAGTTGTATGTGATGCAAGTACCAGTAGAAATAATTAGTTTGTTGCCATCGGGATGCTGACTTTCATCCAATGCTCCGGCGCAAAGTGCGATGCGGTCTGCACCTACGGTTTTTGGGTGATCTACTTTTAAAATTATTGGAAGACGACTTTCGTGGTTAAGTTGCAACAAATTGCCAAAGTGATTCCGAATTTCGATCACCTGAGGATGGTTTTCTGTCCGAACATTCGACATAATACAGGGCGTTTCACCCGGCGGCAGGTGGTTCGACAGCGAGGTATTGGCGGGAAAAAATTGGTGAGAAATCAATGTTCCATTTTGAAAAACACCGACTTTCGTTCGGGTATTGCCGAGGTCTAAAACGCACTGGATATTTTTTTTCAAAAAACTTGTATTCATTCTGTTTGAAAAACCAAAATCTTATTTACCTTTGCCGCCCCGATTGAGAACGGTGCCATAGCTCAGTTGGTAGAGCAAAGGACTGAAAATCCTTGTGTCGTTGGTTCGATTCCAACTGGCACCACACAAAGCCCTCGAATTTCGAGGGCTTTTTTTATATCCCACCGAGTAATAAACTGGCAGCACTATAGGGTAGATTATGCCATTCTCCAATTACTTTTGAGGTTAGCACCCCATTATACATATATAATCCTTTTTGTAAATTTAAATTGCTGCGCAAGGTCTCTTCCACGCCTCCGCGATTGGCAGTGTCCAGAAGCAGTGGCGTGAGGATATTGCTCAGGGCAAAACTCGCAGTTCTCGAAACCCGACTGGGAATATTGGGCACACCGTAGTGAATTACGCCGTGCTTGGTAACCGTGGGGCGATCGTGGGTGCAAAGTTCTGAGGTTTCGATACACCCACCACTATCGATGGAGACATCAATAATGACAGAACCCGGACTCATTTTTTTCACCATTTCCTCCGTGACCACGCAGGGTGATCTGCCGTTTTCAGGTCGTAAAGCGCCGATGAGTACATCGCAGTTGGCAATGGATTTGGATAAAATACCCGGGTTAATCACGCTGGTGTAAACCGGCATGTGTAGTAATTCCTGAAGTCTGCGGAGTTTTAGAATGCTTTTGTCAAAAACCTTAACCGAAGCGCCGAGGCCTAAAGCCGCCCGA
This sequence comes from Cryomorphaceae bacterium, assembly GCA_020832345.1. Lineage (GTDB taxonomy): Bacteria > Bacteroidota > Bacteroidia > Flavobacteriales > Schleiferiaceae > CSBr16-58. Next base: position 6,134 of record JAFIEY010000134.1, on the reverse strand, counting down.
GCCGCGTAACTTCCCACGGTGCCCGCGCCCAAAATGACGATATTGGTCGGGGGAATTCCCGATACACCACCCATCATATATCCTTTGCCACTGTTGACGTTGCTCAGGTATTCCGCAGCGATTAGAACGGCGGTGTTTCCGGCAATTTCGCTCATGGCACGTACAATGGCAAATTGCCCCTGCTCGTCCAAAAGTCCTTCAAACGAAATGGCTGTGGCCTTTTTTCGCATGAGGTTTTCAAAAAATGATTTGTTGCGGGCTTTGAGTTGTATGGCCGATAAAATCAGTTGCTTGTGTTTCATTAAGTTTAACTCCTCGTTACTCGGGGGTTCAACTTTCACAATGATGTCGGAAGCGAAAACAGCTTTGCGGTCGTAAGCGATTTCGGCTCCGGCTTCGGAGTAGTCGTGATCGGAAAACTTAGCGCCCTCACCGGCTCCGGTTTCCACCAAAACTCGGTGTCCGTGGGCTGTAAGTAAAGCAACCGCATCGGGAATGAGGCTGACGCGTTTTTCCTGTAGTCGGGTTTCTTTGGGGATTCCAATAAACAACTGACGCTGATGACGCGCAATTTCAAGTGTTTCTTCCTGGGGAAGGTATTGTCCCAGCGACCAGGCCAGGGATGCATACTCGGGATTCATACGTGGGTGGTTTGGGCACGCAGGGTGCGATTTTCTCCAGCATTTTCCAATTTAATGGATACAAAATTTTCAGGAACGAAAGATACAATTTTTTTTGGCCATTCGACAAAACAATATGCATCTTGATCAAAATACTCTTCAATACCAATATCTAAAGCCTCTTCGGGACTTTCCAATCGGTACAAATCGAAATGGAAAACGGACTTACCATTCGCGCCGGCGTATGTGTTGACAAGTCCGTAAGTAGGGCTGCTGACATTTTCGGTAACGCCGATTGCCCGACAAAGGGACTGAATGAGCGTTGTTTTTCCCGCACCTAAATTTCCCTCCAACAAAAATATTTTCTCGTCGGGAAAATGGGTGAGTAATGCTCGGGCAACCCGGTCAATTTCCGAAAGGGAAAAGGTTTGGTTAAAAGCCGTCATGAATATGTTTTATCTCGGACTCAACCGCACGATTGGGATAACCATCTCCTCCAGAGAAATACCACCGTGTTGGTAGGTGTTTTTATAGTATTTGACAAAGTGGTTGTAATTGTTTGGGTATGCAAAAAACATCTTTTCTTTGGCAAACACATAATTGGCGCTAATGTGTACCTTGGGCAAATGTGCGAGTTCGGGTTTGGAAATTTCAAACACATCCTTTTTCTCGTAGCTCATGTTTTTGCCCTGTTTGTAACGCAAGTTGGTGGTAATTTCCCGAAGGCCCACCAATTTTGTCGGGGTATCTACATGGATGGTTCCGTGGTCGGTGGTCAACAACACTTCGGTTTTGCTGTCGGCAATTTTGCGAAGCAAATCGAGTAGTGGAGAATTTTTAAACCAAGACAGGGTCAAACTGCGGTATGCCTTGTCGTCGTCGGCCAATTCTTGAATCAACCGGGTATCGGTTTTGGCATGGGAGAGCATGTCCACAAAGTTGTACACCACCACATTGAGTTGGTTTGCCGCAATGGAATTATATCCATCAGTGAGTTTTTTCGCATTGTGATGATTGGTGATTTTGTTGTAACTCATACTGATATTACCCAGACCATTTCGTCTAAGGTTGTCCCGCAAAAAATCTTCTTCATGCAAGTTTTTTCCCTCTTCTTCGGTATCGTCAAACCATTGGTCGGGAAATCGCTTTTTGATTTCCGAGGGCATAAGTCCGGAAAAAATACTATTTCGGGCGTATTGGGTAGCCGTGGGTAAAATGCTGAAAAACATATTTTCCTCACGGGTTTTAAAATATTGCTGAAACGTGGGTTGGATGGTTTTCCACTGGTCATAGCGCAGGTTGTCGATGAGGATCACAAAAACTTTTTTTCCCTCCTTAAGCATTGGGAAAAGATGTTTTTTCAAAATGGAAGGCGAAAAAACCGGTGCGTCGTCGGCACCTTGCATCCAATCGATGTAATTTTTTTCAATGAATTTGGAAAAAATGACGTTGGCCTCGGTTTTTTGCATGGATAGTATTTCGTTCATGGAAGGATCGTCAAGGCGGTCGAGCTCCATTTCCCAATAGACAAGACGCTTGTACATTTCCACCCACGATTCCACATCTCTGACCTCATTGAGCTCCATGCCAATTTGCCGGAAAGCTTGTTGATAATTTGATGTTGTTTTTTGGGAAACCAGCTTATTTTTGTCGAGATTTTTTTTGATACTCAACAATAGTTGGTTGGGATTTACCGGTTTGATGAGGTAATCGGCAATTTGTGCGCCGATGGCATCCTCCATGATGTGCTCTTCTTCGCTTTTGGTCACCATCACTACAGGTAGCGTTTGGTTTTGACTGCGAATGTGCTGAAGTGTTTCCAGACCGGTTAGTCCGGGCATGTTTTCGTCGAGAAACACCAAATCGTATGATGTTTCTTCGATCATTTCCAGTGCTTCATCACCATTGTTGACGGTGTCAACATCGTAGCCTTTATCGGTGATGAACATGATGTGCGGCTTTAACAGATCGATTTCATCATCGACCCATAATATTCTAGGTTTTTCCATAATATTGCGAAGGTACTAAAACCCCTTATTTGTTATGACATTTTCTTCTGATTCTTACCAAAAATTTAAGACCCTCAGCGACCCCGTTTATGGGTTTATCCAGCTGCCATACGGTTTGTTGTTCGATTTACTCGAACATCCATATATGCAACGACTTCGAAGGATTTCGCAAACATCGCTTACCTATATGGTCTATCCAGGGGCAACACACAACCGTTTGCACCACGTTATTGGTGCAACACATCTTACCCGACAGGCGATTTTGGTCTTGCGGAGGAAGGGTCACGAAATTACGGAAGAGGAGGAAGAGGCTGTTTTGGCCGCCATTTTACTCCACGACATTGGTCACGGCCCCTTTTCACATACCTTAGAAAATACGCTTATCAAGGTATCCCACGAAGAAATTTCCCTGCTTTTTATGGAACACCTCAACCGGGAGTTTCGCGGAAAGTTGTCGTTGGCCATAGAGATTTTTGCCAATAGATACGGCAAACCCTTTTTGCACCAGCTGGTGAGTAGTCAGTTGGACATGGATCGACTCGATTATCTGCGACGAGATAGTTTTTTTACCGGCGTATCTGAGGGGATGGTCAATACAGAGCGGATTATCAGCATGTTGAATGTTTCTGACGATCAATTGGTGGTGGATGCCAAAGGTGTGTATTCCATCGAAAAATTTCTTGTGGCCAGACGAATCATGTACTGGCAGGTGTATTTGCACAAAACGGTACTCAGCGTTGAATTTATGTTGGTAAAATTATTGGAGTGGGCACGACTTCTAGTGAATAAAAATATGTTGGATATCTCCGCCCCGCCAGCCTTACAGTTTTTTCTCGAAAATGAAGTTGGTTTGGAATTGCTTCGCGAAAGACTGGATATTTTTGCACAGCTCGACGATGTTGATGTAATGTCGGCAGTCAAATCCTGGACAAAAAGCTCCGATTATGTATTGTCGGATATGTCTTCTAGGATACTCAATCGCAGGCTGTTCAAGGTTAGTCTTCAAGAAACACCGTTTACCAAACAACAGGTAAGCGTAAAACGTCAATTGGTACAAACGAAATTCGGTTTAAACGACTGGGAGGCTAAGTGTTACGTATTTTCTGGCAGTTCCGAAAACCGCGCGTATAATACCGATAAGTCCTCCATATCCCTTCGCGAAAACGACGGTCGAATCATACCCCTATCGCAAGACGCCCACATTATGGATATTCAGGCATTTAGTCGGAATTTCAAGAAGTATTATATGTGTTTTCCCCAATTGTAATTTTTTATAATCTTTTAAGCACATTATAAAATTAGGAGCTTTCCAAATGGATGAGTTACTTTATATCAAGGAATAACCGAGTCATTATAATGAACTGTTGAATACTTATTGAGTCTGCTCTAAAAAGTCCCTTTCTGCCAAAATCTTCCTTGTCGGTAGATTTTTGAATCCTCACTAACAGCTGGTTGGCTCTGTTTCAAAAATCCCCTCCGCGTCGATTTTGATTGAAATCATCCTTTTTAGAGTGGACTCAATGTTTTACCTTTGAAAAGAATAGTAGTGCAACCAACAAAACCTACATGAGGGCAGATGGCGTAATTGTTATGCAAGGAAATACGGATGCAGATTTTATTCATGAGGCAGCTCATGGTTACCAGCACTTGGTTGGAGAAATAGAATTAATTCAGGGAGGGGAGAAGAAAGCAAAATATGTTGATTTAGGTGATGAAAGACGCGCTTATCAACGGCAGTATATGTTTAAACCTTCCTCGGTGACAGGTTTAAGAGGTAAGCATTCAATTCATGACTTTCTGGACATCACAGATTCATGGGTTGAGAGTTTAAAAGATAGAAACGGAAAAACACCTTATGAAGGATCTAGTTATGAGAATCTTAGGAAAAGGTAGCCTAATAGTGTTTTTAGTTAGCACTTTATTAGGGATGTCCTGTAGTTCAAAAAAACTACCGTACAATGAAGCTGATCAGATAATAGAAAGTTGCCGTGATAATTGGTATTTTATTGAATTAAAAGATTCAGTTTCTGTTACGGTAATACTATTTCAAGAATGGTATCCACAATCTCTTATATTAAATCCAGCATTTATTGTTGGAGTCACTGAATTAGGTGATACTGTTGGTGCAATTGATGGAACTTTTAAAGGGAATTTAAAAATTGGAGATTTTATTATGTTAACACCGGCAGCAAGTCCTTTAGATGATGAATTCCAATATAATAATTTCCCCGTGTATAGCGTCTTTAGAAAGAGGGATGATATCTCTAAGATATGTAGTGTTTCGAGAATTTTCAACACCTCGTTTAAAGTTTTAGAGGAATAGATGCAATATAAATCTGAAGGTGGAGAATTTGTAATTTTAAGTGGTTTCCATATTTACCAAATAATAAAAACAAGTTGAAAACATCATTTTTGAAAAAAGCAAAATAATCTCTACCTTTACCCACTCATGCCAAAATCATGAACCATCTCTCAACATCACCAGAATCGTTGTGTCATCAGGATTATATTTAGGTGCTAATGTTACTCTTAAATTTGGTTATAATGAAAAGTGAATTCTATTTGATTTTTTTGACAGTTTTTTTATTTATGGGATGTTCAAATGAAAGCCCAGAAATAACTCCAAATACAAGTGGTGGTACAAGTGTTGTTGGGAAAGATAAGGAGAATGAAGTTGTTGAAATTGATGATTGGAAAATCGAAGTAATAGGGGACTCTATTGAAATCAAAGTTCCGCAGAATTGGGATAAAACAAATGCAGAAATGTTTTCATTAGGGGCTAATTGCGAAAAAAAGTTTTGTGAAAATTTGGTTGTTTACATTTTGGACAATGTGAATCAATACACAAAGATGGAACTTGGTGAGACATTTTTAAAGAGCATGTCTGCAAACTATCAAAACTTTAGGTTGATTCACAGTGAAATAAGTACTCCTGACTCCCTCGAGATGTCTTTTGATTATTTTCTAGTTAGGCAAGGGCTTAAGTTAGGTGGAACTACCTATATTTTGGTTAGTGGAGAAGGTAATAATGCAATAGTTTTCAATTTTATGGGCTATAATGGATCGGATGGGAATTATTTTTATGTTCGAAAAGTAATAACGGAAATTATTAATTCTATAAAATTTAAATGAGGCGCAAATGGTGGTATGTTAAGCTGAATCTGGAAAAAAGTTTTTTGTAAAACTTAAGTCAAATGAGAAAGAAATACTTGAATTATTTTTTATCCGTATTTATTTTTATTTAATCTAACCTCAGAATGAATTTATCAATACCTGTCAATTGAATTAACATAGGATAAATGAGAAAATACATATTGATCAAATTTATTTTGTTGCTTTCTTGTTGCAATGATAATGAAATAACCACTAGCATCCGAAAGTTGATTTTTTAAAAGCCCTCAGAATCCCTTATTTTTGAGTTCGACAAAAAACTTTAAAATTATGGGACTCTTCAGGCGAAACAAAAATAACAAAAAACCAGTCATTCGACAAGTTTTAGATTTAG
>JAFIEY010000130.1 GCA_020832345.1 Cryomorphaceae bacterium | reverse complement strand
TATTCCCGAAACCAACCCCCGACCTCCCAACTGCGACTTGAGAGGCCTCAACTAGTTTCCTCAATCGATAACGCACCCAAACCTATTCCCGAAACAACCCACCGACGTCCGACCTCCGACTTCCGACCCCTCAAATAACATCCACAATCCAAACCCCACCCCACCAGTTTCCCAAACAAAAAAAAACCGCAAGTCTTTAGCTTCCGGGGAAACAAAAAACTTGCGGAAAAAAAAAGTTGTACCGTTTTATTTCTTGGTAGAAACCACGTCAAATTCGATATCAAAAGCCACATCGCGGTGCAGGCGCACTTTGGCGGTGTAGGTTCCGAGTGATTTGATTGTGTTTCCGGGTATTTGAATGCACTTTTTATCAACTTGATGACCGAGTTCGGCAAGTGCTTCAGAAACGTTTTGATTGTTGATAGAGCCGAAGAGTTTATTTCCGGCACCTACTTTAGAGGCGATTTTAAGTTCAGCCTTCTTGAGGTTTTCCATCAATTTAGATGCGTCCTCAATAACTTTCTTCTCTTTGTGAGCGCGTTGTTTGAGGTTTTCCGCCAATACCTTGCGGGCGGAGTCGGTGGCCAATTGGGCCATTCCTTGTGGGATCAAAAAGTTACGGGCGTATCCGTGTTTCACAGTAACGATATCGTCCTTAAACCCTAAGTTTTCCACATCGGTTTTTAATATGATTTCCATCGTGTCAATTATTTAAGGTTATCTGCAACGTAAGGCAACAAGGCCAAGTGACGGGCGCGTTTAACCGCTACCGCTAATTTGCGTTGGTATTTGAGTGAAGTTCCCGTAAGACGGCGTGGCAAAAGCTTGCCCTGATCGTTCAAAAACTGCAATAAGAAATCGGCGTTTTTATAGTCGATGTACTTAATGCCGTAACGTTTGAATCGGCAAAATTTGTCTTTATTACCGGTATCGATGGTCAAAGGTTGCAGGTAGCGAATTTCAGACTGGTTGGTCTTGTTGGCTACATTATCCAATTCTGTACTCATAATGCTTTTATATTTACGCGTTGGACTTCATTTTCTGACGACGCTTCTCGGCAAATTCCTGAGCGTACTTATCGAGCTTCACGGTGATATAACGCATTACACGTTCGTCACGGCGCAATTCCAACTCGAAATTGTCAATGACATCTCCTTCAGCTGAAAATTCCAGCAAGGTGTAAAAACCGCTTTTTTTCTTTTGAATTGGGTAAGCGAGTTTCTTTAAACCCCAATTTTCGCGATGATTGATTTTGGCTTCCTTATTGGCCAGGATGCCTTCAAATTTTTCGACTGTCTCCCTTACCTGATCATCAGATAAGACGGGATGCAATATGAAAACAGTCTCATAGGTGTTAGTCATAACATCTGTAAATTAATTAAACAAAAAATACCCCTCTCTTAAGGGGGCGCAAAGATAACACAATAATTTTGTTTTTTGACATAAAGTTTTGATGGTGAATTAAAAAAAACCGGTGCTTCCAACCCCCATTGGAAACACCGGTTAACGGAGAACACAATAAAAAATAACCAAACGCTTAAAAAAACAAGTCTGTCTGTGCTTTCACGATTGACGTATTTACCTAAAATACAAAGCAAAATGTTCTACCGGATGCAAAAGAAAGGTTCAAATAAAACCCACTATTACGCTTCGTTTTTAAATTCTCGGTATTTCTTAACACCGTAAGCACCTCCCGCTGCGAGCAATAGGGTTAATCCGCCATCAATGGGTGTAGGAGGACCACCAGGTGGTTGTGGGTTCGGCTGCGCATAAAGCACGGAAACGCCGCAAAGAATCAAGAAGGCGATGAAAAACAAGGTTGAATATTTCATGATTTTGAAGTTTAAAGTTTTTGGCTTTGAATGTTGTTTCGCGATTAATGGATTGGGGTTGTGATCATGCGCCCCGGCCTACGACTTAGCACAAGCCCTACCGGAGCGCAAATCACAAACAGGGATTAGGGTTGCATGTGTTTTATGGTTTTTACCCGACCATTACCCGAGGAAACTCTAATGAGATATACACCTGCACTGAGATTATTGGGCAATGCAATTTCGTCGCTGCCATGGTTTGATATTGAGGTAAACAATGTCCGACCTGACATATCAACCATAGAAATAGTTAGGTTTTCTAATTCGGGATTCTCCAAATACAAGTATCCTTTAAAGACCCACGCTTTTAAATCAGATCCGTTTTTAAACTCATCCAAGCTCACGTTTTTATCGTAGGTGAAGTGAAGCACAAAACGATCACGTTGACTGGCGGCATTACTGACGAAGGTGTAATTTTCTTGGTTGAGAAACTCGAAATTACGCAATTGCTTATCTTCAAGTATTACCGATAATTCCGGATCAAGGGTGTCGCGGTTGATGCTAATCTCCACCACCGATTCGTTGCCGTTGGCATCGAAGTAAAGCGGCATTGATTTCTTATCCCTCAAAAGCGGCAGGGTTTGAATCGCGACAGGTATATTATCCGCGTAGGTAAACATGTTAGAAATACCTTGGTCGTTGAACCGCTTTACAGCGTCTTCGCCATAAACAAATGCCTCTCTTCCATCGCGGTCAAAACGAATTAAGGTGCGTTCGATGACATTGTTGCTGGACAGGTTTGCGCGAACTTCGATATAGTGGCTATATTGATCCAAACCACCTCCACGCTTGAGCACCGTTCCAGTGGCCGAAGACCTGTTGTTGCGATCAAATGTGAATGAAGATGGGCTACCGGTTATGTTCTGAATCCAGAATCCACCCATGGGGGGCACAAGATTACTGTCGTTGGCCGTAGATGTAACACCTTCAATATAGGTGCGGTATTGTCCGTCACGATATTGGTAAAAAGCAATTCCGGGATGACCATCTAAATCATAAGCAGCAGGCCATGGGTTACAAAGGAAATTCCAACCCTCTGTTTGTGCCGTTGTCGATCCTACGGGGAAGTTCGGGTTACCCTGTCCATCGTTATAACCCAATGGAAGTGTAAAGTTTTGATCACCGCGATTTACTTCAGCTTCCACAGTAATATTTCCGGGAATGGTTCTAACAAATGTACCGTATTGGTTGGTTCCCGCATAAATGGCGTAACCAACACCCGGCTGAAACACATCGCTTGCCGGCTGCGCAGCTACCCATTGGGCAGTATTTGCATTCCAAGAAAAAACACTGGTATTGTTCATTACAGCCGACCCTTGTGCCAATGTTTCCATAACAACCTGTGCAGAAGCTCCGGAGTGCAACCATTTGGCAGGGTCAGGACTTCCGGGTAAAGGACCGGTAACGTGCTGATTGGCCTGAACAATACCTGAGTGCTGGGTATTGTGAATCAAATGCGCAGGACCATCAGTTGCATTGGCTTCCAAAATGATTTTACCCCCGTTGGTGATAGAATCTGTAATGGTAACACGCGCACCTGCACCTACGATTAAATCATTGCCCGGATTGATGATCAATGTTCTGGCAATAACATTTGAGTTATTGGGCAACGTAGGTGGATTTGTACCCCTTACGTTGATAACATCGGTGCTGGTAGAATTACCTGCCGGCGTTTGGGGTTGCCACTGCGTTCCATCCCAAGTAAAATCACCATCTTCCTCACACAACCACTGTAGGTTGGCAATAGAAACACGATCACCATTACCAGGAGTTGAAATGGTTAAGGAATCAAAACTTCCTGGAAAACCAAGAGTAATGGTGGTTGTTTGTGCAACATCGCTGTAAGGCACTGTTCCTGCAATGGCGCCATCTAAAGCAATGGTTAAAACGCCACTACCCCCTGCAAAGAATCGCTGCGTGGTAACCGTTAAAGTTCCTACCCCATCGTTGATGTTTTGAATGCGTAAACGTCCATTGCGAATGAGTATAGAAGGACTTCCTGAAACGGATTGGTCGGTACGAGAATCCGTAGCATCAATATCCAAACCGCTATCGCCTGTCCAGTTTCGGTTTCCATAAGATCCGGCATTAGGAAAAGCTCCACCCGCCGGAGCATTTGAAAAGGATTCTGAAAAACAAATTTCAACCGGAATGGCGTTTTCTTCCACCCCTGTGCTCCAGTTTCCTGCATTATTTGCAAATACTTTTACATAGTAGGTTTCATTATTGGTTAGTCCGGTAATGGTCACGTCGGTACCAGAGCTAAAATACACAACTGTTCCGTTACCTAGGGCATCGCCATTTCCACCGAAATCTGAATCGGCAGTAAACGAAGCACCTGTTGGGATTCCGGTGTTGGCTGCATTTTCTGAAACGACTACCAGAATCTCATCCAAGCATCCAGTGGGGTTTGTCCAAGAAACTACGAGCTCTTGATTTCCGGCAGAAACCTGAAGATTATCTACATTATCCGGAGTGGTTGGGATTACGGTATGGATACCGCTCGCCGAAGTACTACCGGTCACGTTTACCGTTCCGGAGAAAGAGAAGTCAGAAGGAGAAACAGCTTCTACTCCCATAGTTCTGCCCACAGTTGCGTCACATGCAACAAAAGCAGCCAAGTAGAATGTACCTACATCGCCATCCAATATACTTTGTGAAAATCCGCTAAAGGCAAAAGTACCAGCGCCAATGACATCCGTTGACATAACGAGTAAAGTATCGGTTGAGAATGCTGAGCCTCGGGTATAATACAAAGCGACAGAATCAATATCGGAATCCGTGAAGTTTCCGGAAAAATCGAGTTCAATTTCCGTGAACAATACATTGGCATCGGAAACTTCGAGTGAAAATGAACCAATAACAACATTGCTATCACCCTGAGGTAAATCGGTTGCAACCACCATGGGGTTGGCAGATGACAATACAGCGTTGGCTGCCGAAGAGATTATTGACTGCAATCCGGCATTGCTGCTGGTATTGGTGCCTTCGTTGTTGTTGTTTGCCGAAGCAAAATTAAATATCGGTGCATTCGCGCCTATGGTATTGCCAACATCGGCCGTGATTGCAATATCGGAAGTCAGGTAAAAATACCCCGTAGCCGATTCGGCAATGCTTTGACTCAATCCGGAGAAAACGACGTCGTTTCCAGTGGATGGAATGGTTGTAACCGTACCCAAAGTTGGGTCTGCCGGATCCAAAGTTGCGTTGGTTGAATATCGCAATTTGAGGTTTTCAATATCTGCAACATCATATGTTCCGTCGAGCTCGAAAGACACCGATGTTACCAGAGCAGGATTTTGCACCGCAACTACCTCGGTTTGGTGAAGCACGTGATTGGTAGCACCTTGAAGCACATTACCCGCAAGAATTTGATTGCCCAAATCTTCGATGGTTACTGTGGCTGGTTGTGGAATCATTACCTCGACGTTTGAGATACCGATTTGTCTGGAAGTACCGGCTGGCGTACCTCTATCACTTACCCAACTAATTTCAAATGTCTGATTATCTGCTATTGACAGGCCTGAGACAATAGCGGTAATATTTGAGTCAACACCATCTGCTGTAGAATATGCTAATGCGGGATAACTTACACCATCAATTTTCACCTCGAATTCAGGATTTCTAGTTTGATTTGTTCTTTCCACTTTTCCTCGATATGAAACTTGCAAGGCATTAATTGTAGAACCGGACTGATTCAAAATGCTCAGATTGAAAGTTGCTTCACCAGTATTTGCAGTATGCTGATAGCCTAAAACATTTGCATTAGCAGTAGAGAATTTAAAACCGGTGTTTGTATTACCTCCATTGGCCCATGGACTATAATCGAGTCTATTTCCGGCTGAACCATCTGCATCAACTAACCAACCATCAGGCAAAGTAGCGGCACTTTCAAAATCTTGGAAGTCTTCAAAATAAGCGCCGGCGGCTCCAGTAGCCGTGATGGCCGGTGGTGCAGCAGAAACTTGCCCTTCCAAAGCAATGGTTTGCGTTATAGCTTGTGGACTGCTCACCTCGATATTACCGTTAAATGTACCTTGGGTAGCGCCGGATAAGCGAACAAAAACATCCGTTGCAGCAACAGTACCAGAGCCAAAAGGAATAGATACACTGCTACCAAAGCCACTACCGGAAGTCAAAGAAACTTCGTAACCGGTAGGTGCACTGACCAATATATCGTCTTGTAAATCGTCACCAGAAACCTCGATGGTTTGTTCGGCAGACGGAATACCAACAACTGTGGAGAAGGGAGTGGGTGTTCCGGTAGTGGTGAGTGAAGGCGTGGTGGTGAGTACCGCATTAAAGTTTTCAATTCGCCACTCTGCGCAACTCCCACTGGCAAGGCTTAAGTATCGGAAAGCTACATACACACGATTTGAACTTATTGCTTGAAGATCTGTATTTGAAACCGGGTGAGAAACCGGAGTTGCACTTGTGGCAGAGGAGAAAATGGTATCCAAAACATCCCAGCTATAATCATTGGGGTCTCCAAATCCGTCGTAGTCGTCTGAATACAACATGAGCAAATCATTTCCACCAAATCGTTCTGATATTGCGGCCTCAATAACCACGTTATTGGTTGAGGTTAAATCAAATGGAGGAGCAATTAGCCAATCGTCGTTGTCGTTACAACCGGAAGCAAAACCGTTCATTTCCATTTGTTCTGCACCTCCATTGTACGTCCATGATTGTGCGCCTAAGCGGTCGCGTTCGATCCAGATGTTGTTGTCAAACGGATTTGAGGAAAAGTCGATGGCATAAGGAATAGCGACCACACCAACCGGAGTGGAAATTGATGCGGCTGCAAAATTGGTAGAGTATTCGTCACCGATACCGATGGACCAGGCTTGGTAAAAGTATTCTGTACTCTCCGAGCGTCCGGTATGGTTGGGGATACCCGATGCAGGACCAACATAATAAACCGAACCTCCACCGGGTAAAGGATCTCCATTAGAATAAGGATCTCCGTCAACCGGTGCCCCAAATGTATTGGTGTTATTGGTAACGATAAGAACCGGATCATTATCGGCATTTGGGGTAACATCAAATGATATTACATCGCGAGCAACTAAATCGAGACTTATATCGGCAGGTGGGAAAATGGTCGTTGTGCTAGGTACATAAACTTCAACATTTGACAAACCTATTTGTCTGGATGAACCTGAACCGGCATTATCCCGATCACTGCTCCAACTAATTTCAAATGATGCGTTATCGGGAATATTGAGTCCGGTAATAAGGGTTGAAACGGTTTGGTCAACACCTACAGAAGTACTATAAGATAAGTCGGGAACCGGCACACCATCAATAGTGACACTAAATTCAGGGCTTCTACCTTCCGTAGGTCGCTCTACTCGACCTAAGTACGAAACGTTTAAAGTAGTTATTGAAATTCCCGTAGCGTTTTCTAAGGTTAAAGTTGAAATAAAAGTTCCGGTTGTTCCCGTATGCTGATATCCCAAAACGGTATCGTTTCCACGAAGACCTGCAGCAGTTCCTGCACCCCAATTTCCAGCATAGGTCGTAATAGAGCCTGATATACTCCATCCATTGGGTAAAGTAGCCAAACTGATAAAATTTTGAAAATTCTCAAAATAGGCTCCTGCTTGTCCTAATGTGGAAATTGATGGAGGTGGCGACGTAACCTCTCCAAATACTGCCAAATCTGTTTGCGTTGCACCTCCTCCGGTATGTTCAATATTTCCATTATAAGTATTAACGGCTAAAGAACTTGCCAGTCTGACATAAACAGTAACGGGTTGTCCTGTTATTTGACCTGATGTAAAAGGCAGACTTTCAGAAGGACCAAAAGAAGTATTATCCAATGAAACCTCAAAATTGGTCGGTGCTGAAATGGATATACTTCCCGAACCTACTAAATTGGAACCACTAACTTCATAACTTTGAGCAGTTGATGGCCCTGAACCAAATTGATAGTCTAGGTTGGAAACATTTGCCACGTTAAATGAAATGGCAGGTGTCCCCGCAGTGCCTACGCCCTCAATTTCCACGTCACGAAGCCTTTTATTTGAAGGGCTATTGACTGTGGTAAACCGCACCTGCATGGTAGCTGATGCCGCGGAAATGGAAATAGAATTAGGTTGATAGGTAGCATCTGTCGGAGTAGATGAATTACCTTGAAGTATCCAATTGTCACCTCCGTCAAGCGAATACTCAATTGTCAAGGGACCGTTTGTACCTGCACCAAATTTTGCAACACTAAAATCTAAATCAATAGATGCAAAAGCGGAAGCATTAAAAACCGGTGTAGTCAAAACCGCTGTATTTCCAGAAAGGTTAGCGTAGCCGCCCGCAGCAGTTGGAAAGGCAACGTCAACAGCAGTCCAGCCGGCTGGCAACGAACCTGATCGCAAGGTTTCGTCGATTAATGATTGTCCCCATAAGCCAAATCCTAAACAGGATATGACAATGGTCATTAAGGCTTTTGTAGAATAGCCTATAGCGTTAATTTTCATGATTGAGAAGATTTAGGATGTTTAAAAAAATTTGTTGACCAAAGAGAAAAATTTTCTCTCATATTACCTCCATCCAAACCCTTTTCATTTAATGCCGATGCACTAAGCGATAAGGTTTGTGAGTTTATTTCGAGGGAGCGAATCAGTGCTTTCATAGATAATTGTTTAAGCGAATTGAGATTTTTTGGGTTAATAAGTCACCTGCAACGGACTCACCCCCACCACACGTGTGGTTTGTCCATTGACCTCTGCGGTGACGAAGAAGTAATGGGTTTGTCCGGCGGGAATGGCGTATTGAAGGTTTTGAAAGGTTTTCATTCCGGCAGTTCCGGGATTGGAAATTGCGTCGATGACGGTGGCGGTGGCGGGATCAAAATTGGCTTGGGTGGAAACGCGAAGTTGAAACTCGGTAATGTCGCTCTGATTGTAATTACCCGTAGCCTCAAATCGAACTTGGGAAATGGTCACCGGAGATTGACTCACCGAGACACGAGTTCCGCGAAGGGGAAAGTCCGCACCGTTTCTGGTCTGTATATCCGAAATGCTATATCCAGAAGGATTGCGCACGAGGGCATCCGGCTGAACATCGTAGGTGAACTGTGCCCGAACCGGCAAGTGATCGGATACATTGTGTAATGCCGTAATAATTTGAGCCGAAAGACTGGGATGTGAAGGTGCATCGGTTAAGGCAACATTATAATGTAATCCTGCATTACCAAACGCCTCATACGTTCCCGGAACAATATCGACCCCGCCATTATTAAAAATTGCCGCACTTCCCAAAAGTAAATCGAACCGATCGTCCATACCGCCAGGCGCTCCACCAAGAGTTCCGTAGGGAATATTTTGCTGACTGGTCGTCGTTCGCGGTGATTGCGTATGCAAAATGGCATTGGAGGCGTTTGCCCAGGAACCGGTCCAAGTTATAAATTCGTAAAAATTACCCGTTTCTCCCGGCAATTGTTCCAAAAGGCGATTGTAACTATTACCATCGGTTTCAGACTTTAAATTAAAGTCGCCCATGGTAAAAAAATAAGAATTTGGTGGTAAAAGATTGGAGTATTTGCGAAGGGTGTCAACCTCCTGATCGCGCTGTGCTCTATCACTGGTTGAACTTCCAGCTTTGAGATGCACGGAAAAAATGTACACCGTATCGGCAAATCCAGTTGGAACCACACTAAACCTATATATAGGTCGCAAATTTGTCGAATAGGCTTTTGTAGGCCCGGAAGTGAATTTTGCCGTTTTGTAATACACAGCATTGTCCAAACCTGTACCACTCGTTATAAATGACGCCATACTATAGGTGACGCTATCGGCGTTGAGCACATTGTCTAGAAAATGTATGGCCCCGGATTCATTAATGATTTCCTGACAAATTAAAACATCGGGAAGAAGCTCACCGATTAATAATTTAAATTCAGGAACCCTTGCTGTTGAATTATTGTTTGTAGAGGAATAATTCAACATATTCCAGTTTACTAATGAGAATTGATTTGTTTGTCCTAAAACACATATTGAAACGTGTAGTAAGAAAATGATAAACAAGACATTGTGACGCAGTCGGTTCATGGACTTTTATTTGTCACAAAGCAAGGGCGGTAATGTTAAGAAAACGGGTAGAGAACTTTACCCTTAGGTCAACCTACTGTTAAGAATCAAAATACGAGATTATGCAATTTAATTTTATCTCGTCTATGAAACAGGCGTTTACAAAATCAGCGTTGGAATTGTGGTGTTACCCAAATATGATATGAACAATTTGCCAAAATTTAAGGTTTCATTTTTCCAATCGCTTGCCTGCTTCTTCCAGTACATTATTTTGCTTGGCAAAACAAAAACGAAGATATTTTATCTCGAGGCGGGTGGGGTAAAATACAGATATGGGAATGGTTGCCACGCCTTTTTCTCTGGTCAACCATTCGGCCATGGATATGTCGTCGAGTTCGCTCACGGCAGAATAATCGTATAATTGATAATAACTCCCATAAGTAGGCAGCGGCTTAAAATCCGTAGCGGCCATGATTTTGGCAAAATGCATTTGCTTGTCTTTATACATCTTCGCAATTTGCGCATAATCCGCATGTGGAATATACTTGGCCAAACCATGCTGTACGGGGGTATTTACCGAGAATACGGCAAACTGATAAAATTTTCGCAGAGGGAGCATCAATTCGGAAGGCGCCATCACGTATCCAACTTTCCAACCCGTGGCGTGAAAGGTCTTGCCAAATGAATACACCAAGAAGGTATAAGATCGCAGTTTTTCGTATCCACCAAATGAACTAAATCCACCGGGCAAAAAACATATTTTTTCATAGACTTCATCAGCCAAAACAAAAAAATCATTTCGCTGGCGCAACTGGTGTAAGTGTTGGACGTTCGCATCAGACCAAACCGTTCCACATGGATTATGGGGATTATTGATAATAATCAATCGGGTTTTTTCACCAACTGCATCGGACAAGGCATCGTGTGGGACCGAAAAATCCTCGGGGTTTAAATTGACCCATTTTACAACACCACCGGAAGCTTCCACCATAGGGGCATAACAATCGTAGGCTGGGGCAAATAAAACCACTTCATCTCCGTGACGTACAACGGAAGCAATGACCGATTGAATGGCTTGGGTTGCACCCGGGGTAATGGTAATTTCCGTTTCCGGATCGTATTGACACCCGTAATCTGTTGCATGTCTTTCGGCCAAAACATTGCGCAAAGCCGGTAGTCCGGGCATGGGCGCGTATTGATTGTACCCTTGGCGCATGGCCTCCACTACCCCATCAATTAATTTAGGGTCAATGGGAAAGTCGGGAAAGCCCTGGGATAGATTTATGGCGCCGGTAGTTTGCGCCAGTTTGGACATGTATGCGAATATGGTGAGATTAGAATTTTCAAATGACATGCTAAACTTTAACTTGGTTTTACAGGGTAAAGGTAGTCTGCAATTATGAGCGCACCAAAAACTACTCGCCGGCTTTTTCCTCCAACATGGGCACAAATCTAAAATCGCCGAGTTTTTTCACCGAATAATCGTTGTCCTTATCCTTTTTAATCAACAACATCTTTTGAGTTCCGACCCCAACCGGGATGACCATTATTCCATCAACACTGAGTTGACGCAATAGCGCTGCGGGAATTTCACGTGCTCCGGCGGTCACGATAATTTTATCAAAAGGTGCATAGGTAGGCATCCCCTGGTAGCCGTCTCCATATTTTCCGGTATAGGAATAATTGAGTTGATTGAGCATGCGTTTGGCAAACAGAAACAATTCGTGCTGCCTTTCAATGGAGAAAACCTTTGCGCCCAATTCACACAATACCGCCGTTTGGTATCCCGATCCCGTTCCGATCTCCAAAACTTTTTCGCCGGGTTCCACGTTCAAACATTGCGACTGGAAAGCCACGGTATAAGGCTGACTGATGGTTTGCTCGGCGGCAATGGGAAAAGCCGTATCCTGATACGCAAAATCCTCAAAGGAGGAATCGATAAATAAATGCCTGGGTACTCTGCCAATGGCGTCGAGTACGCGCTGATCGGTAATGCCTTTTTCGCGCAGTTGGTCCACCAAATGCCTTCTGCGTCCTATATGTTTGGGTAAATCTTTCACGGCGGACAAAGGTAACGTGGAAGGGGGTATTTTAAAAGACATAAACGAAGTCTATATTTTGTTCAACCGATTATATTTGTTCCATGATGATTTCATTGCACGACCAACTCGGAAGAGAAGTACAAATAAAAGGCAAGCCCCGTCGAATCATATCTTTGGTTCCGTCCCAAACCCATTTGCTGTATGATTTGGGATGTGGCGATACCGTTGTTGGCATCACAAAATTTTGCGTTCATCCCGCAGATTGGCGAAAAGAAAAAACCGTAGTAGGCGGCACAAAGAATTTTCATCACGACCGAATTGACCAACTTCGACCGGATCTCATCATTGCCAATAAAGAAGAAAACCGAAAAGAGGACATTTCGATTTTAGCCCAAAAATATCCGGTGTATGTCAGCGATATTTCAACCGTAAACGAAGCCCTAACTATGATTCGGGATATTGGCCAACTCACCCATACAAAGGAAGCGGCTGAAAATATGATTTTGAAAATTGAACGAGGTTTCGACCAACTACCCAGTAAAATCGGAAAAAACCGCAGTGTATTGTATTTTATTTGGCGAAACCCCTGGATGGTGGCGGGAAATGACACTTACATCCACGACCTACTCACACGCATGGGATACCAGAACATCGTAGAGCAAAATCGTTACCCCAATATCTCGGATGATGAAATTAAATCCCTGAATCCGGACTGCATATTGCTCAGCAGCGAACCTTTCCCGTTTTCCGAAAAACATATTGCCGAGTTGCGTGCCATTTGTCCAAATGCGGAAATAAAATTAGTCGATGGCGAATTGTATTCCTGGTACGGATCGATGATGCTTAAAACGTTGGAATATTTGAATCGCTGTAATTGAATTGCAATTTTACCAATAAAAAAAGGGAACCCGATTTGGATTCCCTAACAGAGAATGTAGTGAGTAGAAATGAAGCTTCTCTGCTTTGAACTTATCCTGTAATGCGATGCAAACCTACAACGAGATATTTCTATTATCAGGGCTGAGTTTCTATAAGCATCATTTTGGCTTATGAACAGGTGGTTTGGATGTTTGAAGGG
>JAFIEY010000125.1 GCA_020832345.1 Cryomorphaceae bacterium | reverse complement strand
TTAAGTTTTTTTTGAACCCCCCTATGTGAACCTCTATGTGCTCTATGTGTCTATGTGGTTGGGTTGGGAACCACTTCGTGGTTCTTTTACCACATAGGCACATAGAAAACATAAGTGTTTTTTGAAAAACCCCCTATGTGAACCTCTATGTGCTCTATGTGTCTATGTGGTTGGGTTGGGAACCACTTCGTGGTTCTTTTACCACATAGGCACATAGAAAGCATAAGTATTTTTAAAAAACCCCTATGTGAACCTCTATGTGCTCTATGTGTCTATGTGGTTGGGGATCCCCCGAAGTATAAGCATCTAGCCCATAAAGCCTATTGCAAGCCCGAGCTATAAATTCAACATCAAACCCAGTGCGCTATAAATCCTTTGCGCGTTGTATTTTCGCACGCAAATTTTTTTTTCATGCGAATTTTTCTCTCTCTCCTTTTCGGACTACATATTTGCCTCATAAGCGCACAGTCTGATGAAGCGGTTTTACAATCATTTTACACCACAGCCCTGGAAAAACAACAGTCTTATAAATGGTTGGGCGAATTGTGCGCAATTGGTGGAAGATTGGCAGGATCTGAAAATGCAGCTGAGGCGGTTAAATGGGGTTATGAAACCATGAAGGAGATGGGTTTTGATACCGTTTATCTTCAAGAAACTGAAGTGCCACACTGGGTAAGGGGCGTGGAATATGCCCACTGGAATAATTTGCCTTTAGCGGTAACTTCATTGGGTGGATCGGTTTCTACACCGCAGGGTGGAATGCTCGCAGAGGTTGTGGAGGTAGCTGATTTCGATGAACTCGACAGTTTGGGTAAAATTGGCCAAATCGAGGGAAAGATTGTCTTTTACAATTACCCGATGAAACAGCATTACATCAAAACTTTTCACGCCTATGGCGATGCAGTCAAATACCGTTGGCGAGGCGCGCAAATGGCTTCCGAATATGGCGCAATTGCATCCCTAGTGCGCTCGCTTACCAATAGACTCGACGATTTTCCGCATACCGGAAGTATGAGTTATCAGGATGCGGAAATAAAAATTCCCTCTGGGGCTATCAGTACCATCGGTGCCGAACGTTTGTCTGAATATTTAAAGATAAATCCCCGTGGCAAACTTTTTTTACAACTTGAAAGCAAACATCACGGTCGCGTGGTTTCTCATAATGTAATCGCCGAAAAATACGGCGCCCGGTACCCCGAAAAGATCATGGTGCTTGGCGGACATCTAGACTCATGGGATTTGGCTGATGGCGCCCACGACGATGGTGCCGGTTGTGTACACGCCATGGGTGCGGCAAAACTATTGTTGGACAGGGAGGAGCCGCTAAAGCGCACGCTTCGGGTGGTGCTGTTTATGAACGAAGAATTTGGTCTCGACGGGGCAAAAACGTATGCTGATTTCTCCGAGGATGAAATGCATGTGCTGGCCATTGAATCCGATGCAGGTGGCTATATCCCAAGGGGATTCTCTTTTGATACAGATGCGGAAACCCTGGAAAAAATCCGGACTTTTCAACCTTTGTTTTTGCCCTACGGATTATTTGAATTTACCAATCAGGGCAGTGGGGCAGATGTTGGGCAAATTCGGGGAAAAAACATCGTCTTAGGCGGATTGCGCCCCGAAAGTCAACGCTATTTTGACGTCCATCACGCCGCTACCGATGTGTATGGTGCAGTGAATGCCCGCGAATTGGAAATGGGAACGGCTTCGCTTGCGGCTATCGTTTTTTTGCTTGATACCCACGATGTCATCAGGTAGGTTGATTATTTCTTTTCAAACCGGACAAAGCTATAGGAGAAATCGGCGTCGGGGTCATTGTCGATGTCTTCTCGCGCTACCTCTACCCATGCATCACCCCATTCGGGAAAGGTGGTGTCCCCGGCAAAATCTTTATTGATAATGGTGAGTTCCATTGCATCCGAAAGATCAAGTGCTTGTCGGTAGATGTTACCGCCCCCAGCGATGAAAACGGTGGCACTTTCTTTTTTGGCCAATTCGATGGCTTCTTGCAGTGAATGGCAAATGACGGCACCGGGGGCGTGGTAGTCATTTTGCCTGGTGACTACAATGTTGGTCCTTTTGGGCAGGGGTTTGCCGCCAAGTGATTCAAAGGTTTTGCTGCCCATAATCATGGGGTGCCCCAAAGTCAGGCGTTTAAATCTTTTGAGGTCGTTGGGCAAATGCCATATCAGGTCGTTGTTGTTACCAATGACACGATTTTTAGCCAATGCAGCGATGATTATGATCATGGGTTGTTATTTTGCTGCGAAAATACAAACACCCATGGAAGTCGCCATCGGAAAACATTTTTTTCCTTTTCCAATTGATCAGGACGGGGATCGACCCATTGCGGTGGGTGGCGATTTGAAACCAGAGACTTTGCTGGCGGCCTATTCTCACGGATATTTTCCCTGGCATGACCACCCCTTTGGAATTTGTTGGTATCACCCCGATCCGAGAATGGTTTTGTTTCCGGAAAAATTGAAGGTGCAAAAATCCATGCGTCCTTTTCTAAACGGGAAATACCAGCTGAAAGTAAACGAAGATTTTGAAGCGGTATTAGACGGTTGTGCTCAAGTGGAGCGCAAGGACCAGAATGGAACATGGATATGGCCGAAATATCACAGGGCCATGCTGCAAATGCACGAAGCGGGACATGCCCATTCATACGAGACCTTTTGTGGAGGTGAGCGGATTGGTGGATTTTACGGGCTTTATCTAAACGGTATTTTCTACGGCGAAAGCATGTATAGCGTGCAGCCCAATGCCAGTAAATTTGCCTTTATTAAAATGGTTCAAACCATACCCGGACTGCGTTTAGTGGATTGTCAAACACCCACATCTCACCTCGCTTCACTGGGCGCGGAAGAAGTTTCTCGAAAGTCGTTTTTGGCATTACTCGGCGTTGCCCGGGTGTAGTGTTTCGTCTCAAAAACTTTTTCGGAAATTTTTGGTTTGGTTGTACAAGTGGGCAATGATGTTCCACTTTTAAAGGAATATGGGATGCGAATAAAGGTAATTTTGAGTTTAGTGATTTTATCCTCCGGGATGCGGGGTCAAATAGATATTCCGCAAATGGATACGCTTTATGCAAGGCAAATGCAAATCAATAAAAATGGCATGAAAGTCCTTGGTGGGTGGGCTTTGGGGAATATGGTTTGGGGCGGAATAATGATGACCCAAACCGAAGGTGCTACGCAATCGTTCCATCAAACCAATGTGGTATGGAATGGTGTAAATGTGGCCATTGCAGGTTTGGGGTATTACGGTGCCATGCGAAAAAAGTCAAATCCCTCATTTGAAGATGTCCGGAAGATCAATGAAAAAACCAGACAAAGTTTGTTGTTTAACGCCGGACTGGACTTGGGATATATGGCCCTTGGGGGCTGGCTTATTGAGCGTTCAAAGCGCGATATGGACAATAGGGAAATGTTGGAAGGCGCAGGTTGGTCCTTGGTTTTACAAGGCGGTTTTTTGTTTACTTTTGACCTGCTTTTTTACGGGGTACAAAATCGTTTTTTTAATCGAAATTTTTCCCCTATATTAGAAAGAATAGAAGTCCGCGGAAATGGTTTGATTATTAAATTAGATTGATTTTTTCGACTTGTATATTTTTAGTTTACTTGCTTGTATTAGGAAAACGAACAAATGATGAGTCCACTCCAAAAAGGATGATTTTAATCAAAATCGAGGGGATTTTTGAACCGGAGCTAACTAGCTACTAGTGAGGATTCAAAAATCTACCGAAAAGAAAGATTTTGGCAGAAAGGGACTTTTCGAAGCAGACTCAATGTTTGAGTTTTTTGAGAACGATAAAATAAAAATTGTACGAATGAAGATTTACACCAAAACGGGGGATGCCGGACAAACCGGATTATTGGGCGGAAGTCGTGTGTCGAAATCGCATGTGCGCATAGAGGCATACGGAACACTCGACGAGCTAAACGCGTGGATTGGTCTGCTGGCCGACGAAAACCCCGAGGAGAAAAGTCGCGCCTTTTTGCACCAAATTCAAAACGACATTTTTTTAATGGGCAGTCATTTGGCAGCTGAAAACGAAAAGGGGAGGGGTTACCTGAATCCGATTCGCGAGGCACTTCTCGGTGAATTGGAAAGTGAAATTGACCGAATGACGGAAATGCTTCCACCGCTGCGAAACTTTGTTTTGCCCGGAGGTCATCAGGTGGTTTCCCATATCCACATTGCCCGAACAATTTGTCGGAGGGCCGAGCGTATTGCTGTCCATTTACACAGTGTGGATCCGGTCGATGAACGTATCATCAAAATGTTAAATCGACTGTCCGACTACCTTTTTACTTTGTCGAGAATGAGCTGTAAACTGCTTAAAGTGGAGGAGAAAACCTGGAAATCAAAGTAGTAGATTTTTATTGGCAAATGAAAAAAAGATTTTGCCCGTTGGATAATAATTTTATTTTTGCACAAATTTTAAAACCGGAAAATTATGTACTGGACACTCGAATTGGCATCCTATCTGAGTGACGCTCCGTGGCCGGCCACCAAAGACGAACTCATTGATTATTCGATCAGAACTGGTGCGCCTTTGGAGGTGATTGAAAACCTTCAGGCCATTGAAGATGAGGAAGGAGAAATTTATGAGTCGATTGAAGAGATTTGGCCGGATTACCCATCCGAGGAAGATTTCCTTTGGAATGAAGACGAATATTGACACACTCGCTCAAAAAAATACAATCCGTTGGATATAATGTCTAACGGATTTTTTTATTGTCTAAAAATTAGATGGTTGTTCTCTTTGTACAGGTAGGGAACTAGTTCACACTACATGATGAAAAATGCTTTTTGAGGATTGGGTATCGTTGTGTGGCACAAACATGAGTCCACTCTAAAAAGGATGATTTTGGCAGAAAGGGACTTTTTAGAGCAGACTCAAACATTATTTTAGATAATCAATGTGATACTCTTTTATTCCCTTCCTTCCTATTGTTTTGTTAATTACTTTTGCGCCCTCATTTTTTAAAATACATATAATTATGGAGTTTACAATGTTAGCGCTGGTTCCCATCATGGGAATAATTGGTTTGTTCGTGATGTTTATGAAATCACGATGGGTTTCTGTTCAGGATGCGGGTGATGCCAATATGAAAGAACTCGCTGGTTATATTGCCGATGGCGCCATGGCCTTTTTGCGCGCTGAATGGAAAGTACTCACTTATTTTGTTATCATCGCAGGGATTTTGTTGGCCTGGTCTGGCACTTTGGTGGAAACTTCAAGTCCCGTTATCGCTATATCTTTTGTAATTGGTGCCGTTTTATCCGCATTTGCCGGATGGATTGGGATGAACATTGCCACTAAAGCCAATGTCAGAACCACCCAGGCTGCACGTACCAGTTTGGCCCAGGCACTTAAGGTTTCTTTTACCGGTGGATCGGTAATGGGACTAGGTGTTGCCGGATTGGCCGTGCTGGGCATGGGCGGCTTATTTATTATTTTTTACAATATGTTTGTGGTAAGCCAAGGCGCTTCCGTCAATGGTGTGGAGATGGAAACCGCCCTTGAAGTGCTGGCCGGATTTTCTCTCGGTGCGGAATCTATTGCACTGTTTGCCCGTGTAGGGGGTGGTATTTACACCAAAGCAGCAGACGTAGGTGCCGACCTCGTGGGTAAAGTGGAAGCGGGAATTCCCGAAGACGATCCACGTAATCCAGCTACCATTGCCGATAATGTAGGTGACAATGTAGGTGATGTTGCAGGTATGGGCGCCGATCTTTTTGGTTCGTATGTAGCCACCATCCTCGCCACCATGGTACTCGGTCGCGAAATTGTTTCCCATGATGATGTAGGTGGCATAGCCCCAATCTTATTGCCCTTACTCATCGCGGGTATCGGACTGCTGTTCTCTATTGTTGGGACTTTGTTTGTTCGCATCAGCAAAGAAACCGATGATGTGCAAAAAGCGCTTAACATCGGTAATTGGTCTTCTATTATCCTTACCGTTATTGCTTCGTATTTTGTGGTTGACTTTCTCATGGCCGATGAGATGGTGCTCCGCGGATATGAATTTACTAAATTACAAGTTTTCCTCGCCATTTTTGTGGGTTTGATCGTCGGTGCTTTGATGAGTATCATCACCGAATACTATACCGCTATGGGCAAAAAGCCCGTAATGAGTATTGTTCGTCAATCTTCCACAGGTCATGCAACCAATATCATCGCCGGATTGGCCGTGGGGATGCAGTCCACCGTATTACCCATCATTGTGTTGGGTGCGGGTATTATTTTCTCTTACTCATTTGCCGGACTTTATGGTGTGGCCATTGCGGCAGCGGGTATGATGGCGACTACGGCCATGCAGTTGGCCATCGATGCTTTTGGACCCATTGCGGATAACGCAGGGGGTATTGCGGAAATGAGTGCTTTGCCCGAAGAGGTTCGCGAGCGTACGGATAAACTCGACGCGGTTGGTAATACCACTGCTGCTGCGGGTAAAGGTTTTGCGATAGCGTCTGCCGCACTTACGGCTTTGGCCTTATTTGCCGCATTCGTCGGTATTTCCGGAATCGACTCCATCGACCTTTACAAAGCCCCTGTGTTGGCAGCTTTGTTTGTCGGAGGTATGATTCCGTTTATTTTCTCTTCTTTGGCCATCGCTGCGGTAGGACGTGCTGCAATGGAAATGGTGGAAGAGGTTCGCCGTCAGTTTAAAGAAATTCCCGGCATAATGGAAGGAACAGCCAAGCCGGAATACGAAAAATGTGTGGCCATATCCACTAAGGCTTCTATTAAAGAAATGATGTTGCCGGGCGCTATCGCCCTAGTGGTTCCCATTTTGGTGGGTTTTGGTTTTAAAGGTGTTTTTGAAAATGTTTCCTCCGCAGAAATCCTCGGGGGTCTTCTCGCCGGTGTTACTGTTTCCGGTGTGTTGATGGGTATTTTCCAAAACAATGCCGGTGGTGCCTGGGACAACGCTAAAAAGTCTTTTGAAAAAGGTGTGGAAATCAACGGGAAAATGGAGTACAAAGGATCAGACGCGCACAAGGCTTCCGTTACTGGCGACACGGTTGGTGATCCATTTAAAGATACTTCCGGACCTTCAATGAATATCCTCATTAAGTTGATGTCCATTATGGCACTGGTTATTGCGCCCCACATTCGCGTGGTTGACGGTGCTCACGGCGGTACAGTTACCACGATGACGACCCGCGCTCAAGATTCGGAACGCACCATGAGTATCAATGATCCTCAGATTTTTGAACTGATGGAGCATTTCGCTAATGAAGCCCAAATTCCTCACGGCGTGGGTGTGTTGCGCAACCATCCTATGGGAGAATTTATGATGGAAATCGAAACCGCAAATGTGGTTCGTGATGCGAATAATAAAGTGACCGGAATCAATATCATGTTCAATACCCAGGAAGCGGTAGATGGCGGATTGACCGGTATTAATCTACGCCCCATGTTTATTTCCCGGAAGGCAAACCCGGTTCCAAATGACGAAATGCGTTATCGTTTGGAGGGATTTATCGACTTGTATCCCGGAAAGCGAATTCGCGCTCATGTTGAAGCGCATATTGAGGAGGAGAATAGTATTGGGGAGGCTATGGTAGATTTGATTGAGTAAAATAAAAAGCCCGATTTTAATCGGGCTTTTTTTTTGGTCTTGGGTTGCTTTTGAGCCAAAGGAAAACCAATTATTCTCTCTGACTATTCAAAATCACAGGTTAA
Organism: Cryomorphaceae bacterium; assembly: GCA_020832345.1. Lineage (GTDB taxonomy): Bacteria > Bacteroidota > Bacteroidia > Flavobacteriales > Schleiferiaceae > CSBr16-58. Next base: position 15,472 of record JAFIEY010000125.1, on the reverse strand, counting down.
TATTTCCGCGATTAAGTCCGCTAAATAATCGACAAATTCACCTCGAAGCTTGGGTTTGTGAATCCGATTTTTATTTTCATCCTGAAGCCATTGGTATCCATCGGTTCGCTTTTTTAACCCCAAAAGTGCCAATTGAAAGTTTTTATCCGGTTGGCCCGCGAGTGTGCTATAACAGAGCAATTGCAAACCCGGACCTAATTTGTCGTTTCGTTTTTCCGCATCAATTGCGTATGGGTCATCCGGCCATACAAGTCGATTGGGGATATTCCCGGTTTTGTAATCGATGTAAACAAAGTCTTCCCCCCAACGTTCCAGTCTGTCCACAATTCCGGTGAGTTTTACCGGGCCGTATTTGGTTTCAACCGGTAGGTCAAAATGCAGTTTTTCTCCGTTATTTTCCAATGCAATGATCTCTCTGCCGGAAAAATGATTTTGCATATCGAATTGTATGGCATGACGCACCATTTCTTCCGCTGCAGTGAGGGCTATGATGTTTTTGCCTTCGTCAAGTGATGCGTTTCCAAGCTCGGATTGCAAAACGGATTTCAGCATTTTAATCGCATTTTTTTGCATGGATTTCAACTGCTGTTCATCCGGAAATGCTGCGTTGATATAGGGTTTGTAAACTTCCTCCAGTACTTTGTGTACAGCATTTCCAATGGCGGGCAATCCGGCGTCCTCTTCGGCTGAAAGGTCTTCGTTGCGAATGCCCAATACGTATTCCGAATAGAATTGAATGGGGTCTCTTAAATACATTCTAAGTGCCGAGGGAGAAATGCCTTTTTCTGAAAATTGTTTTTCTAATTTGTCCCGCAGCATCGGAACATTTTCTATGACAAATGCCTTTTTTTCGGACTCGCTTTTTAATGGTGCATAATACAGGGTTTTACTGAATGTTATGTTTTTCAGCTGCGCCCATTCCCATTCTATTTGATATAAAAAACGACTAGGTCCTGCGTTTCCCAGTCCACTTCCGCCTTGGGTGTAAACAAGTTCAGCCTGATGACATCCGTGAAAAAGGTGGTAGAAATGATAGGCGAAAATCGCATCTTTGTGGGTGTGCCATGGCAAGTCAAAGTGTTTTTTCACATCCAATGGAATGAGCGAGTATTGCGATTTTCCCTGGGGAATTATGTCTTCATTTGTGGATAAAAGCAAAACCCTGTCGAAGTGTAATAGACGAGTTTCCAGGATGCCCATTATTTGAATACCCGTTTCCGGTTCGCCTCTAAAACTGATGTTTTCCACTTTGGTCAATTGCCAAATCAGTTCACTCACCACCTTGGGCGATTCCTGTAAAAAATATTTTTCTATCCACACGGAAGCCTCCCGAACGAGGTGAAGCGCAGCATAGGTTTGTTCCCTTTCATAATTTTCATCTGCCGATTTAGCCTGATCCCAAAAGATACAGAGATTTTCTATTAAGTCCGCCAGTTGGTTTGCCATCGAAAGGTTGTCCTCAGCTGCGGTAAGCCAGGTAATCCATTTGGGGTGTTCTGCAAAAAAACGTTGTATGACCGATTTTCCCACATAGATGTGATTTTCCGTAGCAATGGCTTGCAGGAGTTCGTCGCCGTTTTTGTGTGTTCCACTGAAATAGAGAAATTGTCGGATAAATGGATGTTGTAGAAACCGAACCAAATCCTTGTGGTAAATCGCCTTTTTTTCGGGATACCGCATCATTCGGGTGTATGCGTAGAGGAGTTGTCCGGCTTGCAATTGGTCGAGCGGCAGTCCTAATGTTAAATTCACTTTGGCGTCGGTTGGCAGCATTTGCACCAAATCTGAGATCAGGGATTCGTTACCCAAAACGATGGCGACTTGCTCCTCTTCGGAAACGGCAGCTTCGGTCCATTCCGCTACTTTTTCTGCCGCGAAAAGTACTTGCTGAATGTTTCCGGTGGTTTCAACTGAGGTGACATGAAGGTTGTTGTTTCCGATGTTTTTGGGGAAATTTTCGCGATCTTTTGGCGGCAATAGCGCTTCGTCCATGTTGCGAAAAAACAGTCCAGCCTCCTGCTTTTTGTCGTTTACATAATATTGATCTGCATCCCAAAAGAATTGTGATTTACCCATTCGCTTGGTGTATTTCATAAAAGTTTCCTCTGCCGGGGTCAGGGCGTTAAAGCCGACAAAAATCAGTTGGGAATTTGGGTGTTTTTCAAAAAATAGGGGAAATATCTCCGCTCGGTTTTCTGCCAGTGTTCTAAATGCCAACGCGGGATCTGCGTGTTTTTCCTCCCGTAATTTATGGCGGTAGTCGGCGTAGATTTCGTACAAACTGGCGTAAAAGGCCAGGTATTTTTTGGCGTATTCCCCGGATTTACCCTCGGGATTGTCGGGCGCCCATTGCTCAATTTTCCGGATATCTGAAAGGTAATTGAAAAGGTCTTTTGGGTCGGCCAGATACAAATCAACTTCGTAAAAATCATTGAGTACGGTAGGGCCAATTCCCATGAATTCTTCGATGGAAAAATGCGATTTGCTCTTGGCACAAAAGCTTTCATAAAGTCGAAATAGACTTTCGGTGCTGCTGGCTTTCTTCAAATCGGTTAAGGAAAAAACCAATTCTTCGATGCTGAGAATGGTTGGGGAAAGTGTGGGTTTTTCGATGAGACCAGCAATGGCTTTTCTGAGGAAAATGGCCGGACGAAGATTGGGTATAACGATGAATTGCTCGTGTAAATCGTCACCGAATTGTTGAATCAGGTTTGCAGCCGTATGTTGAAGGAATGTTTTCAAATCAAATATGTTTACAGGCAAATGTAACGCACCCATTTTGAAATATGAATTTGGTGTGAAAAGAATTATGGCAAACATTACTTTTGCGGGGTGAATGATAAATCTATTTATTTTGTGTCCGACCTCCATTTGGGCGCGCCAAACCAAGCGGAAAGTAGAGCCCGCGAGCACGCTTTTATCAGGTGGCTGGATGTACAAGGCCCCACAATGGAAGCCTTGTTTATCGTAGGCGATTTGTTTGATTTTTGGTTTGAATACAAAAAGGCCGTGCCCCGTGGTTTTGTGCGGACTTTGGGAAAGTTGGCCGCCTTGCGCGATTCGGGTGTGCCCATTCACTTTTTTACGGGGAATCACGATATTTGGGTTTTTGATTATTTGGAAAATGAAATTGGCTTAAAGGTCTATCGTGAACCCACGCTTTTTGAGTTTTACGGAAAATCACTGCTCGTTGGTCATGGCGATGGACTGGGCCCCGGCGATCACGGATATAAAATGATCAAAAAGGTTTTTAACAATCGTTTTTTACAATGGCTATTTGCGCGGGTGCATCCCAATGCGGGCATTGGTCTGGCCGATTTCTTCTCGCGAAAGAGCAGGGCTAAAACGGGAAATGAGGACGCTATTTACAAAGGCAAGGAAAGTGAGTGGCTTTATCAGTTTGCTGTTTCGTATCAAAGGGAAAACCCGCCGGTGGATTATTTCATTTTTGGCCATCGACATTTACCTATGGAAATTCAACTCCCCGAGGAAGGTGTGTATTTTAATTTGGGCGACTGGATAAAATACAATACCTATGGCGTTCTTTCCCCGGAAAAATTTTCCATTGAAGTTTGGGAAAAAGATCCGGATGTTGTCATTCGTGAATAGTCCCGTTTTTTTTAATTGAGTCCAATCCAAAAAGGAAGATTTTGGTAGAAAGGGACTTTTTGGAGCAGACTCTTAATCGTAATACCAACACTATGTCGTTAAAACATCAACCAGATGCCTCTGCCGGCGCCCTTTACGGAATGGGCGTTATTGGCGCAGCTTTTTATTTCATTTCTCAGGCCACAGGATTTTGGATGGGCGCACTGGGTATTTTCAAATCCTTATTTTGGCCGGCTTTTTTGGTTTTTGAGGTATTTAAGTATATCGGAGCATAATTTAAAAAAAAGCTTTTACTTGAACCTGCCCGGTATGAATGGTGGGAATATCTTCGCTGGCTCTACCTTCATATGTCAGGCTCAGCTGGAGGCCACTGCCCAGGGTGTGTTGCAGGGAAAATGCCCAAACGCCATTTCTTCCCGGACGAAGGCCTTCCAACATTTCAAAGGCAATGGGAGAATTTACATTTCCCTCAAAATCGTTGATGATGTAATTAAACCGCAGAGTCATGGAACTTTTTCCCGCGATGTTGTAGTTGCCTTCAATGCCGGCATTTCGTTGAAGTACCGAGGTTTGCAATTCTTCCGGGGCGTTTTTTGACTGCCAATCAAATTCACCGGTAACCCGCAATCTGGCCGTGGGTTGGTACGTTATTTCCGGGGTGTATCCGTAGTATTGATAGGCGAAGTTTCGACTTTCAAAATTGTCGGAACGATTGGTGCGTTGTCCGGTTTTTAATTTGAGCCGACTTAAAACTTCTTTGGGAATACGCATTCTCAAATTGATTTGGTGTTCCTCGGTTTGGTTTACTTCTACCCCAAAACTCAGGAGATTTCTCCCTTGATTTTGCTGAAAGGTGTAATCGCCGCCAAAGCGGGTTTCTGAACGATTGAAGAATAAACTCCCCCTAAAATTGTCGGCCATGGCCAATATTAGGGTATCCTCACCGGGTTCGTAAAAGGGGTTTAGTCGGTTGCGGTTTCCATCGATAAGGGATCTTCTGTCTGTGGTAAAAGTGCCCTGCACACTGAATTTGCTCATGGTTTTTTTCCATCCCTTTTTGTTGCCCCAAATACTGGCCGGATTAACCAAAAGCATTTGGGAAAATTTGTTGAGATTGGTTCTGACAAACTCATTGGTGGGCGTAAAAATGCGGATGTAATTGGCCTCGCCGGGAAATCTGGCTGGCTCAAATTCGTCGAGTTCCTGTACGCCATTTCCGTTGTAATCGTTCCATACGTGGGTTCCTGTGCCGGGCGGGACTTCTATATAACTAAATATTCGTCGGGGTTCGGTTCCGGATCCCACTTCGTAAAAAGAGGTAAAGGTTATGGTGTTTTTGAGCAGTCGCTGATTGTACCTCGCCCGTCCGGTAACCGTTTGCATCCAGGGAGATTCCTCGGGCAAAAGCACTTTTAGTCGCCGGTCGGTGACGTTCATTTGCAGGTTTCCACCCCGACCAATTTCGGTTTCTCCTTTGATGCCGTATCCCCACGCGTTGGCATTTCTTTGCATTTCCCCGGTTCTTACGGTGTCGTCCGTTCGGGCAAATGCAAAGACTTCAATAAAGTAAACGGAACTGTCGCCAAATCTCAGATAGGCGGTACCATCATAAAAGTTATACGCGCCATCTTGCAGTATTTCGTCGGTTCCCCTTCGCAAGTTGGATTCAATTTCACTGCGTACCCCGAAGCCAAAAACGGGAGAAAGCCCGAAATAAGCATTGCTTTTTTGTCGGTAAAATGAACTGCGACCAAAGGCATCGGAACTTTCTAATCCGCTTGCTTTTATTTGCAAACTGCTATTTTTATGGCGCAAATCGCTAAATATATTGTGGCGGATACCGTTGTAGGGGCCGTTGTCGAAAAACTGCAAGGCGTATCCGGCCCGGCCATATCCCTTTCGCGAGAAGTTTAAGGAAATATTTCCCAGCCATTGGTCGGCACTGTCGCTGGCAATGATGTTCCAGTCCCGTTCAAATTCGATATTCCGAAGTCGCTCAACCGTGGTAAATGAAGATTCCACCCACTCCAATCCGGCAGAACTCTCGATGGTCCACTTTTTCCATTGGCTTTTATTTTGGTAGGCAAACTTTAAAGCGCTGCCCAAATTTCCATCTGCACCATCGGGCGCAAAGCGGTTGAGGTCGTTGCGTGAGGTGGCCATTTGCAACGAAACGGCGTTGTTTTCATTCCATTTGTAGTTGCCTTGTAGGGTTGCAACCTGAAGTTGTTTTGGAGTTACCAATCGCACCACCGGGGCAAAATTTCCCTGTGGCACACCATTTTCCGGCGGAACCCAGCGAAACACCCTGCCGTTGGCCATGTTTTGATCCAAAACATAATCTCCGTTATTTGGACCTACTTGGGTGAAGTTTACCGCAAATAGTCTTTCGTTGGGATCAATAGAATACACGAAAATGGAGTCAAAACCAAGGGAATCGGTGAGGCGATATAGCACCCTTTCCGGCGAAAACTCAGTTTCGGTAAACGAGGGGAATACTGCATTTTCTATATTTGGACCTATGTCGGCTAAGGCAGATTTTTGTTCGTCGGACAAAGTTTGAAAAAGGGACTGATTGGGCGCATCTTGTTCGCTAAACAAAGAGAATTTCACATTCCATTTTTCGTCTTCCACCGCGGCTTCACCGTAAAAAACCGATCGCAAATAGTTTTGTTCCACATATTGAAATTCGATGGCAATCCTCCTGTCTTTGGTGATGGGCTGAAGGGCTGTAAACTTGAGTTCGGCGGTATTGTAGTCGATGATGTAATCGTTGTCTTCTCCGCGTTCCATGAGTTCACCATCGATATACACCCGCTCACTACCCGAAATGATGATTATAAAAGATTCGTCGTCGTTCCCGAATAGTTTGTAAGGACCTTGATTGCCCTCTTCGGCCCGAAAGGTGTTGCGGGCAAATTTTCCCCTCGCCAAAGCGCCGTTGGCTTCTGCGTGTATTTTGGTTCCGTTATCGTTGAGGTTTTGGGTGGTTTTAATTCCACCGCCCGAAATCCTTTTGTTGAATTGTAAAAAGTCATTGTTGTTGCCCTCAATATTGTAGTCTCCCGCTGTGATGGTGCCAAATTTATCATTTTCAATTTCAATAAAAACGCGGTCAAACTCACGAACCTGTCTGCTGGCGCCATCGCCCTGTACGGGAAGATTGTTGTCTGTAATTGAGGCTTTAAGGGTAGTGCCCTCTCCAATTTCGCCGGAGAGTTGTAAATCCAGTGTAGAGTTGAGCACCGGGTCTTGTGCGTTTCCCACTCTTACTCCGCGGGCAATGGATCCGCTTCGGGTTAAACCCTGAAAAGGCACAATGCTGTTGTCCGAGGTTTTCATTCGGTACATCTGTTGGTTGTCGATGGCGCTTTCTTGAAAAAGCTGCATGGGTTTTTTTCGGAAGGGTTCCGACAAGTTGATGGGGAGCGTTTTATAATTGACAATTACGGAATCGTTGATTTCGGGGCTCAACCAAAGGGTGTTTTTGTTTAGGTCGAAGAAAAAAGCAGCGCTATCTAATTCTCGACCGCTTTTGGTGGTGAGTTCAAGGTATTCGGGGTGTACTGAAAGGGTGTCGAGAACGATACTGTCTCCATTTGGCCACAGGGTTTTAGACCTATTGGCAGAATAGGTTTCAAACTGCGCAAACATTGTGATGTTTACACAAAAAAGAAAAAGGGAGACGCCGTACCGCAAAGTTTTAGAATCAATTCACAAAAGTACGTTTTCCGAAGTGTGGTGAGGAAGATTAGTTTGAAGATAAACGCAAAACTATGTTGAATATTGGGGCACTGAAATCCCCTATTGCCTTCACGATATAAAAAACTCGCCTGCGGCATATAGTGGAATATTGATCAGCCAGGATTCATTGCGGTAGTGGGACATGGAAAAGCGGAAACAGGTGTCGGGGTTGTATTTGTCGCGGAACACTTTTAAGCTTTTCGATTGCAGATTTTCTTCGGCTTTGGCTTCGATGGGGATTATTTGGTTTTCGACGAGGAAGCCTAACTTTTGATTACTAGGTTTTTATTTAAATAAGTACACAAAACATCAAAGGACTTTCTGGAGTTTTTTTACATTTTATCAAAGGACTTTTTGTGTGAGCGTTACACTTTTTTGAAGGACTTTGGGTTGAGGGTGGTGTTTAACCCTATGCTTAGCCTATCGCTAATGGCTTCTTGAGTGGTCAATTACTGAAATGCGTATATTTTAATCTGCTGGATTTGGTTGGAATAAAGTTGGCAGTCAATTAAAAAAATTGTGGCTATGATAAATTTTTGAAAGCCAAAAAAACACCCCGATTTTACCTAAAGTTTTCTTAGTGAATTTTGATTTGAAATGCTGTGGAAAGGCAGGTTTCACTGGATTTTTTATCCAATTATAAAATTTGTTCTAGGTGTATTTTTTTCATGTTTTATATTAATTACAGAATGTTAAAATATTAATTCATACGTGCATTTTTTTTGAAAAATATAAAATTTAATTTGGTCAATTCATTTTTGTTTTATTTTTTTGTCGGGTTAATTGGTCTTTAAAATTATTAGATATGAAAAGATTCGCTACCACTAAAATTTTTTTCTTTTTCCTTGTTTTTTTAGCTTTTCAACAAGAGGCGTTTTCTCAAGGAGGTGAACCTATTGAATTAAATCCAACAGTTTATCAGGAACCACCTTCTCTAAACAGACAACTTGATTATCAAAAGCCGGTAAGTTCCATTCCCGGAGTTGTTAATGTAAGTGGAGGTGCTGCTACTTACTCAATTCCAATAATTTTACCACCGGGAATAAATGGAATGTTACCGGATCTTAGCATCAACTACAACTCTGCAAGTGGAAAGGGGTTATTAGGCATGGGCTGGCATTTGTCGGGGCTAAGTGAAATACGAAGAGGCAATAAGAATCATTTATTTGATGGCTTTCCTGATTATGTAAGATTAACCAATGATGATCGGTTATATTTAGATGGGCAAGCAATGTTTTCGTTTTCAGGTTCTAATTTACAACCGGGTAGTTTATACAAAACGCAGACGGAATCATTTCAAAAAATAGAAATGCTTGGTAATGGGGGATTTAAGGTTACGAGTAAAGATGGAATAGAGCGATTTTATGGAATAAACTTGTTTCATTCACTCATTACCTTGCAAGATGAGAACTCTAATAATCAGACGTATATATGGCCCTTGGAAAAGGTAAGAGATAGAAACTCAAATTATATTGAATACGTGTATGATAATACAAATAACAAAAACGAAAGCCGACTAAAGAAAATTAAAATACCGGTAATGAGGAAATGAGTTTTGCACCTGAAATTGAGGTGGAGTTTTATTATTCTTTACGAACGGACATATCTAAAATATACATACTTGGGAATAATGTGGAGCAAACCGTTATATTGGATAAGATTACGGTGAAACGGGATGGAGAAACATTTAGTGAGTATCATTTTGAATATGCTTTTGACAACCATGCAAAGGTTGGCAACGATTTTTCTAAACTAGTGGAAATAAAGTATTCTAATTCAGAAAGTGAAGAGGTTAATTCAACTTTGATTCAATGGAATAGTATTGCTCCAAATGATGAATTTGATGAATTACAGCTTGATAATTCTAATTTTAGTTCCTATGGATCTTATAACAATAGAGTCATTTATGCTGATATAAATGGCGACGGAATTGATGATATTTTAGAATTGAGACATAGTTTAAGCGCTCCAGTTTCTTGTAACACTACGACTTATGAACGACATTTATATGAAATTTGGGCGCATATAAAAGATCCCAATGGAAATGGGTTTAATAGTAATATTATAAAGAATCAATTTACGTCGCATTACAGTAAAGGTTCATGCGACCGTACAGCTTATTGTGAGATATTTCCTGGTGATTTTAATGGTGATGGCCTATTAGATTTTCTTTATGTAAGGGCATCTCCATCAAATGACAATGAGTTTTTTGTTGTCATTTATACTAATGACCCGAACAATCCCGGTAATTTTATTCATCACTTAACAGAACAAATTGATAATCATCTTCCATATGGCTATAGTTCCGATGATAAAAAATGGTGTCCTTGGGGTTGGAATTTTTCAAATACTTTAGCTCCTAATCAAGAACCTTTAAGAGTTGTTGTTGGGGATTTTGATGGGGATGGAATTACTGATTTTTCTTATGCAGGTGACGTGATTCCGACCTCAACTCCTTGTAATGCATATAATCATAATCTCTTTATAAAATATTTGAACCAAACTGGAATAGATCAAACAGTAGTTTTTCCTTTTGGTGTAGATGGGCCAGTTGACAGCATAAGTCTAGCAGATTTTACTGGTGATGGAAAGCCCGAATTTTTAGTAGTTGGTAAATTAGATTCCGAAATTTTAAGTTTTGACTCCCGAACAACATATAACACAATTTATTCCAGTGGATTTCCAACTTCATACCATTATGTGGATTTTGGAGATTTTAATGGTGACGGAAAACAAGATTTAATAGTTAGAAATGATGTGTTAAATGAATATGAAATCCATTTATTCAATGGAAAGGATTTTTCGCAACTTCCAACGATTCCTGGCTTGTCCGGTTTTTCAGGAATTAATCCCAATGAAGCTGGAAGCAGAATGACACTTCGAATTGCTGATGTTGACAATGATGGTCGAGATGATTTATTGTTTATTTATCAATTAGATTCAGGAGTAGATGGCCCTGGCTTTAACGGTAGGTTGTCAGTTTTTTATAATAAGGTGAATGGTTGGAGAAGTACTCAAGGAATGACAAGTTTGATTAAGTTACGTACTTGTGGTCAAATACCTTTTACTACAAGCTGTGCTGTTCCTCAGCATTTTACTAAATTTGCTGATTTTTCAGGTGATGGTAATTATGGGCTATATTCTTTTCCATTTGATCATTACCTAAAGTTTCGACCTGATATTCATAATTCTAATGTTCATCAAATTTTAGATGGGTTTAATACACTTACTACATTTGAATTCAAGCCTTTATCAAGTCCGTTGGTTTATGAAAATTCTAGTAATTATACTTATCCAAATCCAAGTCTAACAATACCTATGTACGTAACTGCTTCTGTAGTCCAAACAGGTAAATTTGGCACAATCCTTATAGATCAATCCTTTTTTTATAAAACGCTTAGATATAACAAAAAAGGATTAGGTTTGCTTGGTTTTGAGGAGGAAGTAAGTGAGAATAAGATAGGTAAAACCAAATCAACATCTTTTGCTCATTTTCCCCCAATATCAATGAGTTTAAAGGATAGTCGTCCTTTACTATCTTGGAAAGAAGAGGTAGAGGTAGAGGATGATAATGGTGGTTGGCAGTTGATATCGCGGGTAGAAACGGACTATAATCAAAATCTATTTCAGCAATTTGCAGGAAAGTTTAACTTTCTAATTAGAACTGTCGAAACAAGGTATTTTGACTTTATATCAGAAACTTCTAGCAAAAACGAAATTACCTATGATGTAAATAATAATGTTACAATTTCTGAAGAGCGAATTTACGATAACACAACACTTAATGGTTCACCCTTTTTTGAGGCCGCCACAAACTATAATAATTATGTGCTCAATGGTAGTTGGATTCCTTGGCAGCCAGAAGAAGTTATAACCACTCAACAAAGGTCAGGAGAAGATCCAGTATCCTCATTAAAAAACTATGAGTATCATCCAAATGGAAATTTATTTAAGCTTACTAAAAATCCATTTACAGAAGCTGAGGTAATCAAAGAGTATATATATGATCAGTACGGACATGTTACTATTAAAAAAGTTTTTCCACAATCTATGGATACTCGAGAAACTGTTTTTACTTATACTGCTTGCAATCGGTTTGTTGAGTCTGCAACTAATCCTGCCAATTGGGTCGAAACATTTCAATATGATTTACTTTTGGGCGTTAAAACACAACAAACCGATGTAAATGGGTTGGTTACAATGTATGAATACGATGGGTTTGGATCCCTTGTAAAAACTTTCCATCCCGACGGTAACACATCGGAACAAGAAATAGTTTGGAATATAGGGTTTGGTCCATCTTCTTATCTTTTTGCTGTTCGTTCATTCGGCAGTGTCGAATTGCCAACAGTTGAATTTTTTGACGATGCACAACGTGTTATTCGCCAAAGTAATATGAATTCTATGGGGAATTATATCAATCTAAACAAATCCTATAATAGTAAAGGATTGAATAATCAGGTGAGCCTGCCTTTTGAAAGTGGACAAACGCCGCAATGGAATACCAAACAATTTGATTATTTAGGAAGGGTGACACAAACAATTGGGCAAAACAGTACGGTGAATTATTCCTATAATGGAAGGGAAACCACTGTTGAAAATATTACCTTAAATCAAACCTCTAGTACGTTGACCGATCCTCTAGGTTTGGTTGTTGAAGCCAACGATGAAGGTGGAACTATTGAATATGAATATAATAGTTTTGGTAAAGCTAAAACCGTTACCGGGCCTTCAAATGACCCCATAACATCTGTTTACGATGACTTTGGAAGGCAAATTGAGTTAAATGATCCCGCTGCGGGCACCATCGTTTATAATTATGATGCCTTAGGGCAGCTCATACGTCAAAATGATGTCGAAGGTAATTTGTTTGATATGGAATATGATATTTTAGGACGATTAACAAAGAAGTCCGGCCCAGATGGTGATTTTGAATTTATGTTTGATGGGCAATTTTTTGGGTTAATGGATGAAGCAATCTCACCTGACAATGTAACGAATAATTACATCTATGATGACCCTTTTGGTCGTATTACATCTAGAAATGAAATGATTGATGGGCAGGATTTTAATTTTGCCTACACCTACAACGCTGATGGTTTACTTGATACTTACATGTATCCTAATGGTTTCATAGTTAAATATGAATACAACCAGTTTAATGTGCTTTCAGATATTAAACGTGCAGATAATGATGAAATCATTTGGGCTTTTGGTGATGAAAACCAATTTGGTCAAATTACCCAGTACTATTTGGGGAGTAATCAGGAGCAATGGAATAGAGCCTATGATGCTACTACTGGTCTGCCGACCACGTGGACAAATCAACAAGGCAATTGGAATATGACCTACACTTTTGATTTGGAATCAACCAATCTTCAAAACCGAAATAATGTTACCCACGCAACCTCTGATGTCTTTCAGTATGATCAGGTTAATAGATTAACTGAAATTTACTCGACTAATGCTTCAAGTGTTATGAATAATATTGAAATTAACTATTCTGTATCTGGAAATATTACGTCGAAGTCTGATATCGGAACCTACGTTAATGATAATGCAGGACGAACGTTTAGTGTAAATGATCCAAGCGAATTGGTTTCTAGCAATTTTCAAATGATTGAGTACACGGAGTTTAATAAAATAAAAATGATTTCGGAAGGTGATTATGATGCTTTTTTCCTGTATGGTCCGGATGAACAACGCCGTCACATGAAAATTCAGGAAGGTGGAGCAGATTATATCGAGCGATTTTATGTAGGTGACTTTGAACGTGAATATGCCAATGGTGAATGGAGAGATATTTGTTATATCCCCCTCCCCTCCGGTGATTTAGCGCTTTTTATTGATCCTCAAAGCGGAACAGGTGAAATCTATTTTGCCTATCAAGACTACCAAGGCTCCATTCTCGCCATCGCCGATGATAACGGAAGTATTCTTGAGGAATATAGTTACGATGCTTGGGGCAATAGACGTGATGTTACCACGCTAGAGAATTATTATTCTCCCGGCGGTGGACAAGGAATATGGCAGGGCTTTTTCCACCGCGGTTATACCGGGCATGAACATTTGGAATGCTTCGGTCTTATCAACATGAATGGTCGCTTCTATGATCCGCTCCTCGGACGTATGTTAAGCCCCGATAAGTATGTTCAAGCACCCGGTTTCTCGCAAAATTTCAATAGATACTCTTATGCTTGGAATAATCCGTTGACGTATTCGGATCCGAGTGGGGATATCATTTTGCCAATTATTATTGGAGCTACTATTGGCGCTTATATTGGAGGGACTGTAGCAAATGATGGTAATTATAATCCTTTTAAATGGGATTATAATTCTGGAAAAACTTGGGGTTATATGCTTGGTGGTGCAATGGTTGGAGGATTGAGCGGTTATGTCGGTGGGGTAATTGCAGCGGCAGAAATACCTATGGCAAATACTTTAGGTATTATGGGAGCATCGTTTACAAATTCAATTGGAACTTATGCGTATTCTGGTGGTCAAACAGATATAAGTATTAGCTTTGGTGTCGGTTCTTATAATTTCTCAAATAATAAATTGGGTGGCATTTGGAACTGGAAAACAAACAGCTCTATAGAAAATATTGGTTATAGCTTTGGCGTTTTGGCTAATTTATCAGATGCAATTTCGTTGTTTAGTGGTGGTGGTCAAAATGTTGATGTCAATTCTGCAAGCGCAAAAGATGAATGGTGGGGACATAGTTCTATTACTGATAACAGTGGCAGGAAATTAGTTTCTGTCGGACCAGAAATACCTATTGAAAAATCTAAAAGTTTAACTCAATTATGGAAAAACTCAATTGTGGATGCAGATGTAGATTATGCTACTTATTTTGGAAAAAAAGGAACTTGGTCTGTAAGACTAAATAATGTTAGTACAAGTGCCTTAAATAATTATACATCAGGAATTACGCGTTGGGATTTACTTTTTAATAGTTGTGTTGGACATACTACAATGGCTTTAATGAGAGCAGGTGTTCCGACTATATATGCATTTCACCCACACATGTTAAATCTACAATTAGCTATAAGGCAAATAGGGATTTATGCAAGTCCATATCTTTATCAAATTCCATAAACAAAAGCATTATGAGATATTCAATTTTAATAATATTGCTACTTTCTTTCATGAATTTTTTTGGACAGATTCGCAATTTTAATGAATTGCCAGAAGACATATTATTGCAAATGGATGAAATGGGGGCTGATAGTACCTCGTTGTTGGACAATTGCGAGAGTACTTACTTTAATTTAATTTTCAAAGACCAATTAAACGGATTTGATTTTACTAATAAGAAAATCGGATTTATTAATAGAGGAAGTAAACGAAGTAAGAAAGAGTTTTTTGCAGAAGAAAGAGAGCGATTTTACGCTAATTCTACTACCATCAACAGCACTTTATATTTATTCAATGCTACTCAAAAAAAAGAAAGTGGAGGTTATGATGCTGCAATTGTGTATTGGAGTAAGTTTTTACTACCAATTGACAAGGTTGTTGAAATATTAAAAATGCAACAATAAGCAAAAGGGATGAATAGTAAGATACTGTACTGTTTAAAGAAACTTACTCTTTAAATTTTTACAAACGTAGTTGATGCAGATAAATGCTTAAGGTTTATAAACAAAACATAAAATTAGTTTATCATGAAAAAAACAATTATCCTATCAATCTTGCTTTTGAGTCAAGTTGCGCTCTTCGCCCAAACCCGTGAAATATCATACGAATACGACGGCAATGGCAACCGAATCCAGCGCTTTGTTGTATGGCTGCGTGTTGCTTCAAATAATGGCAATTCAACAGAAACCACGAAAGACCCCGATGGTTTTGATAAAGAAGATGGAGTGTTGGCTATGCTTGACAATGCTCGTTTTACCGTATATCCAAATCCCACTACTTCTGTCATTCGTGCGGAGTGGCAAATGGAAGACGGCGATTTTATACCCATAAAAGAAGTGCGTTTGGTTGGATTAGATGGTAAACCGGTGCAAATAATTTCAGCCCCTGCTTTACCTTTGGACATTGATATGCGCACAATGTCATCCGGCACTTATGTGCTGTGGATCTTGCCGGAGGAGGGAGAGATTAGGCGGGTGAAGGT
>JAFIEY010000117.1 GCA_020832345.1 Cryomorphaceae bacterium | reverse complement strand
ATGATCTTGGTGGGATGCTACGTTTATGTTTTGTCATTTTTAGTTGTTTTTCTTCATTTTAGCGCGTGGACTTCCCGGCCATGCATTTACATCGCTTGAAATTTTTGGACGATATGTGTTATTTGCTTGGTGGGATCGCCGCGTATTTAAAATTAGATCCTAAAAACACTAATTTTGTTGTATTTTGCGGTGTCAAAAGCTGACCGCCGTGAGGCGGGTTTAGCTCGCTGATTTTCAATTCGCTTGAACAGCACTTAAGAAAACATGGGGCGGACAGTGATATCCGCAAGGTTCGTTCTTTGTGGCTACCTTTGAAACGGGCGGACAGGGAATCGCTCCATAATGCCCCACGTTTCTTAGCTGCCGACCGTTGGCATTCATTGTTAAAAGACATCCTGCACAAAATTAAACTTGATTGATGGAAGAAAAGATTAAGAATTATTTATCTGATTTAGAGAAAGAAAAAGGGATTGAAATACTCCTAGCCTGTGAGACTGGTTCGAGAGCGTGGGGATTTCCATCACCTGACAGCGATTTTGATGTTCGTTTTATTTACAAGCATGACAAAGATTGGTATTTAAACTTGACCGAAGAAAAAGACACAATCGAATATTTCCTTGAGAACAATGAGATTGATATAAGCGGTTGGGATTTAAGAAAAAGCCTTAGGTTACTTGCAAAATCTAATCCCCCTTTGCTCGAAAGAATTCAATCACCGATAATTTATAAAGTTGATAGCGAGTTCCTGTCTGGAATTAATTCAGTTGCCCAAAAGACTTATTCAAGAATTGCCACAATACACCATTATTTGAGTATGGCTAAAAAGGTATTTGAAGAAGTAACAAATACAGAGGAATATAAACTTAAAAAATTCTTTTATGCACTTCGTGCGTCAGTAGCGTGTTTGTGGATTTTAGAAAAGGAGGAAATTCCACCTATTGAATTTGGTGAAATGTTTAATGGAATGGATTTGCCTGCAAATTTAAAAACAAGAATTGGAGAACTAATTGAAATAAAGTCAACTATTAGCGAAACATATCGACATAAAGGAGAAACTCTGTTGATAGAATTCATGAAAACCTGTATCGAAAGAGCGGAAAACGAATCACAAAGTTTGCCAGCTTCCAAAGGAAAAATGACTGATTTGAATGATTTTTTTCTCAAAACATTGGCTTAACTTATGACAATTGACGATTTACGAAATAGAGGATTAATTATACTTGAATGTATTAGTGGCAGTAAAGCATACGGATTAGATACCCCAACTTCTGACACTGACATTAAAGGAGTTTTTATTCTACCTAAAGCGGAATATTATGGATTGAACTATATTCCTCAGGTAAATAATGAAACAAATGATGTTGTATTTTATGAGCTTGGACGGTTTATGGAGTTGCTTTCATTAAACAATCCAAATATTTTGGAATTACTCAACACACCAGAGAATGCAATAATCTATAAACATCCCTATCTGTCTGAAATTAAATCTGAATTGATTTTATCCAAACTTTGCAGTAATACTTTCGGAAAATTTGCATTATCACAGATTAAAAAAGCAAAAGGGCTAAAAAAGAAGATTGTAAATCCTGTTGCAAAAGAACGGAAAAGTGTAATAGCATTTTGTTTTGTTAATTACGAACAAGGTGCGATTCCACTTGAAAAATATTTGAAAATTAAGGGCTGGAATAAAGAAAATTGCGGATTAGTGAATATCCCATACATGAAAGATGTTTACGGATTATACTATTCGGAAGGTCATGGATTCAGTGGATTAATAAAAGGGAAAGATTCTAATGATGTTTGTTTAAGTTCAATACCAAAAGGAACTAAGCAAGAGTCCCTGCTGTATTTTAATCGGGACGGTTACTCGACCTATTGCAAGGAATATCGTGAATATTGGGATTGGGTTGATAAAAGAAACGATGAAAGATATGAAAATACTAAAAGTCACGGAAAAAATTACGATGCTAAAAATATGATGCACGTATTCAGGCTTTTAGAAATGGCTATCGAAATTGGGAATGAGAAAAAAGTCAATGTAAAAAGACCAAATCGGGATTTTTTACTTGAAATTAAATCAGGTAAATTCGAATACGAAGAATTATTAAAAATGGCTGACATCAAGCAGGAGCAAATGGAATTGGCTTTTGAAAATTCAGAATTACCAAATGAACCAGATTTAGAAATGATAAACGATTTAACTTATAGGTTAAGAGTCAGATTTTATAAAGACAAAAAATAAACAACGAAATGCCAACACACAATGTAGCCAATAAGGGTTGCAGTGGTTTGCAAAGGGTTGTAGCCCGCTTCAACGTTTCGTGTACCTTGATAGGAAATCGCCCGCAATCCCTTACTGACCATATTTTCAACCGTTTTGAACTAAACCTTCGGTGGCTTTCATTCGGCTTTTATGCTTAAATTATGGCATTAACCATAAAATTAAGTATTATGAAGTCTATTGAGACCTTACTAAGCTCATTTGAGCGTGAATTGCGTTTTCGTAATTACAGTGCTTCTAGCATTCGCACTTACAAAACTGCCATCCTTTTGCTTGACAAGTCATTCGACAAGCCCATTGAGGAGATAACTTGTAATGAATTTAAGCACTTTTTGTATAAAAAAGTTGATGCTGATGATTTATCCACTTCGTTTATTAATCAGCAAATCAGTGCGTTTAAAATATTACAAGTTGACATTCTTGAGAGAGACTGGAACCCCATTCGAATAAAGCGACCTCGAAAAAATTTAAAACTACCCAATATCCTTTCCCTTGAGGAGATCAATCTCATTCTTAATGCAATAAGCAACATGAAACACCGGGCTATGGTGTCCTTGATGTATTCCGCCGGCTTAAGACGAAGTGAAGTATTGGCCATCAAACCGCAAAACATTGATTCAAAGCGAATGCGCGTAAAAGTGGAAAATGGCAAAGGTGGAAAAGATCGATATACGATACTATCAGCCAAAACATTGGACACCCTACGACTGCATTACCGATACAATAGGCCAAAGGTTTATTTATTTGAGCCAAACGGTAAGCCAGGACAAAAGTTGTCAACTGCAACCATTCGATCTGTTGTGAAAAAAGCTGTGGAGAAAGCTCGTATTGCCAAAAAAGTCAGCTGCCATACATTTCGACATTGCTTTGCTACGCATTTGCTGGAAAACAACATCAACTTAAAAGTCATTCAGCAGATGATGGGGCATTCTTCACTCAAAACAACATCAAGGTATCTTCAAGTTGCCAACATTACACCGGAGAATATAAGCTCTCCCTTTGATGGTTTGAATGTTTGAGTTATGGATTCGATTAATCAAAAACAAAATGGTGATCTCGGTCGAATATTCCAACACTATTCGCAAAACAATGATATAGAGTCATTGGTAAGACACCCCGAACAAAGAAAGGCCTTTGATGCCATTGCACACTGTCGCACAAAAGCATTAGGTGGTCATGTAAAGGCTTGTACAAATTGCGGCGAAACACAACAAGCTTACAACTCTTGCAGAAATAGGCATTGCCCCAAATGTCAGTTTATCAAACAAGCAAAATGGGTTGATCGTCTCGCAGGTAATTTACCTCCGGTGAAGATGTTTCATATTGTATTTACCATACCTCCATGTCTTCATAAGCTGTTTTACATCAATCAACGCACTTGCTACGATTTATTGCTCAAAGCAGCCGGGCAAACATTATGTAATACAGCAGCAAACCCAAAACACTTCGGCGTTCAAGCCGGTGCTCTTGCTGTGTTGCACACCTGGGGACAAACACTGAGCTATCATCCTCACGTGCATATGATAGTGCCGGCAGGTGGGTTTAGTGAAGACAAAATGGAGTGGCATCATGCGCCTAAAAAGTTTTTTGTTTCGGTGAAAGTGCTCAGCAAAAAGTTCCGTTACAAACTTTGTATGATGTTAAAGCAAGCCTTGAAGAGTAACGTCATACGATTGCCCAATGATCTTCGAGACTACGAGCAACTGCATCAACTGACCCATCAAAAAGATTGGGTAGTGTATTGCGAGAAGCCTTTCACATCTTCCAGGAGTTTAATTGCTTACTTGGGCAATTATACCCAACGTGTGGCCATATCAAATCATCGCATATTGTCGTCACAAAATGGCAAAGTGTGTTTTTCATACAAAGACTACCGATGCAAAGGCATTCGCAAGGAAATGATTCTCCCAACAAAGGAGTTTATACGCCGGTTTTTGCAGCACATCTTGCCGAGAGGTTTTTGTAAAATCAGATATATCGGCTTTTTGTCAACAAGAAAAATTAGGGCGCACATAGATAAAGCAATAAGCTTACTTAACCGATCCGTCTATATTCCGCAGTTTGAAGGTCTTCCGGGCGTTGAAATCTTATATCACCTTACCGGAATAGACGTATGTCTTTGTCCGACCTGTAAAAAAGGGCATTTAGTACAAAAGCCTCCAAACGAATAGGTTGTCCAAGCTCAAACGTTACTTGAAATCATTAAAAACCAAAAGAGGCGATAAAATCCCACACAGGATACCTATGTCCTAAAAACAAAAAAACAACCATTGACAAAAAGCATGAAGTCAAAACAGGCATGTTTACACACAACCAAAAGCATTACGCAAAAGAAAAAGAATAGCCTGCGAGAATACTTTACCCATAGGCCGTCCGAAGGCTTAGTACAACTCCGATTTATCTTTAGTTTTCCTCGATCATTTAATCATATTCTGTAACCAAACGTGGATTTATTCCCGGAAGGGTATATTTGCATGGAAAACTTAAGATAAATCGCTTTAAGTTAGGCATCAGGCTAGAAAGACTTTATCCACAATAAAATATTCAACAAAAAGACTCAAGATGTGATTTTTTCACTACATTTGCACAATAAAACAACAAAGCAATGTTAATTAGATTCACAATTGAGAATTTTCTGTCATTTAGGGAAAAACAAGTCTTTTCAATGATACCAGGAAAAGGCTCTCTTAAATCACATCATAAATCGACTCCAATAAAAGGAGTTTCAGCTTTAAAAGCAGGAGTTATCTATGGAGCAAATGCTTCAGGAAAATCTAATCTGATAAAGGCAATAGATTTTGGAAGAAAAACCGTCTTAAAAGGAACTAAGCCTGAACAGCCAATAAGTA
>JAFIEY010000111.1 GCA_020832345.1 Cryomorphaceae bacterium | reverse complement strand
TAGTATTGAGTAAAAAAACTAAATGTTTTGAGTAAAACTACGCAGTGTATTGAGTAAAAAACTAAACGTATTAAGTAAAACTACGCATAGTATTGAGTAAAAAAACTAAATGTTTTGAGTAAAACTACGCAGTGTATTGAGTAAAACTACGCAGAGTATTGAGTACAAAACTAAACGTATTAAGTAAAACTACGCATAGTATTAAGTGAAAAAACTAAACGTATTGAGTAAAACTACGCAGAGTATTGAGTAAATTAAATTAAAGCATTGAGTAAAACTACTTTTATAATTGAGTAAAATGGTTTATTTTTGCACTGTTAATCAAAACAATATTGTCATGGACTATATTAGAGAAGACATCAAAGAACTGCGTAGAAGATTGGAAGAAGAGGAGCGTCATTTCATTCAAGTCGTTGCCGGTCCGCGTCAAGTTGGCAAAACAACCATCGTTCGGCAATTCATGAAAAGTACAAAACTCACTTGTGTATTCGCTTCAGCCGACGATGCCAATACCGATTCCGGCGAATGGATTACCGTTCAGTGGAGTGCTGCCCGAATGAAATTGGCACAGAGCGAAGAAAAAGAAATCGTTTTGATCATTGACGAAATACAACGATTGGAAAATTGGAGTCAAATTGTCAAACGCGAATGGGATGCCGATACCTTCAATGATATTCCGATTAAAGTTGTACTTCTCGGCTCGTCTCGACTTTTATTAAAAAAAGGATTGAATGAATCTTTAGCCGGTAGATTCGAGAAAATTTCACTTACCCACTGGACGTACCCTGAAATGCAGGATGCCTTTGGGTTTACCCTCGATGAATACATCTTTTATGGTGGATATCCCGGAGCGGCCAAATTGATAAAGAATTTTGGCCGCTGGCGTGATTACATTAAAAACAGCATGGTTGACAGTCATATCAACCGCGATATTCTTATGCTCACCCAGGTCAATAAACCCGCATTGATGCGCAGTTTATTTGATCTGGGTACACTGTATTCCTCAAAGGAACTCTCGTTGACGAAGGTATTGGGGCACTTGCAGGATGCAGGAAACACCACCACACTGACCCATTATTTAGAACTTTTGGATTCTGCTGGGTTGCTTGGAGGATTGCAAAAATTTTCGCGTAGAGGTCGAAAGCGAGCTTCAGTGCCAAAATTCCAAGTCTATAATCAAGCATTTTTGAGTGCTTCAAGTTCCGCTGGGATGGCAACAATTCGCAAAGACCCGAAGAAATGGGGGCAATGGTTGGAATCAGCGGTTGGGGCGCATTTGATCAATTGGGCCATGAAGTATCCCTTACAATTGTACTATTGGCGAGAGAAAAATCAGGAGGTCGATTTCGTTGTCGTATATCAGGAAAAAATCATTGCCATTGAAGTGAAGTCCAATCACAAACCTGCGGGTAAAGGTATGGCGGCATTTTCCGAACAATTTAATCCCCACCAAAAACTCCTCGTGGGTCAATCCGGCATCAGTCCTGAATTGTTTTTACGACTAAAACCCGACGATTTGTTGTAGGTAAATGATTTTTTTTTATTGACGTCCTAAAAAGAGTTTTCCATTTGTTGTGTATATTTGCATCAGAATCTGAGGCATGAACAAGACATATATCAAAGGCTTTTTAGAAGACATTGTGGTACATCTCATCCGGGAGAAAGGGGAGAGTTACGGCTACGAATTGACGCGCATGGTGGAGGAGCGCACCAAAGGCGTCATCACCATCAACGAAGGTGCACTGTATCCGGTTTTGCACAAACTCGAACAAAAAGGAATACTCGTGGGCGAATTTAAAACTACCGCCAATCGACCAAGAAAATATTACCGTTTGGCCATTCAGCATCAAAAGGCTGTGGATAAAAACCAGACAGATGCCAAAGCCTATATCGCCGCTCTGCAATCCATATTCAATTTTAAAAGCTTCGAAAATGGAAACGGATAAAACACTTACACCCCAACAACTGCGAAATATTTTTGATTTTTGCAAAAAATGGGACGTGCAATACGTCGATTTGCGTTTGGAATTGGTCGATCACATTGCCGAGCAAATAACAGATATTAGGAAAAAAGAACCTGACCAAACTTTTCAGCAAGCTTTTCACAAGGTTTACAAGTCGTTTGGTATCCATGGCTTAAACGATGTGGTGGAAGAACATCAAACAATCGTTCGTCAGAAATATTGGGGGGAAGTCAGGCGTGGCTTTGTCTCCTGGCTAAAACTCCCGCGAATATTGGGTACCATCCTAAGTCTTGCCCTTATATACACATTGTTTCGTCAGTTTCCTCAAATTACTATCCCGGTTTTTTTAGTGATCTTAATTGTTTTTGTATGGGCAGGTGTCTATTTTGCCGTAAAATCCAGAAGACTCTCCAAACAAATCCATGGAGAAAAAACGATGTTGCTCTCGACCCCTGTTCAGTACGCCTGGGTGTTTTACTTCATGTACTGGATTCCAATACAGACATTTTACATCTCCTATTCTTCCGAAGTGTCACTTCCGGTATTTGCCCAAACCACCACAGGCGCGATGTTTCTTGCCTTTTTTGTTGTCGCCACCTTACTGTTTATTTCCATCAATGCCAAATTACTGGAAATAGCCGGGGGGCAGGTAGTAGAAATGAAAAAGCGACTGCAGGTGTTTTTTTGTTGAAAATAGACTATGGAGGATTCGTGATTTCTGTTCGTCTGGTATTATGCAGAAAAATTGGTTTCGTAAAACCTGAGTCTGCTCCAAAAAGTCCTGTTCTCTCAAATCTTCCTTTTTTGAGTGGACTCAAACCTTATTTTGGATTGATGTAAGACTGCAAAGCTTCAACATGCTTTTCAAACGCATCAATTCCTGTCTTGGTGATTTTACAAACGGTATGTGGATAATTGCCTTTAAAAGACTTTACAATCTCAATGTATTTGGCTTCGCTGAGTTTTTGTAATTGTACACTCAAGTTTCCGGATGTGGCAGAAGTCGATGATTTTAAATACTTAAAATCTGCTTCTTTGACCCCAATGAGCAAACTCATGACCGCGAGTCGCAGCTCTGATTTTAAAATGGGATCTAGGGGCTTAAACATTGGCGCGGAATTTATTTCTCAAAATTAATCCGGGTATAATGTATCCCGTGAGTATGGCAGCGGAATATACCAGAAGAAATTCAATATCGGAAAACCAAGGCGAAATTAACGCTGCTATCCAAAATGTTGCAGCACCCAAAAGGAGCGGTGTGAACCGGATAATTGCTCCGGATACAAAGGTTGCCAAACCGACTATCATCAGAATATACGGGGTGGGGTTTACCTTGTGGGCAATACTGACAAAGATGACCGTGAAAAGTGCAAAACCAAACCCCATCCACAATTGCGCGTAAATGCGATCAAAATGTGTTTTTATCATCTGAGTTTTTGATTTCCGCTTTTCATAAATCACAGCGATGGGTACGCCAATCGCAGTCATGACAAGCCAAACCAAATTTGATTTCGGACCCAAGCCCATTTTTAACATGGTATATTGCGCAATGCTTGCGAGAATAATTAATATACCCCAGAGGATAAAATGAAATCCGGATTCATTCACCTTGTGTCGTGCCATCGCAATCATTTGCTGTACAACTTCTAAGTTTTGTTGGGCTTTTTCTTTTTCCATGATTTGACTTTTTTCTTTAAACTTGCTGCAAATATAAAGTAGTTTATATATTAGACCAAATTAATTTTATAAGTGTAGAGTCTGCTCTAAAAAGTCCCTTTCCGCCAAAATCTTCCTTGTCGGTAGATTTTTGAATCCTCACTTGCTCCGGTTCAAAAATTCCCTCCGCGTCGATTTTGATTGAAATCATCCTTTTTAGGGTGGACTCAGTGTATGATTTGCAATTATAAAGTCAATGGATTTTAACTCCAGTCAATGGGTGTTTCTAGCATGATATTCACACGGCTAAAGTGTTTGTTTCCAAACCAATGCCCCCGATTGGCACTTAATGGTGACGGATGCCCGCTTACCAAAACGATGTGTTTTTTTTCGTCAATCAGTTTTGATTTTTTACTTGCAAAACCACCCCAAAGCAAAAACACAACACCCTTCTTTTCAGAATTTATTTTTTGAATAACCGCGTTGGTAAAGGTTTCCCATCCCATCTTTTGGTGGCTTCCCGCCAATCCTTTTTGCACGGTCAATGTTGCATTCAATAGTAAAACGCCTTGCTTCGCCCAGCGTTCGAGATTTCCCGATGGATAAGTTAGGATTCCCAAATCATTTTGTATTTCCCGAAATATATTTTTTAGTGAGGGTGGTATGGGCACGCCGTCTGCCACCGAAAAACTCAAACCGTTGGCTTGTCCGGCTCCGTGATAGGGATCTTGGCCTAAAATGACAACCCGTACATCTTCAAATGTACAGTGTTCAAATGCTGCAAAGATTTTTGATTTTGGCGGATAACACTCTTTTTCGGCATATTCACTTTCTACAAAATGATTGAGTTTTTGAAAATATGGTTTCTTAAACTCTTTTTTGAGTGCAATTGCCCAAGACTTTGGCATTAGTGATTCAAGGAATATTGGTACACTGGATGCCATAATCCTAATTTTTTTCAATCACACTTCCGTATAAATCGTAATCCTCGGCTTTGGTGATGAGCACATTAACAAAAGTGCCTGGACTAAGATAGGTGTCTTCTGCACTGATGAGTACTTCATTGTCAACATCTGGGGAATCGAATTCTGTACGTGCTATGTAATGAGGGCCTTCCTTGCGGTCAATGAGAACACTGTATGTATTTCCCACCATTTTTTGGTTGAGATTTCTGGATATTTCTTGCTGAACGGCCATAATCTGTGCCACTCGGTCTTCTTTTACCTCAGCGGGTACATCGTCTTCGTATTGAAAGGCGTGGGTATTTTCTTCATGAGAATAGGTAAAGCAACCCAGCCTGTTGAATCGGCTGTCTTTTACCCATTGAAGCATGGTTTGGAAGTCCTCTTCAGATTCACCCGGGAAACCGGCAATTAATGTCGTACGAATGACAATTCCCGGTACTTTTTCGCGCATCATCTCCAGCAGACGGTTGGTTTTTTCCATGGTCGTTCCTCTGCGCATGCGTTTTAGTACGGAATCTGCAATGTGTTGTAACGGAATGTCGATGTAGTTGCAGACCTTTGGTTCTTCGCGAATTACGTCGAGCACATCTTCCGGGAATCCCGTTGGGAAAAGGTAGTGTAGACGAATCCACTCGATGCCTTCAACCTTAACCAGCTCGCGCAACAATCGTGCGAGTTCACGTTTTTTATACAGATCGAGACCGTAATAGGTCAAATCTTGTGCGATGAGGATGAGTTCTTTTACGCCTTTGGCTGCCAATTTTCTGGTCTCCTCAACAAGGTCTTCAATGGGTTTGGATTTATGTCCACCGCGCATGAGCGGAATGGCACAAAATGCGCAGGGGCGGTCACATCCTTCGGCAATTTTTAAATAGGCGTAATGTCTTGGTGTTGACAGTAATCGTTCCCCAACGAGTTCGTGTTTGTAATCGGCGCCTAAAGCTTTGAGTAAAAGCGGTAATTCTCTGGTGCCAAAATACTGATCTACCTCGGGGATTTCTGCTTCTAAATCTGGTTTATATCTTTCAGATAAGCACCCGGTTACAAATAGCTCGTCGATATTCCCAGCCGCTTTTTGATTGGCGAAATGGAGAATGGTATTGATGGACTCCTCCTTGGCATTGTCGATAAAACCGCATGTGTTTACCACAATAACATTGGCATCACCGTCTTTGCCTTCGTTAATGACCTTTTTACCCGAAGCTTGCAATTGCCCGCTTAATACCTCACTGTCATATACATTTTTGCTGCACCCTAAAGTGACCACATTGATGACATTCTTTTTTGTTGATCTTGTCCGCATCCGATTTTTTTGAAAATTCTTTTTTTGCCTATTATTGTCTGCTTCAAGACCCATTCAGTCATTTTCCAGCTTTGATCAAAGTTACTTATAGCCTTATAGTATTTCGACGTACGAAAGAAGCCCTGGCCTTTTAGTTACTCCTGAAAAAACTTCGAACAAATTCTGTTGGATTAAAGGGTTGCAAGTGTTCAGCACCTTCACCTACACCGATATATTTTACGGGTACTTGAAATTGATCACTCACGCCGATGACCACCCCGCCTTTAGCTGTACCGTCGAGTTTGGTGACGGTTAGGGAACTTACTTCGGTAGCTGCAATAAAGTGTTTTGCTTGTTCAAATGCATTCTGTCCGGTGCTCGCATCGATGACCAGCATGGTTTCGTGTGGGGCTTCGGGAATGAGTTTGCTCATTACCCGTCTGACTTTGGTCAGTTCATTCATTAGGTTGACCTTATTGTGCAAACGACCTGCGGTATCAATAAGGACCACATCTGCATCCTGAGCAATGGCAGATTGCAGGGTGTCGTAGGCTACGGAGGCCGGGTCGCTTCCCTGTGCCTGTTTCACAACGGGCACGCCAACGCGTCTTCCCCAAATTTCAATTTGTTCCACTGCTGCAGCACGAAAAGTATCACCGGCACCGATCACAACTTTTTTTCCTTCGCTTTTATATCGATGGGCCAATTTGCCGATGGTTGTCGTTTTTCCCACACCATTTACGCCCACCACCATAATTACATAGGGTTTTGGTGGGCTATCCATGTAAACATCATTGGTATTCTTGATGTTCTGATTGGAAAGCAGATCAGAGATTTCGTCTTCCAAAAAAGTATTGAGTTCCTCGGCGCCGAAATATTTGTTTTCCGCAACTCTGGCTTCGAGCTTTTCAATAATTTTCACCGTGGTTGACACTCCTACATCGGCGGAGATAAGCACTTCTTCAATTTCATCTAATACATCGTCATCTACTTTAGATTTCCCTAAAACAGCTTTGCCGAGTTTGTTGAGGAAATTCGATCGGGTTTTTTCGAGGCCTTTGTCTAAAGCGTCTTTGTCCTTTTTGCCGAATAGTTTACCGAGGATACTCATAGAATAACATTTTTGGTGGAGGAGTGATTGTGCAAAAATACAAAAAGCCACCTCGTAAAAAGGTGGCTTAGGATGTATAAGATTTCGCGAAAATTACTTTTTCAAAAAGTCGTTCACCAAGTCTTTGGGCATCACTTTTTCTTCAAAGCTGTATGAGTCAGAATTGTTTTTCTTGACCATTTTCACAACTTTGGTGTAAACGACGCCTCCTTCTTTTTTTAGTGTTGCAACTACCTTCTTTGCCATAACGCTGGAATTTTAGGGATTGGGTCTTTTCAGACCTTATTTAATTTCTTTGTGCACCGTCATACGCTTAAGTATGGGGTTGTATTTCTTCAACTCCATGCGGTCAGGTGTGTTCTTTTTGTTTTTCGTGGTGATGTACCTGGAAGTACCGGGTTTTCCACTTTCTTTGTGCTCAGTGCATTCGAGAATGACCTGCACGCGATTGCCTTTCTTTGCCATGACGTTCTTAGTTTAAAAATCCTTTGGATTTAGCTTCTTTCAAGACGCTGGAAATTCCGCGCTTGTTGATGTTTTTGATTGCCGACGCAGATACGCGCAGGGTGACCCAGCGATCTTCTTCGGGAATGAAAAAGCGTTTCTTGAACAAATTCACGCTAAACTTGCGTTTGTTCTTTTTATTTGAAAATGAAACGTTGTTTCCAACGATTGCTTTTTTGCCGGTGAGTTGACAAACTTTAGACATAGTCTTATGCTTTAATCTTATGCGTCTTTTTAAGGGGTGCAAAGAAACGACAATTTTTTTAATCCGACAATACCCTAAAGAAAATTAATTGTGCTTATTTTTAGTTTGGGCTCCTCCTTCGGGCAAACAATTGTTAATAATTTGAATCAAAGGTCTTAACCACTTGTAATACGGTTCTAAATGCCACTAATTGGTCGCCAAATTTCTCACGGGTCTTTTCTTTGAGCGCGGGGGCAAATTTTTCACTGTATATTTTTAAGCGATCCCTGTCTTTTGCCAGATATTGTATGGCAAAGGTTTCTCCTTGTTCTTCCTCCACCAAAACCCGGTTGATTTGGCAATTTTCAAACATTTTGGTCTGCAATACTTCGGGAATGTGGATTTCTTCCATCCAAGTTAACCATTCGTCTAAGATGCCCTTTTCGACGTTTACCGTCACGTTGTATATGTACATTTTGGCGTTTTTAAAAGTTGATGTCACCCCGAAGTTGCCGGTAGTGTTTTCTCGCTTCGCTAATGAAGTAACTATTTGGCAACTCCGTTATCAATCGTTCGTAATAATCTTTGGCTTTCTCTGGTTGGTCGAGATGTTTGTGCATGATGTCCGCAATGAGCATCAAGCCTTCGTCCAATAAAATCCCGGATGGATGTTCAGTGATAAGTTTGTCCAAGACCCTGGCTGCGTCCTCAAACTTATTTTGGTCGATGTAAATTTTGCCCATTTTAAGGAGGATTTCATCTTGCAGGGTGTGTCGGGGAAATTCGTCTCTTAAAAACTGCAATTGCCGAATGGCCGCATCGTATTTTTTTCTGTAATGCAATAAATCAGCTTGGGCAAAAAATGTCATTGCCTGATAATTTGTGTCCAACATGGTGTTTTCCCGGATGAGCAAGGACAAGCGCATTGCATCGTTGGCGGTGTGTTTGGATGTGCTGGCTTTTAATACATCAAAGGTGTTGAGGGCGTAGGAGAAGTCCGCTTGAAAATAGGCGACTTTACCCATTCGGAATTTTGCTTCATCACCGATGGGTTGGTCTCCCGCTAGTTTTTCCGCCTGCGCATAGGCCAACAGCGCCTCGGTATATTTTCCCGCAAAAAGGTGGATGTCGCCCAGAAGTAGTTTTCCGTTGACGCGTATGCTCTGCGGCAATCTTCCCGATTCGTCCATTCGCTTGAGGTTTTTTGTTGCCGAGGTGAGATCGCCCAATTCAAAAGCTTGGATTTCTGCCAGGATTTGCGCCAGCTCAACACCCGGATAACTCCAGTCTTTTTCATTTATAAAGCCCCGGATGTTTTTAGCTAATTCGACATACTCGCCTTCCCGATCACCGTCCCGGCTGTCGAGTTCCATTTTGGTGGTTCTAAACCTTTCTACGATGGCGGCATTTTTGTAGGATGAAGGTGGTTTCCGTTCGATTATAAAGTCCCAGGCCTGGTATGCGGTTTGGAAATCGCCTTTTTCGAGCGCCACCTGCCCCAAGCGAAATACACTGCCCTGATCGCCGTTGTTTCGCTTGTCCTGAGCAATGGCTTGTCGGAGGGCACCCGCATAATTTTCCTCGTGCATGAATACGTGGATCAAAACGTCTGTGAGGTATTCATTAGGGATTTTTTGCAAACGTTTTATCAATCGTTCTTTCAGAAATTGGTTGTATTCGTCGTCGGAATCTTTGGATAGTGAACGGCTCAATAAACTCTTTACTGTGGAGAGGTATCCCGGGCTTTCCTCAACCATGGCAATATACGTTTCGTACATGTCGTTTAGGCGACCCAATTCCGCATATACTTGTGCTTTTTGGTAGGTAAGCCGCATACCCGGGTGTTTTTCTGCTTCGATAATGGCCGCCAATGACCAGTCAAAAAGTCCTTTTTGTGAAAGCATTTTGTTGGCGCTGTGAACTCTACTGGGACTAGATTTAATCATGGCCAATAAAGTTTCTCCTTCTTTTTGGTAACTTTTCTCGTCCTCCAATCGTTTGTAGAGGTAAATCAAATCAATGCGATTGCGCAGTTCATTTCCACTGTTTTTTTTAAAATCTTTTTTGATAAATGAAATGGCTTCTTTTTCATTTCCAAGCTGGATATAAGATTCCGTAATTCGCTGATAAAAAAAAGCGGAATTGTTTTTTTTGTATAAATCCAAATAGATATCCAAGGCCTTTTCGTATTCGCCGGTTTCGTAATACCTGTTGGCCAATTGCTCTTCTTGTGCCCATGCGGTGGTTGAAATTAACCCGAAAATAAGAAGGAGAAAAGTGAGTTTTTTGTACATGGGATTATTCGTTTTTGGAAGCTTCCGCTCTTAACTTTTCCAGGCTGGTCACCAATTCGTCATAGGTTTCTAAAC
The DNA here is from genome assembly GCA_020832345.1 of Cryomorphaceae bacterium. Lineage (GTDB taxonomy): Bacteria > Bacteroidota > Bacteroidia > Flavobacteriales > Schleiferiaceae > CSBr16-58. The sequence goes on along the minus strand of JAFIEY010000111.1, from coordinate 16,969 downwards.
CGTCAATTGACCGCTCTACTTTTTTGTAGTAGTTGAATAAAAATGCATCTACAGCCCTGATTTCGTCCTTCAGGTATTTTTCAAAATCCTCGTCTGAGACTTGGTTTTTTTTATAGGCATTTTTTAGACGTTCTAATTGCTGGTAGGCCAAATCGGCTTCGTCGTGTAAAGGTGCCAATGACTTTCCCGAACGGACAAAGGCTTTCCGGGTAAATTCCAGTTTATCCAATTCGTTTAGGTAAACCTTTTTTGGGAAAACATAATCCGTTTTCATGAAGAATAGATAATGGTCTTCCAATACCTTCAATTTTTGATCCACTTCTTCCACGGGAAAATTTTCGATTACCTTTAGGGATTGCGCCACGACTTTTTGCACGGAATCCAATACTTGTAATTGACTCTTTTTTTCCGAATGGTCTCCACTGTTTTCGGGGTTATTGCGCTGACATGAAGCAAATACCATGAAAGCACACACGGTTAGGTAAAAAAACTTTTGCATTTTTTGATGGTTTTCCACAAATATACGTTTTGTAATTGATTTGGCTTGTTTTCATCTTGTGAAATAATTAGTCTTTGCAAGAAAACGCCATATTATTCACTGCTTGTTTATTTTCAAAGGTGTTCATGAGGTCGCTACGCTCGGTTCTTCGTTACTTTAAGTTTTTGAATCAGTTACTTATTTTAATAAGCGCCTTGGATTCAAAAACTCAAAAAGCCTCGTCTATGGCGCTTTCTTATCAAAGACTTAAATACTAGGATTTTCTATGCTGACACTTAACTATGAATCGCTAAAACGCGCAAAACCTGTGTAAGTTTGCAGGGCTTTTGGCAATTCCACATCGTTTTCTGTTTGTGCGTTTTCCAGCAGACATGCAACGATCCGCGGCAAGGCTAAAGATGAACCGTTTAGTGTGTGACAAAATTGGGTTTTCTTGTCCTCTCCGCGAAATCTCAACTGCAAACGATTGGCCTGAAAGGTTTCAAAATTTGACACAGAACTCACTTCCAGCCATCTTTTTTGAGCAGCAGAATATACCTCAAAATCGTAGGTCATGGCAGAGGTGAAACCCATATCGCCGCCACAGAGCCGAAGGATGCGGTAGGGGAGTTCCAGCTGCTGAAGCAAAACCTCAACATGGGCAACCATCTCTTCCAAACGAGCATAAGAGCGTTCGGGTTTATCTATACAAACGATTTCAACTTTATCGAATTGGTGTAAACGATTGAGTCCGCGAACATCTTTTCCGTGTGAACCAGCTTCGCGACGGAAACAAGGTGTGTAACCCGTTAAGCGAATGGGTAATTTCTCTCCGTCCACGATGGTGTTTCTGTAAATGTTGGTCAGTGGGACTTCCGCAGTTGGGATGGCGTAAAGGTTGTCCTCTGTGATATGGTACATTTGCCCTTCCTTGTCGGGGAGCTGCCCAGTGCCGTATCCGGAGGCTTCATTTACCAAAAGTGGGGCTTGATATTCTACGTATCCAGCCTTGGTGTTGTGGTCGAGGAACATATTAATTAAAGCCCTTTGGAGACGGGCACCTTTGCCCACGTAGAAAGGAAAGCCACTACCGGAAACTTTTGCCCCCATTTCAAAATCGATGATGTTGTGGGTTTCGGCAATTTCCCAATGGGGTTTTAGAGATTCGTCAAAGGGTCGGGGTGTGCCCCAGATTTTCACCTGCTCATTGTCCTCCGCAGTTTTACCCGCTTTTACAAGCTGGTGTGGGGTGTTGGGGAGTTCAATGATTTGTTCCAAAACCTGTTTTTCCAAGGCTTGCAATTGGTCTTGCAGGGTTTTGATGTCCTCCTTTAAATCTCCCGTTTGTTTTTTTAGCGCATTGGCTTCTTCCGTTTTGTTTTCACGAAAAAGGATGCCAATATCTTTGGAAATGCTGTTGAGGCTGGCGAGTGTTTGGTCGAGTTTAGTTTGAGTATTGCGTCGCTGTTCGTCGAGCGCCAGAATATTGTCCATGATATGGCGGGCATCTATTCCTCTTTTGGAAAGTGCTTCCACCATTTCGTTGCTATGCGTGCGAATGTTTTTGATATCTAACATGACGGGTTGTTTGTAGGTGAACAAAAAAAGGCCGACTTACCCGGAGGAAAGCGGCCTTGTTTATAAATTGTAATGGGTCGCTAGGCCTGAAAAGGCTCTACCGATACGAAAGACTTGTTGTCGCGTTTTTTACGAAAGACAACCTTACCATCAACCAATGCAAATAGGGTATGGTCTTTTCCCATACCGACGTTTTGACCGGGGTTGTGGCGGGTTCCGCGCTGGCGAACAATGATATTGCCCGCAATTGCGTTTTGTCCACCGAATATTTTCACACCAAGACGTTTACTTTCTGATTCGCGGCCGTTCTTAGAACTACCAACACCTTTTTTATGTGCCATGTCTTTGGGGTTTTTGGATTAAACGTTAATGCTATTGATTTTCAAAAGAGAAATATACTGGCGATGGCCATTGCTCTTTTGATATCCTTTGCGTCGTTTTTTCTTAAAAACAACTACTTTATCTGCTTTCAGGTGTGATACCACTTCGGCATCTACGGTTGCACCTGATATAACCGGGGCGCCAACATTGATTTTTCCGTCATTGTCAACCAACATAACGCGATCTAGAGAAACATTTTCTCCTTCAGCTTGTGGTAAACGATTGACGTAGATCTGCTGGTCTTTTTGTACTTTGTACTGATGCCCTGCTATTTCTACTATTGCGTACATGAGTGTAACGGGTTAAAATTTGGGCGGCAAATATACAATAAATTATATTCATCCATGCCGCTATTATGAAAAATATCTCTGTTTTTTATTTTCGGGTTTTTTTACCCTATTCGGACATTGTGGCGAAATTACATCCCAATCACTCGGCATTCTCATTTTACCTTTGCGTTTCCAAATATTATTTTATGCGAATTAATTTCCACCCTCCTATTTCTTTTTTTATTACAATGATTTTTGTCCCTGTTCTGTTTCTTGCGGGATGCGGGCCACAAGAAAAAGCGGAATTATTGCTTTATAACGCCACTGTATATACGGTTGATGAAAAATTTTCGGTGGCCGAAGCCTTGGTGATTCATCGTGGGGAAATAGTTGAGGTGGGCCCCGAACATGTTTTGCGAAAAAAATATGATTTTGAAAGGGAACAAGATTTACGGGGGAACTTTGTTTATCCCGGTTTTATTGATGCTCATGCGCATTTTATTGGATTGGCCAAGACTTTTCAAGAAGTGGATTTACGCAATACCGAGGAAGCCGACGATATTGTCCAGCGCGCCATTTCCTTTCAAAGTCGTCACAATGTGAATGTGATCCGGGGCAGGGGATGGGATCAAAATCTTTGGGAGGAATCCGAAATGCCCAATAATCACTCGCTTTCTAAAGCGTTTCCCGAAACTCCAGTACTTTTCAAACGCGTTGATGGCCACGCTATGTTGGTCAATCAAATTGTTTTGGAACGAAACGGCATCACGCCGGAAACTGTGATTGAGGGCGGGGAGATTTTGTTGGAAAACGGTAAGTGTACCGGTGTTCTTATCGACAATGCCATGAGTTTAGTCAAATGGCCGGAAGACGATTTTAGCGATTTGACACAGGCGCTTGGTCAGGCACAAAGACATTGTTTTTCCATTGGACTCACCGGACTTTCCGAGTTGGGGATTGGGTATTCCGAAATAGAACTACTCGATTCACTTTATAGCAGTGATTACCTAAAAATAAAGATGCAGGTACTTGCCAGTGACGATTCTCTTACTTTTGAGAAAGTGCTCAAACGCGGTGGATGGATGAAAAAAAACATGGCCGTCACCGGGTTTAAGTTTTATGCTGATGGCGCACTTGGTAGTCGGGGTGCTTGTTTGTTGCGTCCCTATTCCGATGACCCTAAAAATTCCGGATTTTTATTGAGCAATCCACTCGTATTACATCAAAAGGCCCAGCGGGTAAGGGATGCAGGGATGCAGCTTTGTACCCATGCCATTGGGGATTCGGCCAATCGCGTGGTTTTGGGTATTTATCGCGATTTATTGCGGGATAATGACGGATTGCGTTGGCGGATTGAGCACGCGCAAGTTGTGCATGACAATGATTTGGTGCATTTTCGCGGCACGGGCATTATTCCTTCTGTGCAACCCACGCACGGAACTTCCGATATGCTATGGGCGGTAAAGCGTCTTGGTCACGATCGAATAGGGGACGGGTATCGTTATAATGAATTATTGCAAGCGGCAGGCATGGTGGCCATCGGCACGGATTTTCCCATTGAGGATCCGGAACCTATGGGGAGTTTTTATGCTGCGGTGGTCAGGAAAAACGAAAAGGGAATTCCACCCGAGGGCTTTCAAATGGAAAACGCATTATCCCGGCAAGACGCCATTCGGGGCATGACCATCTGGGCTGCCTACGCGCAGTTTATGGAACACCATACGGGGTCAATTGAGCCGGGCAAGCACGCGGATTTAGTGGTCTTAGATACCGATTTGCTTTTGGCGCCAGAAGCGGATTTGCGGAAGGTAGAGGTTTTGCAAACTTATGTTATTGGTGAAAAGGTTTATGGTACGTTTTAGGCAAATTTCATTGCTGAAATGCCATATTTTGAAATTATAATCTTACATATTATTTTTGCCAAAAAAAACGATGGCAACACATAATGAACTCGGCACGGCGGGGGAGGATCTTGCCGGCGCACATCTTGAGGAACTGGGCTTTACCATTTTGGAGCGCAATTTCAGGTACGGACGAATTGAAATTGATTTGATTGTTCAAAACGATGAATTTATCGTGGCTGTTGAGGTAAAGTCGAGAAAGTCGGCGCCTCGGAGTGATTACTTCCAGGCCGTTGGTCGCAATAAAATAAACAGTATGGTGCGCGGATTGGAATTTTATATGAAGAAATACGGCATCACCCAGGAGACACGTTTTGATATGATTTGCGTGTATATGGGTGGAAAGTCGCCGTATGTTGAGCATATTCCGAGATTTTTTGTGCCGTAGTTATTTACAAGAATAAATAAACATTTCGGCTTCCTTTCTGTTTCGCATTGATGAAGGTATTACTTACCGGCGCAACCGGCTATATTGGAAGGCGACTTCTTCCCAATCTCTTAGAAGAGGGACATCACGTATATTGTTGTGTACGAGATAAAAAACGATTTAGATGGCCAACCGTCGGCGCAAATCAAATCAGTTTGCTTGAAGTGGATTTTTTAGTTCCCGAAACCTTGCAAAGAATTCCAAGTGATTTGGATGTCGCTTTTTACCTCATCCATTCGATGTCGGGCAATGGAGATTTTGCGGAGGAGGAGCAGACCTCAGCTTTAAATTTTAGAGCTGCTTTAAAAGCATCAAGTGTACGACACGTCATTTATTTAAGCGGAATTGTCAACCAAAAGCGTTTATCGAAACATCTGAGTTCGAGGTTAAATGTAGAGACGATTTTGTCTGAGGGAAAATTTTCGCTCACGACGTTTAGAGCGGGTATAATAATCGGTTCAGGTAGTGCTTCGTACGAGATAATCCGCGATTTGGTCGAAAAGCTTCCGGTAATGATTGCACCTAAATGGCTAAAAACAAAATGTCAGCCTATTGGAATTCGAAATGTATTACAGATTTTGGTTGGTGCTATGAACAACGAGGCAGTTTTTAATCAAGATTTTGATATCGGGGGGCCAGACGTGTTGTCGTATTTGGAAATGCTCGAAGGCTACGCCAAGGCGCGTGGACTTAAACGATGGATTTACACTGTTCCGGTAATGACCCCAAAACTTTCATCATACTGGTTGTATTTTGTGACATCCACTTCGTATTCATTAGCCAAATCTTTGGTCGATAGCATGAATGTTGAGGTTGTTTGCCGCGATACCCGAATCAATGAAATACTCGGGATATCCCCCTTTGATTATAAGACCAGTTTATCGAAAACCATGGAGGCTATCGAGATGAACAGAGTTTCTTCAAGTTGGAAAGACGCCTTAAACGACGGGGAGTTAAACCAAAAACTCTCAGATTTTGTTAAGCCCCCGGAGATAGGATGTTTTATTGATCAGCAAAAAATTCCAATCACGAATCGGGACGAAACCATTGATAAAATTTGGAATTTGGGTGGCGATCGGGGATGGTATTACGGAACATGGTTGTGGAAAATTCGCGGGTATTTAGATAAATTGGTTGGCGGAGTTGGTCTTCGCAGAGGTCGTACCCACCCAAATGATTTGATAGTAGGGGATGCCCTCGATTTTTGGAGAGTGCTTTATGCGGAAAGAGATGAGGGGCGTCTCCTTCTATTTGCAGAAATGAAATTACCCGGGGAGGCCTGGCTGGAATTTAAAATCATAAATCAATCACTGATTCAAACGGCAACCTTTCGACCCAAAGGGGTTTTAGGACGATTGTATTGGTATCTTGTGACGCCATTTCACGGATTTATTTTTAAGGGCATGGCTAAGCGTTTGGCAGCATAGATTTATTACACCGTCAAAAAAAATAAAATGGGTGTTTATTTATTGAGTCCACTCCAAAAAGGATGATTTTAATTAAAATCAACGCAGAGGGGATTTTTGAACCGGAACTAACTAACTGTTATTGAAAATTCAAAAGTCTATCGACAAGGAAGATATTGGCAGAAAGGGACTTTTTGGCGCAGACGTATATTTTAATGTCAATATTTCTGGGATTTACTATATATTTGAACCTAAACTAGCGTATCGTGCAATTACATTATCATAGTTTACGATTTTTTATATGTGTAATGCTTTTGATGGCAAATCCAGTGATTCATACCGCGCAGTATTTACCAAAAGGAAATGTTCATGTGGAGGGATCAAAAGATTATCGAAGTACGCTTTTTAAAATTGCCCCAAAGCGTATTAATGTGCCTCCTTTTTTTGTTGATTGGGCTTGGAATGTGAATTTTGAAGGTGTTGATGTGACTGACTCTACGGGTTTTTTTAAATATTTAATGATAAGTATTGATACCGCTAGTTCCTTTATTCGAGAGGATTTCGCTGACCAGTCAGAAGAAATCGGTCAAGTTATTTTAGATATTTTGGAGTTACACCGCCGCGAAATGATGTTGTCTTATATCGATGAGCCCTTAGAAGGTGAGCTGAATCAAGAGGTGGCAAATGCGGTTTCAACTGCCCTCATTAGCGCTTTGCAAATTTCTATGGGAGGACTGCCTACTGCAATGTTTGATTTAATAGACGAAGAATGGGATCATTTTATTGTGGGGATCGAAAATAATTGTCGGTTAATGCTTTTGCAGTTTAGCGAAGAGTTGGAGCGTGGTAACGGTTTGACACCTTCACAACGAAAAGAACAAACACAATTGATTCAGAGCAATTATCCCGAAGGCATAATACGAAGGTTTTCAAAGAATATTTTCGGTGTTTCTATTGGATTAGGCGCTCAAGCCAACATGATGGATGGAGGCTTAAGTTCACCGTTTTCCACTTCCGCTATCAGACCAGTTTTTCAATTGGATTTTAACGTTAGAAATGTTTTGATATATGGCCAACTTAGTGGTATCTCTTTGTCACCTCAATCAAATATTCAACTGGGAGATATCGCATTAAATGATGATAAAAGGAACTTTTTCACTTTTGGAGGATTTTCATTAGGCTATGCCATTTCTCTAAATAAATCTTTTCGTATAGTTCCCGAGGTTTCCAGAATGTTTGGAACTTTTCGCGATGATCCCCCTGAGTTAGATAATCCTGTTTTTTATGAATTTAATTTTTGGGGATGGGGTTTGCGATTTCAGCCCGGATTCTTTCCATTTACATCTCCAAGTCGTAATTATATTGGCTTCGGATATTTTGAAACTGAATGGTTTTTTCGTCATTTTCAATATTCCACCTCTACCTATGGTGGAGGAAATATGTTTACAATAGGAGTAGTATTTTCAGCTCGTGTTGATTATCACAGAAAATATACTGTTCGACAATAATCTTGATTTTAATCCGAGAAAAGATGGGTTTTTAGAGCTGAATGAATCAGGTTTTTTTAAATTTGATTACAGTCGTTTATTGTCCGGTTGATCATTGATTAAATCAAAAATAGGAACGCGACTTTCCCAAAAGAAAAATGGGTCACGTAGGTGGTAACTAATTATGCCGTTGAAAATGCCATCGGCAACAGAAACCGTTTCGGCAAAAGCTAGGTTGGTGGGTAAGTTGTCCCATTGATTTTCTGCCCACATCCCGGAAGTACGTTGTGTGCTTGAAATTTTTTGTCGGTGAAATGTTTCGAAGACGGCACGAGCACCGAAGGCGGTTTTTCGCACACGAATTTCCATTCGCTGATCCAGACGATTGGCGCGTATTTCTTTACCTCTCGTAGTGACCATGTAGTATTCGTGATTGTACATTTCAATGGGATGCTCTGTATGTGTCAAGCGTTCCAAAATTTCCTTGTATAGATTTTCCGCAGAAGTATTTTCTTTGTCAATGACCACGAAAGCGGCGCCAAAAGGTATTTTCATCAATTGCTCGCTGTGTAAATCGGTATTGCCGGCCACTTTTTCGTAATTGATACAAGCTTGAAAAAACAATAGGGAAAACACCAGGACAAAAAAGCCAATTGCAGTTTTTTGGATTTTAGTTGGGTTCAATTTTGAATTTTTCATAATCGTGTCGTTTGTCTTTTACAGCTCAAATACAAAGCCAAAATGAAGGGAAATGAACAGGTTTTTAGAATAGGTTCATCCGTTTAAAAATAAAAATATTTGAGTCCACTCCAAAAAAGATGATTTCAATCAAAATCGATCCGAATGGAATTTTCCGACCGGAGATAACTAGTTGTTTCTAACGATTCTAATTTTTCCGACAAGGAAGATTTAAGTAGAAAGAGACGTTTCGGAGGAGATTCATTATTTTATTATGAAATTGAAAAATTGTTACCAACGTTGAACCAAAAAAATAAATTTGGATTTTTAGAAATTTTAATTATAAATTTGCCCCCCGAAATTAAGTGCAACCTTTTTTAAAACGAATAGACATGTTTAAATTTAAATTTTCTCAGAGTTTACCATCAGTACCTACTGGTGTGGAGCATCGTCTTCGTTGCATTTATAGCTAGTTTCAAAAAAATCTATCATATATGAAATGCCCGAAGATATTTTAACTTCGGGCTTTTTTATTTCCCGAAGTTTGGTTTAGACTGAATTATTTTCAGTTGTAATGGTTTTGTAAAAGATCAAATGAGTCTGCTCTAAAAAGTCCCTTTCTGCCAAAATCTTCCTTGTCGGTGGGTTTTTGAATATTCACTAACAGCTGGTTAGCTCCGGTTCAAAAATCCCCTCCTCGTCGATTTTGATTGAAATCATCCTTTATAGAGTGGACTCATCAAATCAAATTTGTAAAAAAATGGGAAAGAAATTAAAAGGGAAAGACCTAATAAAAATAGGGTTTCCCAAGCATAATGCGCTAAACATTGCTTTAGGCCAAATCAACCGGTATCGTAAAAACGAAAATAAGGAACGTCTTTTACAAGAGGCGCAGGACGTTTTGTCTTCGCCGGAAAAGTATTTGAATGATCGGGTTTGGGGCAAAGTCGTTGAAAATTTGATACAACCTTTAGAGGATAGGAAACAACAATTGATGACGACAAGAGCGCCATTCAAGATTTTTGGCGAAAATGTGATTGACGAACAGGCTAAATATCAATTGTACGAAGCCTTGAAATTACCAATTGCCGTTGCAGGTGCTTTAATGCCAGATGCTCATAGTGGTTTCGGCTTACCGATAGGAGGCGTTTTAGCCACCGATAATGCTGTGATTCCCTATGGGGTAGGTGTTGATATTGGTTGCAGAATGAGTTTGTCTGTTTTTGATTTGCCCGGCAATTTCATGCAGGGCAAAAAAGACAAGATGCTTAAAATACTGAACGACAACACCAAATTTGGAATGAATGAAACCCATAAGAACAAGGCAGATCATGAAGTGTTTGATCACGATGGTTTCAGGGAAATTCCGCTGTTGAAATCTTTAAAAACTAAAGCGTATCAACAATTGGGTACATCTGGTGGTGGGAATCACTTTGTGGAGTTTGGCATTGTTGACTTAAAAGAAGTTGAGTCCCATTGGCAAATTCAACCGGGTCAATATTTGGCGGTATTGTCGCACAGTGGCAGCCGGGGTTTTGGGGCTAATATTGCCAAACACTATACCGATTTAGCTAGACAGCAATGTTTGTTGCCGAGGCAAGTGCAACATTTGGCATGGTTAGATTTAAGTACGCCAGCGGGTCAGGAATATTGGGTTGCCATGAATTTGGCCGGGGATTACGCTAAAGCCTGCCATGACGATATACATCGAAGAATAGCTAAAGCTTTGGGACACCGCAAGGTATTAACCATTGAGAACCATCACAATTTTGCGTGGAAAGAATCGGTAAATGGTAAAACTTGTATTGTTCATCGCAAGGGGGCGACCCCGGCTCAGGCAGGTGTTTTGGGCATCATTCCGGGTTCCATGACAGCGCCGGGCTTTATTGTGAGAGGCAGGGGTCATTCAGGTAGTCTGGATTCGGCATCTCATGGCGCGGGTCGATTACATTCGAGAGGTGATTGCAAGCGCAAGTTTACCAATAGTGAACTCAAAAAGGAGTTGAAAATGCGGGATGTTCAACTTATTGGTGGCGGTGTAGATGAGGCACCCATGGCATATAAAGACATTCATGAAGTGATTGAACACCAGGGTGAATTAATTGAAGTTTTGGGGACCTTTACACCTAAAATTGTGAGAATGGCCTGATTGTGAGCCGTAGCGCAATAGCCCAGATGGAAGCGGATAGCCCGTAAAGGCAAAAAGCATGGTTTTGTGGGCGTTTGAAGGCGACCTAAGAAGCCTGAAAAACAACCTAACAAAACCTGCTTTTTGACTGCGGACTATGAGCGGACAGCTGGATTAGCTACAAAAAAAATGGTTTAAAAAATGAAAAATTCGGAAAAAATTTTACAGATAACGGCTGGAAAGGGTCCGGCGGAATGTACTTGGGTTGCGGCACAGGTGCTGAAAAAAATCATGGATGAGGCCCAAAGATGTGGACTTAAAACCACAGTGTTGAGCAGGGAAGTGGGAAGTGAAAACGGCACCATTGAGACTGCCATTGTTCGGTTTTCAGGAAAGGAAGTTGATCAATTTGCAGCGCAATGGATTGGAACGATTCAATGGATTGGCAAAAGCACTTTCAGGAAATTTCATAAACGTAAAAATTGGTATATTGGTGTATTTGAAGTTGAAACTTCGACTGATCAAGCGTTTTCTGAGCAGGATGTAGATTTTCAGGCAATGAGGAGTTCCGGTCCCGGCGGACAGCACGTTAATAAAGTCAGTTCGGCCATCAGAGCAACCCATAAGCCAACAGGTCTGCAGGTGGTCGCAATGGATTCACGTTCACAGTATCAAAACAAGAAATTGGCCATTGAGCGCTTAAAAGACAAGTGGTTGAGTGCGCAAAACAAAGCTTGGAGTGAAAGCACACAAAAGCAATGGCTCAACCAAACACAGGTAGAGCGGGGAAATCCTGTAAGAATTTTTGAAGATTCAAATTTCAAGAAACGAAAAAGTAAGCCTTCATTTAAACAAAAAAGACTTGAATTAAAACAAGATTTAAAAAATGAAAACCGCTGATAAATATGTAATTATAGCGATAGACAACTATCCCTATAATTTGGAAGAAACGATAGAATCCTTAGATTATGCCTTGGCTTATGATGAGAACAATACCACGGCTTTAACACTCTATGGTAGAATTTTATCGGAGCAATTGCAGCGTCACGATGAAGCTGTGGTTTATTTTGAAAATGCTTTAGCATCTAATATTCATGCAATTGAGGTTTATTTGCCATTTGTAGAAGCATTAATCAAAAATGAAGATTACGATCAAGCCCAAAAAATGATTGATTTTGCGTTAAAGACGAAAGGCACAAATAAGCCATCCTTATTGTTAAAAAAAGTAGAGATTTTTGAAATTTTCAAAGATTTTAAAAGTGCTTTGCAAACATTGAAAGATGTCAAATTGATTATAACTGATTCGGAACACGATAATTTGATCGAAGAAGTTGAGAAAAGACTGAAGCGAAAAATTAAGCCAAAGGGTAAGGCCAAAAAAGCAGGTAAAAAGAAGAAGGTGAAAAATAAGGTGGAGAAAAAGTGATGTTTTTTGGCATTCCACTTAAAAGAAAATACCGAACTTATTTTTTTATTTGTGTGGATTTTAGGTGTATTTGTGTCATTTTATTTTCAACTGGAAGCTTTTAGGAAAATGGTTTAAACTCGAGTTGCATCTTGTTACAATTGGAACAGGATTGGTAAATTAAATAGCACGTCAACTTTTTTTCCATTTTGTTGCCCCGGTATCCAATCGGGCATAAGATTAACGACCCTTATCACTTCTCTGTCAAAGTTTTTTGAAACCGAGCGCAATATTTTCGGATCTTGGATTTTGCCGGTTTTGTCAACAATAAAATTTACGACAACTGTTCCTTCGATTTTATTTTCTCTTTCCCTTTCGGGATATTTCAAATTCTGCTGAACAAAACTGATCAGGCTGTCAACTCCGCCTTTAAATTCAGGCATAGTGTCAACTATATGGTATGGTTCAGTCTGGCGAATAATAGTGTCTGGGTAAAGGTCAATTTCTCCGGTGAGTATTTCGAGTGGAATTTTGGGTGGATCTGATTTCGTCTTTTCAACTGATTTAATCGTGTCTATAGGTGCGTCTATATTTTCATCGACTTTATTTGTGTTGTCTGATTTGACGATGGCCGTATTTGACTGAATTATTTTTGAATTTTGGGGTATTGAAATGTGGTTTTTAGACGGGTTTTGGTTGCAACTTGCTAATATCATTGCGCCAATTGTAAGTATGTAAAATGGAGTGTTGGAGATTTTGGTCTGATTAGAAATCGCTTGTATTGATAGCAGAAAATCCGCATTGGTAAAATCAAGTTGTGAACGATCGATTCTGCCGCAAACTTTTTGAGTTCTATTTGTCAAAAGATATTCTAAAATTTGTCTTTTGTTCATGTTTGTAAAGTCAATTACGTTTTTTTGGCAATTGTCACAAAAGCGAGAATTAAGTCCAATTTTCATTGTCTCCCAATTCTCCGGGCAAGGTTTTTTTATTTTTAGTTTTGTTTCCATAAGGCTGCCGATTGTAGGTTTTATGTGGTGTGGGTATCTTTCTAAGTGTATGCTTATTGTCATTTTAATAAAATTTCTCGGTGAGGCAAAGTTTTTTTCTTAATACAATAATTCATAAAGTCAGGGTTGCAAAAATTATACCTTGAAGAAGTGAGTCTGCTCCAAAAAGTCCCTTTCTGCCAAAATCTTCCTTGTCGGTAGATTTTTGAATCGTCACTAACAGTTAGTTATTTCCAGTTCAAAAATCCCCTCGATTTTGATTGAAATCATCCTTTTTGGAGTGGAGCCACTCTTTGGTTTTTGTTCTCCAATTTTTCGTCTTTGTTGTTACGCTGAGAAATATCTCTCAATTGGATACATCTTATACGCTAATTATCGGAGAATTATAAAAATGGAACTGTTTAATTTTGCCATCCTTTTTTACGTAAAAGAAAACCTTATTTGTGTTGTGTGTTGATTTAGAAAAACTTATCATGTACCATTGTTCAATTTTCAAAGTTTCCGGTAAATTGTAGTGTAAGCCTTTTTCGTATTTGACCCTACGCCAAACACTATCATCAGTATATGCCCACCGGTAATTTTTATTTTTTTTGTACAAATTAATCACCCTGCGAGAATTGAATTTAATGTATTTATTATTAATGCTGTCAATAATATTTGAGTTCTTAATTAACACAAACATGCTCTTGCTATTACCTTCTTTATTCTTTTTATGTTCCTGTAATATTTTTTTGTTTTGGACAGTAAGGTCTTCAATTAGGTCTTTCTCTTTATCGGTATAAAGATCTTTTGCTAGATAATTTGAAAAAATGGTTACAGGTCCACAATAAAGCGTTTGGCCATAATCGTAAAGTAAGGGTTCTCCTTTTTCATCATATTCAGTTACATAAATTTCGCTTAGGTAAAAACCTTCCTTGATTTTCTTGCTACTTTTTATTTTTTTAGATGTGATTTTGTAACTTGGTTTTTCAAATTTGGTATAAACCAAAGCAGTTACATACATGAAATCTCCACAATTTGTTATGGCCATTGAAAGTGTAAAAAGAAGGAGTATATTTTTCATTTTCATAACGTAAATCGCAATTAGTTGGACTGATGTTTTTATCTATTCAAAATTATCCATTTGTTGTTTATTTTCAATATTGTTTCCTGTGTCTGCTGGAGAACCGACTTTTTGAAATTTTACTGGTGTGAGCCCACTTTTTACAATTGGGTGTCTAAGTTTAATAGTTATTCCTTCTTAGTAAATTCATTTTTTACAGTTTCGAAGTTGTTTATGAGGTTTCTATCTAACACATACGATTTGCAAAATCTTGTAAACCGCCCCTTTTCTTGGTTAACTAATGTATCCCCCAATATTGTAAACTTTTCTGTTAAATAGTGTTCTGCTTGTCCAAAAAAATTCCACCAAGGGACTTGCCAGTATTCAAATCTTTCTAATACTAAAGTTTGTTTAGCATCAATGTAAAAGTAGTAGGATACTTCATCCTTGAGGTATTCCAATAAATTCGAGTTATCGATATTTGAAAGATTATTACTATTTTTAATGTTTTTTGCAAGTTGTACAGTTTGATTGTTATTAAATCGTATCAAAAAATAGGCTTGATTTGTGCAATTATCGTCATTTGACTGAAACGTTCCTTCTGTTAAATTTACAGCATCATTCTTTAGAATATTTTTCGCATTGGTGCTTTTGTAAAATTTAGCTTTATTCTTGACTAATTTTGATGGAGGTCTGCATCCTGTCAAAATGAAAAAAGAATTAATAAGAATTAGACCTTTAATTAGTTGACTCATAAAATTTATTATAGCTTTTCTGTCAAAATACTTTGCAAGGACAACATTGGATCGTTGTTCTAATAATATTCACCCAACAAATATACTATTTTTTGCTGCACCTTACACCACCTTGCAAAATTCGTGAAAGAGGATTGCAGATATACTTCATGCAGGTTGTTATAACTGGAAGAAGGTTGGTGAAAATGCCTTGCGATATTTTACCAATTACTTTTTAATGATTGAGTCTGCTCCAAAATGACCCTTTCTGCCAAAATCTTCCACGTCGGTAGATTTTTGGATTGTCACTAACAGTTGGTTAGCTCCGGTACAAAAATCCCCTCGATTTTGATTGAAATCATCCTTTTTGGGGTGGACTCATGATATGAATTAGCGATGTTGGTCTATTAGAATCACGTTGCCATCAGGATCCGTTAGCATAAGGCTAGCGGGTCCTTCAGTTTTTTCATCCGCCTCACTTGTGAGTGTAAGTCCACTGTTTTTTAGGTTTTTTTGTATTTTGCGAATATCGTCAAATTGTTCCAAATTACTTGCGTTCTCGTCCCACCCCGGATTAAAGGTCAATATGTTGCCTTGAAACATGCCCTGAAAAAGCCCAACGAGCGCATTTTCGTTTTTCATTATGAGATAATTTTGTTCCATACCACCGGCAAAAGCGTTGAATCCTAATTTTTCGTAAAACACTTTGGATGCATTTAAATCATTTACGCTTAGGCTTATAGAAAATGCACCTAACTTCAAATCGCCTTTGTTTTCCGTTTTTACTACTTCGATGTTTTCGTTAGGTTTTTTATTTTCAACAAATTTATTGAAATAAAATCCGATTACAAATGAAGCAACCAATCCCGCAATGGTAATGAGTTTTTTGTACATTTTGTTGTTTTTTTAAGGTATTCAGATACAACACCTGATTGATTGACTTTTTGACGCCACAAAGGATTATGGGTAATAAGCTTTCATGGTTTTGTCACGTGGTTTTCAATATATTTTAAACATGGTTTATGGCATTCTATTCCGTGACCAGATTGCTCAAAAATACGCACACTTTTCAAATTTTCATTTAGGTGCTTTTTTGCGTTTTTAATGGATGTATTTGGGGGTAATAAAATGTCGTTTTTACCAACCAGTAAATGCGTGTCCACTTCAATTTGGTTCAATTGATTGCCCATGTAATATGGTTTGTCTGTATTATCCTTGAATTTTGAAATGGCCAGTATCAGGTATTCTACAAGCAGATTTTCAGATTCCTTGGATAAGCTGTGGTTGGGTTTGTGGAACACGACTTTGTCCAAAAACTTTCGAATGTTCTTTTCTGAGGGATTAATTATTGGAAGTATGTTATAATACATGTTTTTTAACCCGAAAGAAATCGTTCTAAAACAGCCGGGGTTAAGCAGGAAAACACTTTTAATCTTTTTTGGAATTACCAATGATATTTTCATGCAAACTAGTCCGCCGAAGGAAGCGCCAGCTATAAAAGCCGATTCAATATTCAATTTCTCAAAAACCTCTGCTCCCCATTTTCCATAATCTAAAGATTTGATGTTGGGAGAATTTCCTTCACTTAAGTTGGGTTGACCGTTAATTTCAATTAAAAATATTCTCAGCTGTTTCGATAAAGCTTGTAATCCTCTGTCTAAATCCCAAATCAATGCGGTCGTTCTGAAACCTGGAAAAATCACCAAGGTTTCTAAATCCAATTTTTGGGTATTGAGTCCATAAATTTGCGTTTTTCCTAAACTGGTTTGAATTGCAACTTTTTCATATTCATAGCCATTGGCTTGTTCGAGTTTCCGCACCCAAGCATTAAGGGCCAGATTGTCCTTTTCCCGGTTTTTGAAAAATGAGTAATTTTTTTTCATTATACAAGTTTTCATTTTTCCGCAACCAAAATTACAAAAAACTTTGAAGACTTTTTTCAATCTAGTTTTACGCCCGCAAACTTACTCTTTTTTTATAATCAATCTCTAACTGGGGGCTTAAAAGAATGATGGTGATTTTAGTGCCCCTAAAAATGGGAAGTA
>JAFIEY010000093.1 GCA_020832345.1 Cryomorphaceae bacterium | reverse complement strand
TTCTCTTACCATTGCACCCACGCTTGTACCAGATCGAAGCAATTGTTTACTCATCACAAACTCCTTTTTATCTGACATGAGGATTTTGTATGCTTGCACCACCCGAACAGCAAACGCAAAACTTTTATCACGAATAGGATTAGCCTTTTTCATTCTCTATTGTTCCTAAAAAAATAACAATTTACCATTAAACATTTACCATTAAACATTTAGCTTAAAAGGAGGGGTGGAAAGCCCAACTGTTTACTGGGAAAGACAAACCCGAAAACCATCGCCGCCGAGGCGGGTGCCAGGCGCGCCGCCGTAGCGACCAGCCACCCGGCAGCGCGGGGCAATGCCGTCCCAACTGCCACCGCGCAAAACACGATAAGAGCCTTCTGCGGTGGAGGTCCATTCCCATACGTTGCCACTCATATCGTATAAGCCATAACCATTGGGCTTTTTGCCCTTCACTGCATGGGTAGTGTTCCCGCTATTGTCACGATACCAAGCCACATCATTGATGTTGTTGCTACCAGAATAATCAAAGTTTTGCCCCCCTTTGGCGGCGTATTCCCACTCCTCTTCCGTAGGTAAACGTACACCCGCCCATTTGCAATACGCTACCGCATCGTGCCAACTTACGTGTATTACCGGATGATTAGAAGGCTGGCTTCCACTACCTCCTACATTGTTGCGCCACGATACTCCCTTACGCTTTCGCCATTTACTTCCAGTCCATACATAACTCCAACCTTCTTTCTCTGCCGTGGTCTGATAGCCCGTAGCATTCACAAAAGCCTCAAATTGACCTCGCGTTACCTCCGTCTCTCCCATATAAAAATCCCTACCGGGTATTTTGATTAATTTCATGCCGTTTATCATACGTACATTAGAGGTATGGGCTTTAAAATTGTCATTCTCAGAAATTATAAGATCTAACGCACTTATCATTACAGTAATGTCTTTATTGGTTTGCAAATGAAATCGATCCGTAAATAATCGGTGTATATTTAAATCGTTGCCATTAGCAACCGCCAATCTCATATCTTGAGACAAAACTGTAACCACGCCATCATTAAACGAAACATGAATAGGATTAGCAAATATTTCATTCATAGTGGAGTTGGTATGCGGATTATCATTTACCAATAGCAAAGTTGCAAGAATGGAAAAAGTTTCTTTAAATGTGGTATTAGTAGGGCTCCAATTGCTAATAACATTGACCAAAGGCAATTCTTCCGGGAAACGTTGTTGCTGAAGTTTTTCCAATTCTTCGCTTCCAGGGTACAAATACTGAATAGCACGAGCATTTGGCTGAATACCAGATTTGCTAATTAATTGTCTATAAATGTTTAAGTCTAACAAAATAGGATTAGTATTTGCCGGTGTTTTATATAATGATAAAAACTGGTGTATTGATTTCTTTCCCAAACTAAGCCAAAATGAGTCGTTATGCTGGGGAACTATTTTGCCAAGATAAGAGCCTAAATGGGGTGACGAAACGCTTACATAGCCATCTATACCGTTTGTACCAAAGTTCATTATATAAGCTCGTGCGGCAAGTCCACCCATACTGTGACCAACCAGCGTAACTCCGATCAAACCAAAACGATTGGTTAGATAAATAATGGCCATTTTTAATTCAAAAGCCTGCTCATCAAAACTGAGGTTTTGGTTGTCAGAAAAATCTATAGTAAAAACAGGCGATTGATTTTGCGTATTGCCCCGGTTTCTATGAACAAAAGAAACTTGTTTGTTCACACCTTTATCACCTTTTGAAACTCTCACGTTACCCCTATATACATATCGATCGGACGGAAGTGCTTCGACCAACTCATCCCAAGTAGAGCTCGCTCCTCCTAATCCGTGGATAAGTAAAAATGCATGGTTTTGAGACTGTGAATAACTTACACTTGCTAGACAAGTTAAAAGCCCTATCGTATAAATGAGATACTTTTGTTTCATGTGCTTCAAATTGTTACTAGAGTTTCTTTTTAAGTAAAATCTTTCGCTCACCATGCCAAGAGCCTAAACTAATGGTGTTATTTCTTATATTGCGGTGAACTAAAAAACTACGTCTTACATTGCCGTCAAATCGCGTAAAGAGATACGCACGATTACTACTATATAAGAATTTGTTATTTAATGTAATCCCAATATTTAAACGCTCCTCTATGCATAGTTCTTTGTAAAAGTAATCAATTTGGTTTTCAAAGTTTTGCACAAGATCATTCCAATCTGCCATAACTACTCCTTTGCCATATCTACTTTCAAGTAAAGCTTGCAAATTTGGATAATCATTGACAATATCATATCTTTCAATAGACAAAAAATAAGCATATCCGTCCCTCCCTAAAACATGACATTCATTTAGTGAATTACTTCTGCCTTTTGTTATTTGATTTGATTTATTTAAGATTACGTTTAATTTTTGATTGCTGTCAATGGTTAAATCTAGTCTTTCATACATAGTTTCATAACCTTGCCGCTTTATTTCCAAAAAATAGTACCCTTTATCTAAACTTTGAAAGAGTGCATCCCCTTGTTTGCCCTTAATCTCCTTACCCATCATATCAAACAAAGACACTTTAGCATCATTAGGGGTAACAGTTATCCTGATACTTACCTTATTTCCAACATGAGTTGCGCCCCGATCATTTCTTTCTTCATTTACCTTTATGTGACCATCCCGAACTTCTATCGGCTCTAAATCAACTTCAATAATTTCCGCATCTGATTTACTTAACTGAAACCGGCGTGTATAAGTATTATAGCCTGGATGGGATATTTGAATCACGTAAAAGCCCGGTTCGTAGAATTCCTGGGAAAAATTTTCAATCACTTGATTGTTTAAGGTGATGGTCGCCTCTCGGGGAATTCTAACTGCAGGAGAAATCAAACCTCTATCCGGATCTACATACATCCAAACATTACAATCCATATAATATGAATCGTAATCATCATGAATTGGTTCTTTGGGAACAGCATCTCTCCGCTGACCTTCGCTACTTATCACGTAATCAATTGCTGATGCACCGTAGTAAACCAAACTTCCCAATGAGGCTTTATTAAAATTGCCAGATAAAATATTTTCAGCAAAAACAGTCTTACCATAGATTTTTAATAAATCAGAAAATTCTTGCTGATCCAATAAAGCTGCACCGGCTCGAACAACTGTTTTGGCTACAGATACGCAAGAATAAGTTGTTTTAGTGAGTAAAGCACCGTATAATTTAAAGGCTACAGGTGCCAAAACAACACCTTTCTTTGCAACAACTGCACCTCCCACGCAGATACCGGCATCAATTAAAAAACCCGCTGCATCGTAAAGATTGCGTCGTGCCTTGTTGCCAAAATTACTGAAAAACGAAAGGAAAAATAAGCCTGCCTGCTGTTCAATCACAACAGGGGTAAATCGTGCTGAGTTATCCAGCAAGTCGAAGGAAAGCTGCACATCTCGGTAAACTTCTTTATACCCCGATGATGAGCGGGCTTCGATGTCAACCACATCTCCGCGAATATTACTTAATAGTAAATGAGCAACTATACGTTTTTCCGTATAGAACATAATTTCTTTGAGCACTCCATTGGCATCGGCAATAACTTCAATATGCTCATCATCGATAAAGTACCCTGCCCGCTCCGGAACATCCTTATTTTCGGCACGTTCCTGCACCACCATAACCTGATTCCCCTGAATAGCCCCAACATGAAAGGTTGCTCCATCCTTCTCAACCTTGGTGAAAATCATATAGTCTTGGTAAGGCTCACCAGACTCACAGGAAGTAAAAACCAATAAAATAAAAAACCAAAATATGTAGGCTGTTTTGCTGTAACGATGAGTCATGTATGCGGGGTTTTGGTATTGATTGACAAATGCAATTATGAGAAAAAGTCGAGGCTGAGACTATATTCCAAACATCATTAAATCTCTCTGAAATAAAAAACACTATATTGTCTTCTTTATTCGGAAACATAATCACTTCGCACACGAATTGTACTTGCAAATATTGATGACTCGCCAGCACCTCTTTCTCGTTGATTTACAAAGGCAGAAGACGATAAAGAAGAAATGTTTCGGCTTCCAATTATGTATTCAATTTGCTTATGAAGATTATATACATTCGCACCTAATCCAATTCTTGTGTATTCATTCTGCCCATATTGCTTTCCTTCTTTATCAATAATGAACCAATATTTTCCATCGTTAACAAAAGCTTTTCCTTTGTGAAAGTTTAATGCTAATTCATATTTAAATGGTATAACTTCTTCATCATCAATGTTTATATACCCAAATCTGTAATCGTACTGCGTCCTTCTTCCTTTAGGTTGACGCTCTTCACGTTTTGCCGTAACAGCAAGTCCGTCTTCGCTGAAAATAACAGGATAATAATATTTTGCTCTAATGATTTTCCTCCCATCTTTATCTAACACTCCCCATCTTCCGTCCTCTAAATATGAGCTATAACCGTTTACAAAGGGAGATACAAACAGCCATTCACGTTTAGCTCTAATTACTTTATTTCCATTCATATCTAAATAACCAAAACCATCATCAAAATAAGGAATCATACCTTCCCGCGGCTCAAATACTGCTTCTTTAGTTTCTAAGACAAGCCGACCTCTCGAATCAAATATTTGAAATTTAGATTCTTCGAAATGAACACCAATCACATATTCACCATTTGATGATATTTGAATTTCTGCAAAGTCACAAGGAATAATTTCATTAAGTTTACTATTTATAACACCATGTAATCCATCCTTTGTTACAAGAGCTAGATTTCCTACAAATCCTTCTACTTCATCATAATCAAGAATCTTTCTAACTCTAAACTTGGTGTCTATAACGGAAATTTTTTCTCCCTGATTAACAACAAAAGCATATCCATTACCAAAATCTGTAGCTTGCATATAGCCATCAGTAGATTCTCTCCCTTGCTTATCTATGAAGTAGCTTGTTTTACTCTTTTGATAAAGCGCCATACCAGATTGAAATGGCCTAAGGTTACCTTTAAATTCATTTTCTAATAATACATCTCCTTTATAATTAATCATCCCAACCTTACCTCGGTCCTCGAAAAGAAGGTAAAAGTCTTCATTTTTTGAATTACACGCAATTAGAAAAAACAACAAAACAATTGGGAATAAATTGAACTTCATAATCAGATATTTTTATAAATTTATAGACCTCAAAAAAAGCAATGCATTATTAAAAATACAATACTCATTTATAAGTATTTACAAAAATCCTTGTTTTAAGTTTATCGTTTTATTATCAGTAATCACTCATATATATTTCAAATATCCAAGTCACCACTTGTGTTCTTCCTGCTATCTTCAGCAAAAAAAGCCGTCCTTTCTCCAAGCGTTTGTAATGCAAAACAAAACCCCTAGGCTCAAGGTGAAGCAACTTTATATGCGTGCGGACGCTTATTGGCAAAAACATAAACAACACCAAAAACCGGATGATGGCCAAGTTCATTACAAATAATCCCGCATAGCCCATCTAAACTCTTGCGTATATCTGTTGGCTTAGTGTAGAGATAGTAGCGCTGACTGCTGTTTAGCGAAAACATAATCTCAGCAAACTAACGCTCGAATCAAATGCGCATTAGCTTGATAGAAAATGGCTCTGATGCCACTTAGGAATATTGTGGGAATACAGTATCGTTGGAACAATGTATATAGTTTTTGGGGAAAATGAAACACCCTTTCCAATAAATCATTTTGGGTGCTATTAAGACAAAGCTATTGCTATAAGAACAATATATGAAAGACCAGTAATAGTAACTATAATTTTCCCACTTGTTTCTATAATATTATGAAACAATGTTTTTCCACGACAAATTTTACAGTGTGTAAACCGAGAATATGCTTCTTTTAATATCAAATCTTCACTCAGAATAATGAAGTATCTAATCTCGGCATATTCTGAATCAGAAGCCTCCCAGTAATGAACGGGACAATCTATATAACTAGGTATAAAAATCCACCTCTTTTTATTGATATTAAAAACCTTAACATGAATATGATCGTCACTTACTCTTACTCTTTTTTCCCTACGTCGCTCTAAGCGACTTCTATCCTCTCCCTCAACCATTGCAAACGATACTCTTTCCGCCTTATCGTTATTGATTGAAAATGAGAGAGTTTTTGACCTATAACCATTGCCGCTTAATTCCAAGGTGTATGTACCTACTTTTAAATTGCGAACTAAATTATTGCCTATCCATCGCTCAACAACTTTACCGTCATTATCCTTTAGGATAACTCTAGCAGTACTTGGGGTTACGGAAAATTGTAAGGTACCTGTATGTTGTTCAAGGGAAGCCGTCAAAGTCCTTGTCTGCCCCCTTCTAATTTCAATTGTTTCTGAAAAAGCATCAAAATTTCTCGCTTCAAAATCAACACGATATCTTCCGGGAGCTAGCTCTATCCTTCGTGAATTTCCGCATGATCGTTTATTAATTAACACGGTAGCATCCGAAGGGGAAACTTTAATTACAAGAATACCCGTATTCTTTTCTAAGTTAAATCGAAAGTTATTTACCCGTCCCTCAACCACCTCTATTGCTTGGGTCTCTGTGAGAAATCCATTTTTCTGCACCTCAATCGTATAATCCCCTGAATATAAAAAAAGAGAAAGACGTTTATTATTGTCTGTTACCCCCTTTTCTAAACCGTTAACAATCACTCTTGCATCACTTTCGTTGGCATCAATATGAACCAACTCAAGATCAACCTCTTGCAGACTGAACTCGTAATTTACCTGTTCCGCTTTTATCAGCAAATCACTATTTACCGTTCGATACCCCTCACGCTCTATTCGAATTTTCACTGTACCCAATGGCACATTCACGGTTTTATTAATCTCCGTCGGGATATTCTCAACATATAACTTAGCGTCTCTAGGCTCAACTAAAAATATTACCGAAATCTCATCCTGCCCACCCCGTTCCTCCACCAAATAATAATGCACCTGCTTAGGACTGGGATTAATCAACGCAATACGTTGTTCTATAAACCCCCGCGCCGCCACAAACAAAATCTGTCGCTGAGGATTCACCAATATCTCGTACCGATTCGCCCGTGCATTATACCGCTGTTGGTTTATCCCTCCTACCGAAGAACGAAAATCCAATCCCTCCAAATCAGAATACACCAAAATCATGGCGTTGTCGGGGTATTGTGTGTTAGCTTGCACAACTTGAGAAGCATCTGGCTCGCGCTCGGTGATGTGGAATTCGCGGAGCTGGGCATTAAGAGAGAGGGTTGTGAGAATAAAGATTATTGGGTATAGGTGCTTCATGGGGGGATTTAGAGGTTGTTTTTCAAAAATGGTAAATTATGTACTGTGAAAAACCATAATTTCTAAAATTCAACATCCAAATTTAGAAAACCTACCCTCCTCATGTAATACTCACAGATAAGTAATTTGAGGCCTATCGCTCCCAAAAAATCTCAACCCTTGTCCCTCCTGTTTCGTTTAGGAAAATGTTGAAGTCCACTTTTTTACTAAACAGATTGTTATATAGGCTTGATATTCGTTCGGCCATCAGAATACCTTTTTTGCTTCCGCTCGATTTAGGATTTTTATTATAGCCAATACCGTTATCGATTACTTGAACTATATATTTTGAAGCTGTTTTGGATACTTTTACCTTCAATTCCATATCTCTATCGTTGAAGGGAAATGCGTGTTTTAATGCATTTTCGACATGGGTGAAGACGATTTGGTTGGGGATGCTGATAATTGCAGGATCTATATCATCACCAATTATAATTTCATATCTAAATCGTTCGTTCATGTAAGTATGAGCGTCGCAAAACGATTTACAAAGACTTAATTCATCGTGGAGACTTATTTTTATCCGATTGGATTTTGCTAAAAAATTCCCCATCATTTTACTTAGATTTCCGAGAAATTTATGCGCCTTTTCTGTATTCTTGTTGCGGTACATCCAGTCGATTGATGTTAAGGCGTTTACCATAAAGTGTGCGTCAACCTGATTCTTTAAACTCAAAAACTGTAACTCACCTAATTCCCGTTCTTGCTCCCATTTTAACTCTATTTTCTTTCGGTATTTTTTGAAAATCAAATGCGTTAGCCCCATCCCTAAAAGCACAATTAAAGAATAATACAACCATTTTAATATATAATACGGATTGTAAGCATAGCTCAACAACCACAATTTATTTTCATCATCTAGTACCAAATAAAATTCTTTATTATCTGATCTTAAGCTGTGTATTTGATTTTTTAGGTTGGCGTCAAATTGGGTTTCCGTTGCCCCGGAAAAATCTTCATCTAAAAAAACCAGCGTTTTACCATCACTTAATTTATATACCAAAGGAAAGCGTAAATCAAACTTGTTAGTAATCAAATTTTTCATCCTTATATCCACATGCCTATTTTTTACTAATAGCTTTTCATCTAAGGAAAAAATGGTGTCGTTTAACCTTAGAATTATAGATTCTTTGTTGAACAAATAAAGTTGGGCTTCGGCTACACCTTCAAAGGTCAATTTATCTATTAAACGCCCGGTTTTTAATTCTCTTTTTTCTAAGGCGGCATTGCCAAATTGTAAATTTTGCCAAAAGGTAATTATGTAATCTTTTAGTATAAAGCTCTTACATCTTGCAGGACCAAAAACTACCGGAATGGGGTCAAACACAAAATTTAAATTTTGATCATAAACGTAAACGTAGCCTGAGGTGTCAGGAAGGGGAATATCCCTTCTTGCTGTAAAATTCATGGTTACCGACGAGCTGCCGGTAAAATAAAGCGAGCCTATTGTGTCAAAAACTTGAGTTGAAGTTACGGCAAAGCCAACTGATGGGCCATGAACCAATTCTTTGGTGACAACATTCAATCTGTAAAGTTTCCTCGGATACACCGGATAAGAATTTCGAACCGTAAAAAACAATTCATCATATCCATCGCCATCGGTATCGTACTGCCCAAAAAAAACAATGTTTAAATGCGCATAACCTTGATGGAATTCAAATGAATCAATATAAATTTGAATAAATGGTCCTTTAGAAATCGGCCCCTCATATCCGGTTAGAAACAATGTATTTTCTCGATAACCTAACATATAAATTTCGTGGTAACCATCTTTATCGTAGTCAGCTGTAAAGACTTCCGGAGATCGGTCAACAAATTTACCTATATTAACCTGACCAATACTGGAAATGTGTTTTTCATTGTTAAGTCCATACATTAAACAGCCATTAATCTCAATATCAGAGTGAAATTTACCTCCACATAAAACAACCTCATGATTTCCATCAGACGTTACATCACTTACCAATAAAGTTTTAAAACGATGCGCTTGAATAGGCTGCGACGGAACTAACGTGTATTTACTAAATTCAAATGGTATGGCAATGACGAGTAATACACCAACAAAAAGCCCCAATAATAAAGGTAATCCTCGATTATTCTTCATTACTTATTAGGTTATAAAGTTCGAAGGTGTTTTTTACACCGGTAAGCTTTAATATATTTCTTCGGTGAGTATCAACAGTATGTTTACTTAGAAATAATTCATCCGCTATTTCTTTACTTGTTTTGCCTGCAAAAACGCAATCTGCTATTTCAATCTGCCTTTCCGACAAACCATAGTTTTTTAATATTTGCTTTTTACTTCCCGATAAGCCAACATCAGCACATACCCTGTTTAAGGTTTGAATAAGATCTTCTTCCAAAACAGGTTTAATAAGGTAATCATAGGCGCGCGCCCTCAATGCATCAAGTATATACTCAGAATATGCCGTTGTAAAAATAACTTTGCCTGAAAATCCCTTTTCTTTTAAAATGTTACAAAGTGAAATTCCATTTTGCTGGGGCATTTCAATATCCAAAAAGACAATCGAAGGTCTATTGTTTTCAATGTACTTTAATCCCTTGTCCGCATTGACAAATAACTTAATATTACCGCTATCTACACCAATTTTTTTTAAGGTGTCTTTAAGGTGAAAACCGCAATTTTTATTATCATCAATTAGGACATAAGCTAAATTTGAAAAATTAAGACTTTGAATGAGTTTATTTTGCTCATGTACACTTTGCATAATAAAAAAATTTGTTAAATGCAATATTAAGAATAATTTCTAAGTACACGACAAAAATTTTAAAAAGTTCAGCGCAAATTTATTAACTCCTGATATTAAGTATCTTGAAATCAAATCGAGGCCATATCTAAAGATACTTATAGCTCTTCTACCGTGTTTTTTAATCTTAATTGGCTTGAG
>JAFIEY010000091.1 GCA_020832345.1 Cryomorphaceae bacterium | reverse complement strand
TTCTGAACGTGTAGCTCTAAAAGCAGCTAATTTAAATGATTTGGGCCGTGACACTCCAGCTGACCAAAGGGCAATATCAAGAGGGTATAATTATGTTAAATAATAGAGTTCTTATTTTAGCAATATTTTCTTTTGTGCTTTTTTTAGCATTGGTTTCTATTTATGCACTGATGTTTGAATATCAGGACATGTACAGGAAAACAATAGGCATAATAAAGTTTTTTGTTTTTTTACCACTAATTTTGATAGGTGTTTTTTTGTCTTTAAAAGTTTTGTTGAATTTTAAAAATAACAGAAGACGAGTTTTATTATTAATATTAAGTTTTCCTATGTTATTTTTCGCTTTTTATATTATGTTTAATATCATAAGAGTCTTTATTTAGGATGTGGCTTTCTGTGGATCCGATGAATGCCTACCGCTCTTGGGTAACGCCATATAATTTTGTGCAAAACAACCCGATTAATTTGATTGACCCTACCGGGATGTCCAAAAACCAAACAGATTTACAATGAAAAACATACGATCAACCGTCGTAATTTTTTGCCTGCTATGGTCATGTGCTAATGACACTCAAAACAATGAGGCTACTACATTGAAAGAAGAGATTATTCTTAGTGAAAGTGGGGATTCTTTGCTTGTTGTTTATTGGGAAAATGGGAGTAGGAAGCAAGAGACTAAATTAAAAAGTGGAAAAAAAAATGGAGAGGAGAAGTATTATGATCAAGCGGGATCTCTAAGGGCCAAAGGAGAGGTTATTAATGGTCTGAAATCAGGTATTTGGGAGTTTTTTGATGCGCATGGTTACCTGGAATCCATCTATGAGTTTAAGATTATTGACGCTAAATCTGAAGCAAATAGATATTGGAAAATAGGTGAAAATGGAGATACCATTATTGATGAAAGTAATTTTTATGAAGCTTCATTTATTTTTGATACAATTGCATTTGGAGATTTTACGGCTTTAAATATTCGCTTGACAAAACCTTTTTTCGGAGATGAGGTAGGACTTTTGATTGGAGATTTTAATGAGGATTTCAGTAATGAGTCTGCTCTAAAAAGTCCCTTTCTGCCAAAATCTTCCTTGTCGGTAGATTTTTGAATCCTCACTAACAGCTGGTTAGCTCCGGTTCAAAAATCCCCTCCGCGTCGATTTTGATTGAAATCATCCTTTTTAGAGTGGCCTCAATAATGAGTCTGCTCTAAAAAGGCCCTTTCTGCCAAAATCTTCCTTGTCATAGATTTTTTATCGTTTCTAACAAATCGTTAGCTCCGGTTCAAAATTCCCCTCGATTTGGATTGAAATCATCCTTTTTTGGAGTGGACTCAAAAATTAGCCTTACACATCCTTACAACTTTTTTAAATAAAAAAAGCCCGGATGTTTTACTCCGGGCTTTTCATTCTCTATTATTCTGCCATCATTTTTTCGTGATATTCCTCAATCTCTTCCATACTCCAATCCTCCATGCCATTTACTCTGGCGCTGCCGTCGACGATGTACACGCGAAAATCAATGGGGTAATTGGGGGGTTCTGTCTCCAAATCACTGTCTTTCACAATAAAATCGATTACCCCCACCGCATGAATCATACTAAATTCAGTGATATAATCTCCCTGATTGATGGTGTTGGGTAAAATAAATGCAACACCATTATCGATGAAATACCCAATAACCAGTGAATTATTAAATACCTGCTGGGTAATTTCGGGCGCACCAAAGGATGCGTAATATTGAAAATCTGTTTCTTCGGGATTTCCAAAAGGTTGCCAATCCGAAGGTTGAACGGTGACATCGAGTATGGTGAATTTAGCACCGGGGCCGGCTGGTCCTGGAGGCCCGGGAGGCCCTTCTCTACGGCAAGCCATCATCACAACAAAAGACAACAACAATAGGGTCAATTTTTTCATAGTTCAGGTTTTAATGTGTAAATGTTAATTTGGTGGATGTATTGAAAATGACACCCCTTTATTTCCGCAATAGTTATTCCAATTCTCCTCTACTTTCGCAAAAGTTTTGCCACATCCTTGGCGAAGTACGTCGCGATTAAATCGGCTCCGGCGCGTTTAATACTCAGGAGGCTTTCCATCATTACCTGGGTTTCGTCTAACCAGCCCTTCGCAGCAGCCGCTTTTATCATGGCGTATTCGCCACTTACCTGGTAAGCAGAAATGGGATGACTGATTTGGGTGCGCAACCTGCGAATGATGTCGAGATAAAAAGTAGCCGGCTTCACCATGATAATGTCAGCGCCTTCATTTACATCCATCAAAGCTTCTCGCTCGGCTTCACGACCATTGGCGGGATTCATTTGATAGGTCTTTTTGTCGCCAAAGCCTGGTGCAGAATCCAAGGCATCGCGAAAGGGGCCGTACAAAGTTGAGGCATACTTTGCACTGTAGGCCATGATGCCCGTTTGGTGATACTGCTCCGCCTCCAGAGATTCGCGAATCATGGCGATTCGTCCATCCATCATATCTGAAGGAGCAACCACTTGGGCACCTGCCCTGGCGTGAGATGCTGCCATTTCTCCCAAAACACTTGCCGTAGCATCATTGACAATCTCTCCTTCAATAACAATTCCGTCGTGTCCAAAAGATGAATACGGATCAAGGGCCACATCTGTCATCACAAGCATATCGGGTACAGCCTGGCGAATCACCCGGATGGAACGCTGCATAAGTCCGTCTTCGTTTAGTGCTTCGGTACCTCGGTTGTCTTTTAGTTCATCCGGCACTTTGACAAAAAGCAATACAGATTTAAGGCCAAGCGACCAAAGGTCCATAACCTCCGCCTCCAACAAGTCGAGCGACATTCTGAAATACCCGGGCATAGAGGGAATTTCTTCGCGTTTGTTTTCGCCTTCAATGACGAATAAAGGCACGATAAAATCATCGGTGTGGATTCGGTTTTCGGCGACCAAATCTCTCATAGCCGACGATTGGCGTAAAATTCTGTTTCGGGTATAAGGAAATTCCATGTGGGTTATTTTACAATGGGTTATTTATCCAATCTCGATGCTTCAAAGCTTCAAGTAGTTCGGCTTCTGGTGAATTCGGTTCGGGATGATGGTCGTATTCCCAGCGAGCGGTGGCCGGAAGACTCATCAAAATCGATTCGATGCGCCCGTTGGTTTTTAATCCAAACAGCGTTCCCCTATCGTGAATAAGATTAAACTCAACATAGCGACCCCGGCGGATGCCTTGCCATTGAAGTTCTTCTTCTCCGTAGGGGTCGTTTTTTCGCCGTTCAACTATGGGTAAATACGCAAATAAAAACGAATCACCCATGGCACAAACAAAATCCAGCCAGAACTGAATATCACGGGATTCATCCGCTTTTAGGTAATCGAAAAACACACCGCCAACCCCACGATTTTCATCGCGATGGGCGTTAAAAAAATAGTGATCACACGCTTTCTTGTATTCGGGATACAAGTCTGCCCCAAAGGGATCTGCTGCAGCTTTCAGGGTTTTGTGAAAATGCACAACATCCTCCTGACAGTAATAATACGGGGTTAAATCCGCACCGCCACCAAACCAACGATCGGCTACTTCACCATTTTTATCGTAAAGTTCGAAAAACCGGAAATTGGCATGGACGGTAGGTACATGGGGGTTAACCGGGTGAATAACCAGAGAAATCCCACAGGCAAAAAAGTCTTCATGGGAAACGCCCAACCGCTTTTGCATGGTTTCGGGCAGTTTTCCGTGAACGACAGAAGTATTTACCCCACCTTTTTCAAAGACATCATCAGCGCGAATGATGCGGGTAATACCACCACCGCCGCCCGGTCTTTCCCATCGATCTTCTTCAAAAAGCTTACCTCCACCAACTGAAACCAAGCCTTCGCAAATTTGATTTTGCAATTTGTGGATGTAATCGGTAAAAGTTTCTCGAATCATATACGATAATTTTTCACGGCATCAACAAAAGCCTTGGCGTGATCGACCGGTATATTGGGTAAAATACCGTGTCCGAGGTTGGCGATATACCTTTGAACACCAAAACCATCAATCATTTTGTTCACTTCACTTTGGATAACGGGAATTGGCGACAACAGTTTTGAGGGATCAAAATTTCCTTGTAATACCGTTTCTGCGCCCACAATTTCTCTGGCCTTTTCGGGGGAAAGTGTCCAATCCACACCCAGTGCATTTGCTCCGGCCTCCCGAAGCTCATTGAGGGCAAACCAACATCCTTTGCCGAATAAGATAACCGGCACAAGTGGATTGATGGCCTGTGCAATTTGGCGCATGTATGGCAATGACCATTCGCTATAATCTCCCGGACTCAACAAGCCTCCCCATGAATCAAAGACCTGAATTACGTCTGCTCCGGCTCTGACTTTGGCTTGTAAATAATCGATGGTGATATCGGTAATTTTTTGCAACAAAGCGTGGGCGGCTTCAGGCTGTGAAAAGCAGAATCCCTTGGCCACACTAAAATCCTTTGAGCCATGACCTTCCACCATATAACACAAAATAGTCCAAGGAGAACCGGCAAATCCGATAAGTGGCACCCGGTTGTCGAGCATTTGTTTGGTGGCGCGAATTCCATCCATAACATAGGATAGGACATCCTCAGCAGGTGGTGTAATCAACCTTTCTACATCGGCCATAGAACGAATGGGATTGGGCACAAAGGGACCCTTACCCGGCACCATTTGCACTTCACAGTTCATGGCCTGTGGAATTACCAATATATCGGAAAATAAAATGGCCACATCTACCCCAACCTGATCAATTGGCATTACGGTAATTTCTGCGGCCAATTCAGGATTTTGTACACGTTCAAAAAAAGGATACTTTTCCTTTAGCTTCATGAAGTCGGGCAAATATCGTCCGGCCTGGCGCATCATCCAAACGGGTGGACGTTCTACATGTTCTCCCTTGAGCGTGCGAAGGAAAAGGTCATTTTTGATTTTTGAGGTAGGCATTAAATTCTAAAATTAAAGTGTCAATATCGGGTTTAGAAGGAACAAAAATACGGGTAAATCCCGCGTCGCTTAACGCTTTGGCAGTGGTCTGTCCAATGGCGCCAACCGGCATATCCCTCGGGGGCAGAGCGCAGGCAAAGGCTTCCAGTGAACGGGGACTCATGAGCAACCATCCGTCAAAACTCTTCCATGTAATACAATAGTTTTCCGGAATGGTTTCGTAAACGGCAATTTGGCGATAAACAATTTCTTTTTGGGCAAAAATTTCACCGGCTTCAGGCCGACTGTGTTTTGCACAAAGGTGCACAACTCCCTCGGGTTTTTTTAGCAATAATTTTCTGGCCAATGCGGCTGCACTCTCAGCGGCAATACCTGGCACAATACCCATTTTTAAAAGCTTTTCTCTCACCGCAGGCGCCGTACAAGCAATTTTATCTGTCGGGTGTAAATGGTGGTAATGCAAAAACGCTCCAATGGCTTTGGCACTGGTAATCATCCACCATTTTGTACCCCAAGGGCTTTCATATCCGGGCAGGGCCAAAGCTCGGGAAGAAAGTGCCGGGGCAATTTCCATATCCCAATTGACCGATTTCACCGTATGTAGGTGTCCGGAATCTAAAGGGCGGGTAATTAGCACACTATAGCGTTTCACGAATTTCCTTCATCAATAGGTTTCCTCCTTTTTGGCGCACAACTTCTGCTGCTCGCGCCCCCAATTTTACCGGATTCTCGGAGGGATAAGATTCTTCAATAACGACTTTCTTTTTGCCGTCAAGGGAAAAAACACCTCCGCAAAAATCGTAGCCATCAGGTGTTTTTTTGGCCAGGGCACCAATTGGCGCAGAACAACCGCCTTCCAAGGTATTGAGAAACTGTCGTTCAAACAAGCTGGTATCCCAGCTTTCGCGGTGATTTATTTTTTGCAAAAGCTCAAATAGATTATGATCATCCGCCCGGCAAGTAATGGCCACTACACCTTGTGCCGGCGCCGGAATCATCCAATCGAGCTCGATGGCATTGTCGGGCACAAGACCCAGCCGCAGCAATCCGGCTTTTGCAAAAACAGCACCGTTCCAGTCATTGTTTTGGAGCTTTTGCAAGCGCGTTTGCACATTACCGCGAAGGTTGGTCAGTTGGTGGCCGGGGTATTTATTGAGCCATTGCGCCCTTCGACGAATACTGCCGGTGGCCACAAGTCCAGTATCCGAAGTCAAAAAATCAGCGCTATTTTTTAGTACCAGAATATCTCGATAATCTTCTCTGGGCAGAACCGCCGCCAGTTTAATACCCGCTGGCATTACCGTCGGATAATCTTTTAGGGAGTGCACAGCAATATCTATTTTTCCCGAAAGCAGAATTTCGTCTAATACTTTGGTAAAAATACCGGTTCCCCCCATTTGGTGCAGGGGTGTTTGCAAATCTAAATCGCCTTTGCTTTTTACCGGAACAATTTCAGTAGATTCGGTTATTGCGTATAAAACATCGGCAACGGCTTTCGCTTGCCACAAAGCCAAAGTACTATCGCGTGTACCAATGCGAATGGATTTTACCATGATTTAGGATACATTTTAAGCTTTAGAGGCAAAGCCTTTAATGGAAATTTTATCTCCCCTTCGGACGCCATCTTCAATTTTTTTAAAGAGATCGGCTTCAAACCGTTTTACGGTACGATCAACAAACGACTCCTGGGTTTGCTGGTCATTTAAGGGATTGAGATTAAGTTCGAGTGAAAGGGTTTGACGAAGTTGTTCCGTCATATCACCAATGATGGGAAGCAGTTCTCGTTTTCTGTACCACATCGTGAATTCGAGCATG
This sequence comes from Cryomorphaceae bacterium, assembly GCA_020832345.1. GTDB lineage: Bacteria > Bacteroidota > Bacteroidia > Flavobacteriales > Schleiferiaceae > CSBr16-58. Next base: position 2,309 of record JAFIEY010000091.1, on the reverse strand, counting down.
TTTTCTTCAACGAGCTTTTCTACACGTGGAATCATTTCCAATCGGGAATCCAAAGTTGCTTTGGTGATTTCGGAAAGGGCATCCACATCAACCAGTGTGATTCCGGGCAAAGCCCCCACATTTCTGTCGATATTGGCCGGCACGCTGAGGTCGATCATGATGCAATTTTCGGTTCCGCCTAAATTTGCCCCATCGAGAATAGGTGTTGGTGCACCGGTTGCGACAATAACGGCGTCGAAATTGGCAACACTTTGGTGTAAGGCTGAAAACGCAACGGTTCCAACCTCATAGGTTTCGGCGAAAAGTTGCGCTTTTTCAGCACTTCGGTTGGCAATGGAAATATGAGAACTGGGAAAGTGTTTGAGCAGGTTTTCCAAAGTAACCCGTCCAATTTCTCCCAATCCAACGAGTAATATATTTGGGTTAGAAAGCTCGAAGGCATCTCTTAAATATCTGACGGCGGCATAAGAAACCGAGGAAGCACCGGTGCTAAAGGCCGTTTGGTGTTTTACTTGTTTGCTGGTGTGAATGGCGGTGTTGAGCATTCGCTCGAAAAGCCCATTGGCCAACTTAGCAGACTTGGCCCTTCTGAAGGCTTTTCTAAGTTGCATAATAATTTCAAAATCCCCCGGGATTTGGGATTCCAAGCCACAACCAACGCGGATAAGATGATTGAGCGCATCCTCACCCCTATGGTGAAAATGTGCATTCATGAGGGTTTCGGTGTCCCCATTGGTAATCTCCAGCCAAACATTGACCAGCGGGTGAATTTTTTCGGAGAAAAAGTAAATTTCCGTGCGGTTGCAAGTGGAAATAAACATCACGTCCTTGAGTCCTTTGGCCTTTAGTGCATCGTAAAATTCACCCTCTTTATCAGCGGTTATGCTAAATTGTTCCCGCACTTCCACCTCGGCAGATCGGTAGCTGATACCGATGACGTGAAAATGATCGAGGATATTTTGGTCTTTTTTCTTCATGACTTTATTTGCGCCACAAAAATACACCTACCCAAATCGAGAAAAATAACGCTAAACGGATTTTTAATTACGCCAAAATGTACCTTTGCATTTTTAACCACAGAAACAAAACCCTTATCAAACCTACTGTTTAAACTCATTCTAAATAAAAAATCCTTTATGAACAGAAATCAGGGCGAAACAGAAACGCCAAAAAATAACGCTATCGGTAAGATTTTGCAATACACTTCAGAAGATGGTATTTTTTTAGAATTATTCGCAGCCGGACAAGATGATTTGCAAGAACCTTTAAAAATTGCAGCCAAATCACCGGCGGTTCATTTTTTCTTTTGTTTATCCGAGGAAGTCACATTTGTGTTTAGTCCGCATTACTCAAAAACATTGGGCATAAACAAAAGTTTCTTTTTATATGATCCGGGAAAAGATGTGCCCATTTCACTATTTGGCGGCATCGACAGCAAATTGGTTCACATTCATACCACCATTGCGCACTTGCACGAACTTTTCGTTTCCGATGCACCCGAGATGGCTTTTTTATCATCGGAAAATGCGGAACGTAAATACTACGAAGAACGCCCGTTGCCACCGAGTATAATCGCTCCTTTGCAGCAGCTCTTCAATGCGCGGCTCAGTCCGCAGGCACAACGACTCTTTATAAAGGGCAAACTTTATGAAATCCTGGCTTGCTATTTCAGTCATGATTCTGCTTCGGATGTGGAATCTTGTCCATTTTTACAAGACGAGGATTCGGTTAAGCGGTTAAAAAAAGCCAAAGACATTCTCATTACCAATTACACAAATCCACCCTCAATTGCGGAGTTGGCTAAAAAGGTAGGCATCAACGACACCAAATTAAAAAGTGGTTTTAAAGAGGTCTATGGAAATACGGTATTTGGTTTTGTGTTGGATTACAAACTGGAAATTTCCCGAGGCATGCTGGAAAGTCGAAAGTATAAAATCAACGAAATTGCCTTTCATATAGGCTACTCAAACCCCAGTCATTTTATTTCTTCGTTTAAGAAGAAGTATGGGGTGACGCCGAAACAATACACCAAAGAAACGGTTGGTTAGTGCCCGTCAATAAAAGGCCAATAACCTCGTTTTGCCGCACCTATACCGAAGTGGGAGGTTGATGACTTAATGGAAAAGGCAGCGTGCAAAAAGTGGTTGATGAAAAACAGCGTGCTTTTTTTACAAAAAAATAATAGAACGTTCACCATTAAAAGAAATTTTTCCTTATATTTGGGCTTTATTTTTTTCATTAACCATAAAATCTATTTGACATGAAAAAACATTACAATGTATTTCTAACTTGTACACTTCTCCTAGGGG
>JAFIEY010000086.1 GCA_020832345.1 Cryomorphaceae bacterium | reverse complement strand
GGTCGGAAGTCGGAAGTCGGAAGTCGGAGGTCGGAGGTCGGAGGTCGGAGGTTGGAGGTTGGAGGTTGGTTTCGGGATATATATAATGCAAGGTAGGTGTCTTTGCTTCTTACCCCCAGGTTAAAACCTGGGGCAATTATTTCGGTCGCTCCTACGGAGCTAGTAGGTGAGTGTTTGTGGCGTTATTATAATCATCGACACCCCTACGGGGTTGTGTGGTTCGTGTGGGTTATGCTGTTATAATCACCGACACCCCTACGGGGTTGATCCTGTGTGTGATGCTTACTATAAAAACGATGCCCCAATGGTTTCGGTCTCACGCAATCTCTACGAATACCGAAAAAGGTTCGGTCTCAAAACGACTAAACACCTAAACGACTCAACGCCTAAACATTCAACCCCATTGCACAAAAACGCTCGGTCTTACGAAACTTCCACGAAAACCGAAAAACGTTCGGTCTAAAAACGACTCAACGCCTTAACATTCAACCCCTTTTCCCAATAACGCTCGGTTTCTCGAAACTTCCACGAATACCGAAGATTGTTCGGCTTCAAATTCGTAATTGATTCAAGTTTCTTCCTCATAATAAACCTTATAATATTTTCGTCCGTCGGGATCGATGCCACTTTGGATGAGATTTCGGTCGCCGTGGATATAAATGTGAAAGTTTTTGTCTAATTTGAGTACGCTTTTGAAGGTGCGGGCTTGTTTTTTAACGGCAGTTTCCGAAATGTCAAATGTATCGGATGGGTCTATTTCTCGCTCTTGCCGATAATTGCTGTCAAAATTTCTAAAGGAATCTATGATGGCTTCGTCTCCCAATACTTCTCCTTCAAACTCTTCTTTGTCAAACACTTCGTGGGTTTTGAAGTAGTTTACCGAACGGTTTAGCAGGTCTATTTTATCGGTTTTTGAAACTTCAAAATCTTCGTGAACCTGGTTTTTAACATAGGCCTTGGTGATGTCGAGAAATTCGTTGGTCTGATGATATTCGTTTTGCAGTGGTCTGACTGACAAAAAGTTTTCTTTCCAATACACGGCTTCATTTGCCTTGTTTAGGTTGTCGATAATACAAACCTGATACCCTGTTTCGTCGTCTAAATCAAATACAAGGCAGCCTTTGTCGAGCTTGTTGACGTTGGTGCCGTTTTCCCAGGTTATGGGTTGGTCTGTGTTTTCTAGGTTGACTTTCAGGAAATCGTTTTTGGTTTCGGATTTGAATATACCTATGGCATTTACGCGCTTATCCCTAAATACCAGACCCGTAAAGTAGGCAACAAATAATTCTCCGTCTTTAATTTTAGGGTGTTGGCTACATTTATACAGGTGTTGGGCCAAGAGTTTACTTTGCTCGTAAAGGACGTCGGGATTCTCAAATATACGTTGAGCCAATGTGTAAACCTCGTTTTGTTCCAAACCCACTTCATTTTGAAAGGCATACATTTCATTACCTGAAAAGGGTGTGAGAAAATATTTTTTGACCACGCTTTTTAATTGGTCATCCGTTAAATCCACGGGGTGTTCAGATAATTGCACTCCGTCTTCTAACGCAGCATTTCCCACATGGTGAACGACGAGTTGTTGGATGATTACGCTATCAATTGTCAACATATCAGTCTAATTTTTCTTCCAATTCTAACCACCTTTCCATGGCGGTATCTAATGTGTTTTGGGCTTTTTGCAATTCTTCCAACAAAGGTTGTAAGGCATCAAAATCGTTTGCCTTTTCCGCTACCTGATCCGATAATCTCTTGACTTCTGCTTCGAGCTTGTCCATAGATTCCATGAGCTTGTCGTATTCTATGCGCTCTCCGTAAGTCAGTCCACCCGTTGTTTTACTTTTCTTAGGCGTTGAAGTTGTTTTTATCTTTGGTATGGCCTCTTTTTGTTTTCGTTTGAATTCGCGGTACTCGGTATAGTTTCCGGGAAACATCCGCATTTTACCTTCTCCCTCCATTACCCAAAGTTGATCCACCAATTGATCCAAAAAGAAACGGTCGTGGGAAACCAGAATCATACTGCCTTGAAAATTCTCCAGATATTCCTCAAGCACCAGTAGGGTATCTCTGTCGAGGTCATTTGTGGGTTCGTCGAGAATCAGGAAATTGGGATGCTGAATGAGTACGAGGAGCAATTGCAGTCGCTTTTTTTCTCCGCCGCTTAGGCCCTCGATGAAATCCTGCTGCTTGGCGTACGAAAAAAGAAACTCTTCTAAAAACTTACTTACACTGATTTCGGATCCGTCGGCTAAGGTGACGTATTCGGCAATTTCTTTTACCTGATCAATTACCCGAAGGTCGGGGTTTAGTATGTTATCGTCTTGCCTAAAGTACCCGATATTGGTATTTAGTCCGTGAATTACCTTGCCGGTCGCGGGATCCAATCGACCGGTGAGGACTTCCAATAAACTGGTTTTGCCCATTCCGTTTTTCCCGACCAGACCGATGCGGTCGCCTTTTTTAAAAACGTATTCTAAATTGTTGAGCAGTCGTTTTTCTCCCCTCGCGACGGAAACGTTGACCAGTTCCAAAATTTTTCCACCCTCGGCAACTTTTTCGGTACGCAGCTGCATCGACTTTTGGTGGTTTTGTTGTTTTACTTTGGACTCTAAATTGCCAAAAGCATCTATTCGTGCACGGGATTTTGTCGTTCGGGCTTTGGGCTGCCGACGCATCCAGTCCAATTCTTTGCGGTAAAGGTTTTTGTTTTTTTGAAGAGTGGCCTGGTTGATTTCGTCTCGTAAAACTTTGTTTTCCAAATAGGATGCGTAATTACCTTCATGTCTGAATATTTGCTGACTTTCCAGTTCCCAAATCGTATCTGCAATGGCATCGAGGAAATAGCGGTCGTGGGTGACCATGATTAAGCTGAAATTTGGATCAGAAAGAAATTTCTCCAACCATTCGACCATGTCCAAATCCAGATGGTTGGTCGGCTCATCGAGTAGCATCACATCGGGTTTGGCAAATAGTAACCGAGCCAAACCAAGTCTTCTTTGTTGGCCGCCCGACAATTCGTTCCAGGGTTTGTACAATGCATTTTCCAGTTCAAATCGCCGGAGGAGTTCAGAAAGATTTTCTTCTAATTGCCAACCGTTGTGTTTTTCCATCAAATCGCTGTATTCCGCCATTTGCGAGGCATTGTTTTCAGCAACTGCTTTGTGGTATTGGTGAAACAGGGTAATGGTTGGGTGATCGGCGTCGAGCATCACCGCCCTGACGGTCATGCCGGGCGTCCAAGTGGGATGTTGCCTGAGGTACTCTACCCGAATTCCCTTCCGAATGGCGACTCTGCCTTCGTCGGGTAAAATCTCCTGCATCAGGACTTTCATCAATGTAGATTTTCCGGCGCCGTTGGCTCCGACTAATGCGACTTTTTCGCCGGAGTGAAGACCTAAATGCAGTCCGGAAAACAGCATTTTATCGGCGAACCCCTTGGCGAGGTTTTCTATGGAAAGCAAGTTCATATTAGTCGTTTGATTTTATTCGTTGAAGCAGGGCTATATTTTCAACGTGATGGGTGTGCGGAAACATGTCCACAGGTTGGAATTTTACCACTTCGTAACTGTCCTTCATCAGGGCGAGGTCTCTGGCCTGTGTGGCGCTGTTGCAAGAAACGTAAACCCAGCGTTCGGGTTGAATTTCCAGGATGGTTTTGACCACGGTGGGATGCATGCCCTCACGCGGTGGGTCAACGATAAGGATATCCGGACGACCGTGTTTTTCGATAAAGGCTTCATTTAAAACTTCTCGCATGTCGCCTGCAAAGAATTCGGCATTATCGATTTCGTTTCGTTTGGCATTTTCTATGGCGCTGCGGATGGAGTCTTCAATCAATTCCAAACCGATGACTTTTTTGACGGAGTGGGCTGCGTAAAGTGCGATGGTTCCCACGCCTGTATATAAATCGTATAGGAGTTCATCCGGTTGTGGGTTGAGAAATTCGAGTGCGATGCGGTAAAGTGCTTCGGCTTGCAGGGCATTGGTTTGGTAAAAGGTTTTTGGCCCGATTTTAAATTTCAAATTCGGATCGCCTTTGCGAAAGGCCGGCATTTCCTCCATGATATATCCCGGCCCGTTGGCGATGCGCATTTCCTGGTCGTAAAGGGATTCGTTTCCCTTGTGGTTGATGGTGTATAAAGCGGTGGTAATTTGGGGAAATTCAGCTTTAATATCGTCCATTATTTTCTGGTGGTCGATGTTGTCTGCCGGACCAAATTGCAGTAAAACCATAACTTCGCCAATGCCGGAAGTTCTAATCATTAGGGAGCGGAGAGCACCAACTTTGTCGTAGGGATGATAGAAACTCAGGTTGTTTTTTTGCGCATAATCGCGGAGAAAATTACGAATGGCGTTGGAGGGCTCCGGTTGGAGGTGACAATGTTGAATATCAATTACTCTGTCCCAGCGCCCGGGTACATGAAATCCCAAAGCATTGCGCAATTCAATATTTCCTTCGGTTTCAATTTCGGTTTCGGTCAGCCAACGGTGGGTGGAGAAACTGTATTCCAACTTATTGCGGTAATAGAATATCCCCGGGGAAGGCAGGATGGGCTCAGCTTCAGGTAGTTGCAAATGTCCGATGCGCTTCAGGTTTTGGTGTACCTCATCGGATTTGAAACGCAGTTGCGCTTCGTAGGTCAAATTTTGCCATTTACAACCACCGCAATAGGCAAAGTGCCGACACTCGGGTTCTATTCGATCCGGCGAGGGGGAGAGGATTTCTAAGGTTTTCCCTTCGGCATACCGTTTTTTTTGTTTGTACACCAAAACCTTTGCGCGATCTCCCGGCACGGCACCTTGAATCATTACGGTTTTTCCATTTTCTAAATGCGCAATGGCTTTGCCTTTTGCACCAGCACCTGTGATGTCCAGTTCATGAACTTCCTTCTTTCGTTTTCTGTTTCCCATGCGGCAAAAGTACGGAAGGAACAGAACAATTAAATCGGCTTAAACACCAATTTACCGTCTTCATAATCCACCAAAAGAACGCTATCGGCACCGATATTTCCTTTGAGAATTTCTTTCGACATCTCGTTGGTCACGCGTTTTAGAATGGTTCTTTTTACCGGACGAGCACCGTATTGTGGGTCGTAACTCACCTCGGCGAGATACTTGACCGCTTCCGGTGAAGCTTCCATGGTGATGTGGTTCTTTTTTAGCTGTTGTTTTAGAATGTTCAATTGAATGCGAACAATGTTTTCCATTTGATTGGCGCCTAGTGGGGCAAACACAACGGTTTCGTCTATTCGATTGATAAACTCGGGTCGCATGTGTTGCTTGAGAACATCGATGATGGATGTACGTGCGCTCTCCATTATTTCATAACGGTTATCATCGGTCATGTCTTTCATCATTTCGGTGAGTTGCTGTGAACCGAGATTGGAGGTTAGAATGATGATGGTGTTTTTAAAATTGACCATTCGACCTTTATTATCGGTCAGGCGGCCATCGTCTAAAACTTGAAGTAAGGTGTTGAAAACATCCGGGTGTGCCTTTTCGATTTCGTCAAATAAAACCACGGAATAGGGGCGGTGGCGAACGGCTTCGGTAAGTTGACCACCTTCATCGTATCCGACATAGCCGGGCGGCGACCCGATGAGTCGGCTTACGGCATGACGCTCCTGATACTCACTCATGTCTATGCGAATCAAGGCTTTTTCATCGTTGAACAGATACTCTGCCAGGGCTTTGGCCAATTCCGTTTTTCCAACGCCAGTGGTGCCCATAAATATGAAGGAACCAATGGGGCGATTTTCGTCTTGTAATCCGGCACGACTTCTTCGTACCGCTTCAGAAACGGCCAATAATGCCTCTTCTTGTCCGACCACTCTTTTGCGCAAATGGTCTTCCAACTGAAGGAGTTTTTCACGTTCACTTTGCAGCATCTTTTGTACGGGAATGCCGGTCCATCTGGCGACAGTTTCCGCGATGTCTTCTGCGGTGACCTCTTCTTTTATCATTCGGGAACTATCCTGGGTTTTTAGTTGGTTTTCCAAACCCTTTAGACGCTCCTCTGTATCCTTTATTTTTCCGTAGCGCAGTTCGGCTACCTTGGCATAGTCACCTTCGCGTTCGGCGCGGTCTGCTTCCAGACGGTATTGCTCAACTTGTTCTTTTAGTCGCTGGAGTTCATCTACTTTTCCTTTTTCCATTTCCCAACGACTGTTGAGTGCGTTGCGTTTTTCGTTGAGATTGGCCAATTCTTCCCGAATAACGGCGAGCTTTTTCTCATCTTTTTCGCGTTTGATGGCCGCTTGTTCAATTTCCAATTGGCGAATTTTCCGATCTAAGGCGTCTATTTCTTCAGGTTTGGAATTGATTTCCAGACGCAATCTACTGGCAGCCTCATCAATTAGGTCGATGGCTTTGTCGGGAAGAAACCGCTCCACGATATATCGTTCCGATAATTCAACAGAGGCGATAATGGCCTCGTCAAGAATTCGGACTTTATGGTGGGTTTCGTATTTTTCTTTGATCCCCCGAAGAATTGAAATGGCCGATTCGGTATCCGGTTCTTCGACCAGTACTTTTTGGAACCGCCTTTCGAGGGCTTTGTCTTTTTCAAAATACTTTTGGTATTCGGCAAGGGTAGTGGCACCAACGGCACGTAACTCTCCTCTGGCCAAGGCGGGTTTAAGAATATTCGCGGCATCCATGGCACCTTCTCCACCTCCGGCACCGACCAGGGTGTGGATTTCGTCTATAAAAAGGATGATGCTTCCGTCGGCATCGGTGACTTCTTTTACAACGGCTTTAAGTCGTTCTTCAAATTCGCCTTTGTATTTGGCACCCGCAATAAGGGCGCCCATGTCGAGGGCAAAAATTTGCTTGTCTTTTAAGTTTTCGGGCACGTCACCATTGATGATGCGGTGAGCCATGCCTTCTGCAATGGCGGTTTTCCCAACACCGGGTTCACCGATAAGGATGGGGTTGTTTTTGGTCCGTCGGGAAAGTATTTGTAAAACCCTGCGGATTTCATCTTCCCGACCAATAACCGGATCGAGTTTGCCGTCTCGCGCGAGTTGATTTAGGTTTTTTGCGTATTTATTTAGTGCGTTATAATTTTCCTCTGCTGAGGCTGATTTGACTTTTTCTCCTTTTCGCAATTCGGAAATGGCTTTTCGCAATTCCTTTTCGTTTACCCCTGCATCCTTTAAAATGGATGAGGCCGTATCATTGGCGAGGAATACACCCAGAACCAAATGTTCGATGGCGACGTATTCATCGCCATTCTTTTTGGCTTCAGATTGTGCTTTACTGATGGCATCGCCGGCGCCTCGTGAAAAGTACTGGTCACCACCTTGCACCTTGGGCAATGATTCGATGCTTTTTGCAAGCACGGTTTGAATTACGTTTGTTTGGGCGCCAATTTTACCAAGTAAAAAGGGAAATACGTCTTTGTCGTTTTGTAGAATGGCTAATAGTATGTGGACATTCTCTACGGATTGATGTTGGTTTTCTTTGGCCAAAAACTGTGCGGCCTGCAACATCTCCTGACTTTTAATGGTGAAATTTTGGGTACTCATTGGTAGGTTTATTTTGGGTTGCTACACGCAAATCATGTTCCAACCAAAACCTTGGCATGCTTTCGGTCAAAAAGGCATGGTTATCAGTGATTTTTCTGACAATTTTTCATGGTGGTAAAAAAAAAGCCCCCGACCAAATGATCGGGGGCTTTTAAAATTATACTAGATTTCTAGGGCTACTTTTGAACGATGAGTTTAGAAGTATAAGCTTTTCCTTCAAACTCAATGGTAATGATATACACACCATTTCTCCAGGTACTCACGTCAAAGTTGGTTTGACTGCGACCTTCGGGTTTCATCTCTATTTCTTCAAAGAGTTTTTGTCCGAGTAGGTTGGTCACCTGAACTTTCATGTTACCCGAGCGGGGTAGGTTGTAAGCGATATAGGTGTGACCTTGAGCCGGGTTTGGAGCCGGAGGTGCAATGGCCAAGCCGTCTTCAATTACATAGGTCTCACTACTTACGGAATACTCGCAGTTTTCCTGAATTTCGCGGAGACAGAAGTCATCAATGGCCCATCCGGCATTTTCGATGTTATTGTCTGAGCCAAAGCGAAACCTGAAAATGGTCTGTCCGCCAACTTCAAAACAGAACTTCAATCTAGCTCTTTGCCATCCGTTGGAGTTGTGTGTCCAACCCGGTTTGATGACATCCAATCCGAAGATGAATGGCTCGTTGTACCAGGAATAAGAGGTATCGGGATTTCTTTCCCACTCACCCAATACACCCCAAGTTGCACCTCCGTCTTGCGAGTATTCTACGTTACCTCCATCATGACCTTTTTCCGTAAAGAAGTTATGGTAGAAGGACATTTCATAGGTTGTATTAAGGGAGTCGATGATAAATACAGGTGTAACCAATCCTGAGTTATCCATAGGGACATAATCAGTGGTAAGACCAGTCATCCATGCATTATTTCCAATATAAGCACCCAGAATTGGGTTTTGATTGGGTGTGCCCATTTGCCAGGTCGGTGTAATAGTGGGGATAAAATTACCATTGACTGGCACAAAATTAAATGCATGTGGATCTTCAAAATTGTTACAGTATTCGTTATTTGGATCATCGGCAAGGTCAAATTCCGGAATCACGGGAACGTTATCGCACATTGAATCGTCAGCAGGTAAATTATCTTCCTTATTATTTGGTCTGCTGGTTACAGCACATATTCCGTATGTTGCACCAGCTGCAGGATTTGTCAACTCCTCAGGGTAGATAACTTCTCTTCTCTGACCAAAGCGCAAGGGCGGATTAAATACAATCCAGTAGTCATTTCCCCATGTGTTAGCATTGTCGAAGCTAACCCTCAATTTACAACTATCCAGATTTTTTTGCCCGGTGTTTTCAATGGTCACATAGATGTCTTGATCTACCAAAGGGAATACCAAGTTATCTCTGGCCCTAATGGCCACGGGCGCAGCGCTATTTTGGGGAGGGATAGATATTTCAAAGTTATCTATACCCCAACCAGCTTGTGGAGCAGGTGTAGTGGTACTCTTCCAATGGAATCGCATCTGAAGGGTCGTGGTAGAGTAATTATAGTCAAATAAAGGATAAGATGAGTTAATCCATCCGTTGGTATTACTTACCCACGCAGGGCCGGTAGGGAAGAGTGGTGTTCCAGCTACACCATAAGGCGCATGTGAGTGCCAGTTTGATCCTACGTTAGCAGCATTTACGGAGCCCAAAGGAAGCCAGTTTCCAGCTTCAAGTATTTCTAACCGTCCACCGTGGGCAGTGGGAGATTGCATAAATTGTGAGAAAGAAATTTGGGCACCTTGAATGGTATCAAACCCGGTAAGTAATGGTACCCGCAGGTATTCTGAAGTACCGGGATAGTAAGGGCCGGTTAGGTTGGTGAAAAATGCGTTTGGCGGACTAGCGGCACCACTGGTTGGTGTACCCACTTCCCATATTTGTTTACCTGCTTGAGAGAACCAACCTTGTGAGGAGTGGTCACAGTCGTCGAAGTTGTCGATGAATGGGATGGTGTCCACAGTAAAAGCTGTTACATATTTACACCATTCGTCGTTCCAAGTGTTGTTGTCCGCAGTGATGGCGGTTCGTGCACAAATTTCGAATCTTCCTTTAGGGTATGTAATACCGCTTGCAACAGGAACCTGAAAAGTTCCGGTTTGTCCGGGAGCAATGTTTACGGTAGCCGTTGCCGTGTAAGTAGTAGGTGTTCCCTGATTGGGACCACAAAGCGGGGTAATATCTACTTCAACCGGAATACTGGTTAGCGTTTGCGAACCAAAGTTTCGAATGTGAAGGGTTGGCATTGGGCTTGTAGCTAATGGCAAACCAAGTCCGGGAGGTTGAATGTTAAATATTCCAGCATCCTGATTAATTTGGTTGTAAACCGCTAGATTGTCTATGGCCATATCACACCGGTCACCTCCAGTCCTCCGGTATGCGACAATTCGGATTTTGGCGTTACCGGTGCCCCAATTGCTTAAATCAAAGCGTCTATATGTCCATGGATCTAATTCGTCACTTTGTGAAAAGCTGGTAATTCTACCTCCAGGAGGGGTAATCCAAGTGGTTGAACCGGTTGGTAAAATATTCACACACAAGGAGTCAAAAGTATTTTGGCCATGATATCCATGGTAATAAAAGTCAAATGTTGGATTGGCCATTTGCGACAAATCGAAGCAATTGGATTCAAATACGGCATTGGTAGCTGCATTTCCAAAGTTTCCTTCTGCATATAGGTAATTACCAAAACCACTAACATCAGTAAAAGGGCCGGTTGCAATGGTAGGCGTCATTCCTTCGCCGACCATAAAGGCATAACCGGATGCGCCGGGTGCTGTGGGATCGGGAATTCTTTCCCAGTCGGTGGTGGAAATGGTGCCCGCATTGGCAAAAGTTCCGTTACCGGGGTTGTTGCCGGGGCCGTCAAAATCGAGAATATGGGGAAAGGTAGAAATAACCGGCACCGTAACCGTGCTGATGGTGTTGGTGGTGTCATTGCTGGTATTTCCATCACCGGGGATGGCTGTCCATCCCTTAATATCATACGTCCCAACGGCACTGATGTTTGCACCTTGGGTAAAGGTGAAAAGGGTGGTGTCTCCCTGAGCTAACGGGCCGGGAATGGTATCCCAAACTGGTGGCCCACCATTTATATTGTAGGCTACGGGAATATTGGTGGCCGTGTTACAACCGATGTTGCGAACAATCATGCTCACGGGCTCATTGGCCGAAAAGTTACATCCTTCTTCCAAAGGTGAAACTAATAGGGTAGCCTCCATATCGGTAGGTGAGGCGTAATCTACACGAATATCGTCAATGGCAATATCTGCCCTGTTGATAGATCCAAGTTTTGTCGCTCTCCAACGGAAACGTAGGGTTTTGCCATTATAATCATCGAGCGGGATATATGCCCTGCGCCATGGCTGATTCGGCCCGGTTTGTTGCTGCCCGGTTTGTGTCCAAACACCTGTTACCCATTGAGCAGTTGTGGCTCCCGTATCAATGTCTAGGCGTAGTTCTTGTACCATATCGCCATACATGTAATAGAAAAACTCTATATATAAACAAGAATCTGCCGGTACCTCCACACAATGGGAGGTTAATTCGGTTGGTGAAAACCCACTACCCTGCGTAGCGGCTGCAAATACATATTTTCCACTTGAATTTCCCAAAGTATTGTCAACATTAGGTCCGGTGAGGTTGGTAGGCGTTGCGCCCTGTCGCACCGACCAAGCAAAGCCGGTTGAGTTTAAAGATGGGGAAACAATCCAATCTTTATCTCCTTGAGAGACTGGCATATCTCCTCGGTGTTGTGTGCCTGGAGCGCCCGGGCCGGTACCCGGAACCCATTCGGGATGTTGGAAATCAACAACCCATGGCAGTACATCTTGAATAAAGGGAACGTTTACCATTCCACAATTGTACCAAGTCCCACATTTAATTGGCGGCTGCTCACCAATACGGAACTGATAATATTGTGTTGTGTCAGACGGACGACGGGTGCTATTGGGACATTGATCATCCCAAGCCACGACATAATACTGAATGGTATCATCTGTAAAGACAAATGGAATGGTGTCCACGTATCGATCACCAAAGGGGTTTAACATGTTTTTTCTTTGCCATGGGCCAAAGTTTATTCGATAGAACAATTCAACACTGTCAACAGCTGAATTGTCAGTTGCCTCTAATGCTATAGTATATTTACCCTCACAAGGCTGAAAACCTTCCGGACGGTTATTGTAATTAACAGGCGGGGTAAGGGTAAAATTAATGGCAGGCGGTTGCAAGTTACACGTTGCACCAATGGCAAAAACATCATCTATAAACCAGCCGGGCATTGCTGGTGGTATATTCATAAATTGACTTACAGCAGGGAAACCGTGACTAAAGCGAATCACTACAGCACTTTCGTTGGCGACTAAGCTAGTAATATCGAAAATCTCCTCCTGCCACCAGTTGTTAGAGGGATAAGATATATTTGAAATGTTTGTGGTTGGACCACTCCAGATTGGATAATTCATTTCATTAAAATAATTCGTGCCACAGAAATTTGTAGAGGCTCCAAGGTATTGACTATTTGTGCATGTTACTTGCGTGAAAGTTACACCACTGTCGGTAGATATGAAGATACGCCCATTATCGGTACCATGGATTTTTGCGATTTGCTTAAATTCCAGAAGCACAAAATTTTTGCCCGTAAAATCTAAAATATCTGAATCCCAGAAGCTTGTTCCTGCATTTGGGCCAGCAACCGAGCGATAGCTATTGGGCTGAGATGGCGCCAAGGGTATGGAGTCAAAAACCTTCCAGTGCACCGAAGGCGGAAGCGTTTGTCCAGATGCCGGTACATTAAACGTATTACCCGAAATCGGAATGGTATCAAAGTTTTCGAACAATATGGTGTCAATAATGGCTTGACCCCGAGTGTGCATCGTGAATCCCAGTAAAACTGCGATAAGGAGTAATCTATTCCTCATTGTTTGAGCTTTATAAAAGTTATTTCTTCATTGTCCATACACAACGGCATGGTTTCAATTGCCAAAGATACAAAAGAAACTAATTATTTATTTAGTGGAAATGATTATAGGGCGTAATTTTTTAGTTTACGACCATATTTAAGTTTTCTGAGCCTTCCAAAAGGGCAGTTAGTCTTTGTCCTCTTTCCAATTTACCTACGCCTTCCGGTGTGCCGGTGAATAAAACATCCCCTACTTTGAGGGTAAAAAAGCTAGAAACATAAGCGATCATTTTGTCAACGGGAAAAAGCATGTCGGCAGTGCATCCGTTTTGCCTTTCTATCCCGTCAATGTGCAGTGAAAAGCGAAGGTTGTTAATATCATTGGGCAATGTGTTTAAATCGACCCAATTTCCCACCGCTGCGGCGCCGTCAAATCCTTTGGCTTTTTCCCAGGGCAGTCCTTTTTCCTTGAGTTTTTGCTGCAAATCTCTGGCGGTAAAATCCAGTCCAACTGCCACTTGGCTATAATATTTATGGGCAAATTTCTCTTGAATATTTTTCCCCACGCGATTTATTCTAACCACCAATTCTGCTTCGTAGTGAATTTCTTCGCTGAATTTTGGGAGGTAAAAATCATTTCCTTTGGATAATAATGCGGTGTCCGGTTTCATAAAAATCACCGGTTCATCCGGGATTTCGTTTTTTAATTCCGCCGCATGCTTTGCGTAGTTTCTGCCGATGCAAATGATCTTCATAAATACGGTTTTTGAATTTTGAACGGTCTTAAAATCCGGCCATTTTTAATTTGATTTTGGTCAGGATTTTTTTGGTATAAAGTGGGAAATCCGCCTGTAGTATCCAACCGTAATACCCGGGGTCTTTTTCCAAAACTGAAACCACCGTTTGGTTTCGGTATTTTCCAAAAGTGAAAATCTCCTGGTCATTTTTATTATAGGCAATAAACCCGGCAACGTCGGCAATTTTTTGTCGATTGGAAAATTCGGAGAGAAAGTCAACATTGTCTTCGAGTTCATTGTAGCGATCCACCTGCGCTTTTAAAACCTCCCAGGTGGCCATAGAATCCGCTTCGGCTGAGTGGGCGTTTTCAAGGGATTTGTCGCAATAGAATTTATACGCAGCGGCAAGGGTTCTCTGCTCCATGCGGTGAAAGATGTTTTGTACATCCACCACCTTGCGTTTTTCCAAATCAAAATCGTAATCGTTGCGGAGACATTCTTCCACGAAAAGGGGAACGTCAAATTTATTGCAATTGTACCCACCCAAATCGCTGTTACCGATCCAGTTGATGATTTCACCCCCCACTTCCTTAAAGGTAGGTGCATCTTTGACCATTTCATTGGTGATGCCGTGAATTTTGATGACCTCATCGGGAATCACCATTCCGGGGTTGATCAACCATCGTTTTGCTTCCTCCTTTCCGTCCGGGTGAACTTTAATTGCCCCCATCTCCACGATGCGGTCTTTGGTGACTTGTACGCCTGTGGTTTCTAAATCAAAAATGACCAGTGGTCGGTGAAGTGATAGCATAAAATTTGGGCTTCGGGGAGGGGTTTGTTTGAGAATTATTTAGTGAGGCAAAGATAGGGTGTGAAAAAAAAGCGCCCGGATTCCGGACGCTTTTTTTTAAACACATTTTCTGGCAGTATGTTTAATCATCCTTACCTACATAGAACTCTACCACTTTTTCGGTTTCGTTGCCGAGTTTGTCGGAGGCGATGACCTTCACCGAGTATTTTTTGTTTTTGCTGAAAATATTCCTTTCAGAGGCGTCTAAGGTTCTGGGACTGGAATATTCTACCATGGGGGCGCCATTAACCGAATACTTGATGATTTTGGTTCCCGTATGCTTGTCGGTAGCGGCAATGTACATGCGCACGTAATTGGGATATACGGGCAAGCCTTTGTGTTCCCCAATGGATTTGATGCTGAAGTTAACAAATATCTCCGGAGGGGTATTGTCCACAAATACATTGCTGGTTTTTTCTTTTTCCACGTTGTTGACATTATCGGTAGAAAAGAATGTGATGGTATGGTATCCTTCGCCGGGCACGGTAAATGGTGCATAGGCTTTTTTCGCGCCATCGTCTATGGAGTATTCGGTTTTTTGAATACCCGATCCGGCATCCGAGCGTGGCAGAGTTACCGGGGTGTTGCTGGTAATGAACAGGGTGTCGCGGTCGAAGAACTGCGGATTGGCGTACTGAATCCGGGTTTGGGGCGCTTTATTGTCCATGAAAACGGTAAAGGTTTTACCGGTGGCTCTGTTTTCAACATTGTCGGTGGCATCATAGCGTACGGTGTGCAAGCCATAGCTGTCGGGCATGTTGAAGTTTTGCCCAAAGGTTTGTCTGCTTCCACCATCAATATTGTAATTGATGCTTCTAACGCCCGCTTTGTTGTCGGTGGCGGATAGCTTCATGGTGGTGCGGGGAGAAATATACAGGTAGTTGCCCGGGTGTTTGGCCCAAACGACCGATATGTCTGCAACGGGCGGAATGCGGTCGA
>JAFIEY010000071.1 GCA_020832345.1 Cryomorphaceae bacterium | reverse complement strand
ATTTGCGGCATAAGTCAAAAAGAATTGGAACAAAACTTCCCCAAAGAACTCGAGGTTTTTGATAAAGAGGAAATCAGAAGGTGGTACAACGGATATAAATGGCATCTAAAAGGTGAAACCGTGTACAATCCGTTTTCCCTGTTGAGATTCTTTAGTGGAGGCGGCGATTTTATTAATTTCTGGTATGCTACAGGTACACCGACGTTCTTAATGAAAAAGAGTCGTGAAGAGCATTTTTATAGATTTGATAATGTAACCTCGGATTACGGAGATTTGCAAAATTTTGATATTGAAGATATTAAGCTTATTCCGGTACTATTTCAAACCGGTTATCTCACCATTTCCGGTCGAGACGAAATCCTCAACAATGCCATTCTCTCTTTTCCCAATATTGAAGTAAAAGAATCCTATTTACGGGGACTGGCAGACGCTTACATCAAATCTCAAACTACGCCATCCAAAACCATTCTTTCCAATCTCTTAAAAGCCTTTAAAGCCAAGGATGAAAAGGAGCTAAAGAAAACCATCAACCAGGCTTTTGCCCATATTCCTTACGACCTGTGGCAAAAAGAAAACGAACACTTTTACCACGCCATCGTACATTTATTGTTTTCATTGCTAGGTGTTTACATCCATTCCGAAGTGCATACCAAGAGAGGTCGGGCAGATGCCGAGGTGATTTTTGAGGATCACATTTACTGTATGGAGTTCAAACTCGACAAGTCCGCCGAAGACGCCATTGAGCAAATCCGCGAACGAGGTTATCTGGAAAAACACCAAAACTCTGGCAAAAAATTACACCTCATCGGCATCAATTTTAGTTCGGAGAAAAAGGAGGTTGAGGGGTTGATTTGGGAGATGGATGTTGAGTAAAAACAATAGGCTATAAGACAACGTGTTTTTTGAGTTCATCCATATCCCTCATCCTTGCAACAATTTTTTGTTGATTATCTAAAAGTATGAAATTGGGTGTTGATCGAATTTTAAATGCATCGGCAGTGGGTTCACTTACACCGACAAACCATGAATCGGGTGGAGAAAGTTTTTCGATCCCTTCATCCAAAGAAATGGCGACCACCTGAAGGACATTGGAATCATATTTACCGGCTGTATTTACCCAATCTGGAAAGTGTTCCACGCAGTGTGGACATTCGGGACTAAAAAATATCACCAGTGTATATTTTGATTTTATATCCTGTAAGTTGGGGCCGTCCCACACCAAATCAGGTGCGCGATTTCCAGGCTTAAGTGCCCGGATAGCTTCTAGTTTTTGCTGCAAACTTTCATTTTCATCACCACATAAACCATCAGAAAAATATCGTTCATCGATATAATCAAGTATTTCTTCAATTCCCATTTGGGTAAAACCATCAACAAGAAATTCCAGGGTATTTTCTTTTAAAGGCGTATTTTTCTCTAGCGGTTCAATCGTTCTGCTCACAAATAAACGATACCCGCGCATGGCTTCGTCATAACTGAGATTTTCCTTTGCGTAAAGTGAAAAGTACTGAAGTGTTTTTTGAGAAATCATATTCCAACGAAGAAGGACGGGGTCATCAAAAGACTTTCCAGCCCAAAAATCCTCTCTGGAAGGTTCTTCAAGCTCAGGCTCCTTTGGCTCCCATTGCTCCATGGCCCTAATGAGTCCGGAAAAAGGCGAATCGCCAATTTTGCTGTAAAACCCTTGATATGCTTCATCGGTCATTTTGCGATTCTTTTTCCATTGTTTGTTTAATCGTCTGAAAAAAGATTTATCTTCTTCAAAAACAACCATTGCTTCTTCCAAAGCATATCTTTGGTCGCGTAGTTTACTCAATGTATGGCTTAGGTCATAAAATGCAATATTAAGTTTTCCGGCAGAAAAACTAGTTGTAATTAATTTTCCTTCACTAAAAAACACTGCGCTATCCTCAACCGCAATATCTAAATACACGGAATTTTCGGGGGAATTTCCTTGAGACACCAATAGTCGTAAAAAACCGTGTTGGTAAGGTGCTTCATATTTAAAAACGACCTCGCCTCTTCCGTTGGTTCTAGCTGAATCCACAACCATGGACTGATAGCCTTCATAGGAAAACAAATACACCAATTGATCGGGGAAATTAGGCATTTTTCCCTTGAGGTAATTTTGTCCCTCAGCAAAAAAAGGTAGGGTAAAAAAGCAAAGAATTAATTTTAAAATATTTGACATGCCGGGTGGTTTTTCATCGTGATTTTATCCGGTAAAAATAATCAAGCCCGGTGTTTTTTACCGGGCTTGATTGTTAAATTTAACATTTACAAAAAGTTTATCGACGAATACACCTAATGCGGTGGGTACTGGTCTTAGAACTCGCACCACTCATTCCGGTTGGAAATGTTCTCATTTTTGCGTTAAGCGCCAAAATTCCAGTAAATTCAGTAGATGACCAATATCCGCCATTAGAAAAACCACTTAAAGTAGAAAGGTTATCTCTTAGGCAATCCAATTCATCAAATGCTGGCAAATACCAGTCAGAAAAACCAAAGGCGGTAAGATTAGCACAAACCGCAGCAGCTGTAGTGTTTGGGTTCGGACAATTCGTCATAATTGCGGAAGTATTGGCCTGACCATCTACATCAGAGGAAGATTGGGCTGTACCTGAACCCGGACACCCCCATGCAGTTGGACCGGCATTATCCGTGGGATGAACGTAAATGGTGTTATTAAGACATGTAATTGAAGGCAATGGCGGCGCTGATGCAACGCCCAAATTTACCACAATTGTATCGATTGATGGCGGGCATGGCGGGTTCTGTACAGTCCAAGCCAATATATACGTCTCATTCGGATCTCCGGTGAACGTACTTTGCGGATCGTTGACATTACTAAAAGCAGCATTACTTCCACTGCCGGGAAGAATACTCCATGTTCCAACCCCAGACGTTGGGGCTGCACCATCCAAAGTTACACTATTGGTGGAGTCTGTTATGTCATCTCCAGCATCAGCTATGGATGGGGGTGCAGAAACATCGACCCTAATTGTATCGGATGAATAGGGATCACAATTATCTCCAGAGATATTGGCATAGTAAAAAGTAGTGGCACTTGGCATCACCGTGAGGTTCATCCCGGTTTCACCAGCTAAATCAGTGAAGTTAAGCGAATCTGCTCCAGACCTCCATTGGATAGCACTACCCGAAATGGCAGCGGGTAATTCAATGGTTATAGAATCTCCGTCACAAACGGCTTCTTGTTGAATTTGACCCGAAACGGCAATTATGGCCAAAGAAAAAATCGGGGTAAAAAATATTCGTTTCATGTATTTTAGTTTTTGAGGTTGAAAATGTTAAGTGAAATTCCAACAATTATTCAATAATGATTTTTGAAGTTGTCGTCTTTCCGTCTTGCGTTACCTGAAGCAAATAAGATCCGGAAGCAACCCGCCCAAATTCAAAAAGGACTTCCAATCCTGCTTGATCCCAAGACTCTACAGCGACGGTTTGCCCAATCATATTGAGTAATTTAACTTGGAGTTCACCCTCTTGTTGCCTGAGTATGGTAATTTGATCCTTCGTTGGGTTGGGATAAACGGAATAGCTTTTCTCCTCAGAACCCTTTACGCTCATAGCAACATCTACAAATACACTATCCACAACCACACAGTTTTTCCCATCAATTGCCGTTAAATAAAACATGGTAGGCTGACTGACATTTACAGATGGGGTAAGGATTGTGGAATCAGGCATATTTAACGAAGGGGACCAGCTTGTTTGAATAGGCGCAGTTCCACCATTTACCTGACCCTGTAAAACAATTAACGATCCAATCATAACAATTGTGTCATTGCCTGCATCTACCGTGGCAATAGGCGGCGGTGTAGCTGAAAGACTCACTGTAGATTGGGCTGAAAGGGAGTGAACAGCGCCAAGAGAAATGAGCATGCAAAAAAATTTTGATTTCATGTGCTTTAATTTTTAATATATTACATCAAAATTACAACACAAAAGCATTTAAGATGTTCATGCCAATTGACAATTCTACCACTTGTCATAGAAATAGTTGCGCTAAAATATTTTCTCGTTATATTTATCAGGATACCTTGGAGTTACCTTTTTATACTCAGATTCAATATACCTCATGTCCTTTTTAAAATCCCCTGTAGGGGTAAAAACGGCCAAAACCCCAGTATGCTTTTTTCCATAATCCATAAACCCGAGGGCAATCGGAACTTTTGCTCCAAGCGCGATATGATAAAACCCGGTTCGCCACTTTTCAACCCGCTTCCGCGTACCTTCTGCTGGCACCAAAACCACCAAATCATCGTATTTTGAAAACTGTTTGATGGCAAAATCAACCAGATTTAACTTTCTTTGGCTTCGGTTTACCCCAATCGCTCCGGTCGCTTTAAAGAACCAACCCAATAAAAAATTCTTGGTGTAAAAATCTTTTATAAAATATTTCCATTTTATGCCAAGAATCCAACAAGCTGCCTGAGCAATAGGATAATCCCAATTTGAGGTATGTGGTGCTGCTAACATCACGCATCGAGATAAATCCGCACCCTCAGGCACTTTCAATTCCCAACCCGTTATTTTCAAAAACCATTTTGCTACGATTATCTTCATTCATTGGGCATTTTGAATTACTAAGGAATTTCATCTTCAGTGTTTTAGGTTTGAGTCCACTCTAAAAAGGATGATTTCAATCAAAATCGACGCGGAGGGGATTTTTGAACCGGAGCAAGTGAGGATTCAAAAATCTACCGACAAGGAAGATTTTGGCAGAAAGGGACTTTTTAGAGCAGACTCAGGTTTGTATAATTGAAGTTGATAAAATATTAAAACATAACGAGATAACATAAATGTAAAAATTCCACTAGCTGTTCAACTTCTTTTTAACCCCCTCGATCATTTCGGCACACATTGTTTTTAGATCGTATTTAGGTTTCCAGTCCCAATCATTTTGCGCCGAAGAATCATCGATGCTAGCCGGCCACGAATTTGCGATGTCCTGACGAAAATCCGGCGCATAATCCACTTCAAATTCGGGCAATGTAGTTTTAATCGCTGCGTGTAACTCCTTTGGGCTAAATGAAATTCCCGCAAGATTATATGATGTCCTTATGTGAATTTTTTCCTTTTCAGCTCGCATGAGATTTACGGTTGCGCGAATGGCATCATTCATATACATCATCGGCAAATAGGTTTTCTCATCTAAAAAGGAGGTGTATTTCTCCCCTTTCACCGCACTGTAAAAAATTTCAACAGCATAATCTGTGGTACCACCACCCGGCTCTCCTTTCCAACTAATAAGCCCCGGATAACGAATACTTCTCACATCAACCCCGTATTTTTGATGGTAATATTGACACCACAACTCGCCCGCCGATTTACTGATTCCATAAACCGTTGTAGGCTCCATAATTGTACGCTGTGGGGTATTGTGTTTTGGCGTTGTAGGGCCAAAAACGGCAATAGAACTCGGCCAAAATACTTTTTGAATTTTCTTATCTTTTGCTAAATTCAATACATGAAAAAGTGTATCCATGTTTAAATCCCATCCCTTTACCGGATGCTTTTCTGCGGTGGCAGACAACATGGCAACCAAGTGATACACAGTGGTAATTTGATACGTATTTACGATATTTTCTAATGCATCAAAATCTGAAGCATCGAGAATTTCCGATGGCCCAACATGACTTTTAACCGGCCTTAAATCAGTAGCCACCACATTTTCAGAACCGTATATGTCACTTAAGTAACCACACAATTCCGTTCCAATCTGCCCCCCTGCACCCAACACCAATATTCGCTCCATTTCCATTCTGCTATTTTATTAATTTGAGTTTGCGAAAATACTAACCACAGTTGAGCTTGTGAAACGCACTAATAAATAACTTTTTGATAAAAAAAATACCTACGATAAATTTTTAGGCATCATGCTATATTACTGAAAGATTTCATTTTACATTTGCCCTAAATATTTCCGTGAATTATCCTAAATATTGAAAAAGCATCTGATGAAAGGATTTCCATCAAATTATAGGCTTCTAAAAACCTAAAAAAAATCAACCATGAAGAATTTTGAGAAAATTATCGCGGGCATCGCCTTTGGATCTCAAATCATGAAACTTTTGTATTTACCCATGGCCGACCTATTATTTATTCTTTCCATGACAGTTTTTGTGTTCTTTTATTTTTACCTGAGCTTTGCGTTTTTTAACAATATACAGCTTAAAGACATCCCCACTAAAGGCGCTTTTTCAAGTATTTCAAAATGGCGTATTATTGGAAGTATTTTGATTGGGATTACCATATCCTTTCTTTGTATAGGCATACTTTTTAAGCGTTTACATTGGCCCGGAGCTGACATCAATTTAGCCATCGGTTTGATTGGTGCAATTATTAGCCTAATCGTGTCATTTATTAAATACCAAAAAAGCCAATCACCCTTTTACAAAAATATCTTGATTCGACTTGCGATCTTTGGCTTCATAGGGGCAGCACTGTTAGCCCTACCTTTTGTAAATAATGCAGGTTTACTCAACTAAATATCATGCTCCTTTAAAACTCAACAAAAACCTCCACTAAAGTTCCTTTTTTTAGATTTTTTACAAAAAATGCTGTGGATCGTCCGGTGATCTTTTTAAAGGTTTTATTAATTTCATTGGCAATACCCAGTCCTCTCTGGGTTCCTGAGGTTTCGCTTTTTTCTTTATATCCAACGCCATTATCGGTAATTTTTATGCAAATAAATTTTGGCTGTTTGGAAATGGAAATATGAAGCGTCTTTTTGCCATCTAAAGGACTTAATCCGTGTTTTAAAGCATTCTCAACATGGGTAAAAATACATTGCTTTGGCACGACATACGACTCCGGATCAATATCGGCATCGACTTCAATTTTGAAAGTAAAATCATTGAGCTTTAAAACCTGTAATTCGCAAAAATTCCTGCAAAAATCAAGTTCTTCATAAAGGGTGGGATGAACAGTCTGGGAGGATGTTAGTGCTTTCTGCATCAACCGACTAATTTTCCCCAAAAATTGTCGAGCCTTTTCCTCCTCTTTATTCATATACATCCAATCGATGGTGTTGAGCGCATTTAGCGTAAAATGGGGATCAATTTGGTTTTTTAGGGCTAACATTTGCAAACGGTTAAGCTCTGCATTTTGCTCATATTTCCTTTGAATAGATTTTGCAAATAAATTAAAACCTACAACCGAAAAGAAAATTGAGCATCCAAAAACAATAACAACATAAGGAATGCTAAACCAGCGATGTGGATTCAAAGAAAAACTGACAAAACACAACTTACTTTCGCCATCTGATATCACCAACCGCGGACCAATAGATAAATTTGCGACCTGAACAATAGAAGCATTTGGATAAGGCAACGGAATATTATAACTGTATTTTAGGCTGTGATCAAATACTTGCCAACCGGCATTGTTTTGTAAAGTCAACAGCAATTCATCTACTCCGTCATTATTTAGGTCTATTGATTTCATACTATTGGCCAAGGAACATGATACACTCCTTCGGGTTGATAAATCTTCATCCAACAAATGAATGCGCCTATTGGATTGCCAAAGCAAATTACCATTAAAATCGAGAATGCCTCCTTTTACCAAATTATCAATTGAAATTTGTTTTTGAACTTCCAAATATTCTAAATCCCTTTTTTGCAAATGCCCGGTTCCCGATTTTAAATCGTGGAGAAATGAATACAAATTATCACCTATAACTACATTGTTGCATGCCCCCGGGTGATTTACTACAGGTATTGGTTCTATACCGTTTAAAAATTGTAAGTCCAGGTCAAAGGCAGCCACATATCCGGCAGTATCGGGAAAAGGTATTCGAGGATTTCTAAGGAAATTATTGGAAACATGTGACATACCGGTAATCACATTTCCAATTAAACTATGGTTCTGCATTCCTTTTTCTCTAAAACCAAAACCCAGAGATGGACTTGAGATAACCTCCCCACCTGACACATCTACCCTGTACAATTTTCGCGGATAAATGGGATAAGCGTTTCGGAAACCAAAAAAGACCTCAGAAATTCCATCACCATTCATATCCTTTAGCCCCAAAAAGCCGAATCTTGCAAGAGGTCTGTTTCGGTGCCTAATAATGCTATCTAAAAAATAAGTTTGTCGGAGAAAATTTGACTCTTTAAAAGTGTGTTTTTCAAGGAAAAGTGAATCACCTTTTACATTAAAAACAAAAATATCCTCTTTGCCGTTTTGATCCACATCGGCAGAAAACAAAATCTTTTTATCAGCAAGTAATTCGTCAAAGTTTATTTGTGCAATATGGCTATGTACAAAATCCGCGTGAAACTTCTCAATTACGCAAAAATGTGCAGAGGTGTGTTTGGGGTTTGTACTTGTACAGCGAATGATTTCATCAAAACCATCTCCGTTAACATCAGCAAAATGAACATCATCAAATGGTCTTAAAACCAAATCCCCCTCTACTAAAATATTGTGTTTTGGAAAAGAAAAAGGCAGCACCAATAACATTAAAATGGCGATGATTACGCCGAAGAGAAGGGGTACAAATTTATTTTTAAGAATCTTCAAAACAACTTATACAATTCCGCGGTATTTGAGCATCGCGTTTTACGTAAAATATTTCTTCGGTGTGTATCAATGGTGTGTTTGCTCAAGAAAAGCTTCTCCCCTATTTCTGAACTTGTCATTCCGTTAAAAATCATTTTCACAATATTGATTTGTCTTTCCGTAAGTCCGTACGCCGATAGTTTGGAAAAATCCTTTTCTTCAATATTTTCAGATGATTTTATTCGATTTAATGCAGCCTCTAATTCTTCTTGTATCACGGGTTTTTGCAAAAAATCAAGCGCTTTTTTCCGTAGCGCCTGTATGGCGTATTTATCATGACTGGTGGTAAAAATGACCTTACCATCAAACCCTTGTTTCCTAAAAGAGTATAGCAAAGAAAAACCGTCAGATTCCGGCATTTCAACATCCAGAAAAACGGCGGAAAACTCGTGTGCCTTTACTAGCGCCAGTGCTTCTGCCGGTTTGTGGGTCATCATAATATGTCGTGAAGAAACACCTGCTTGAGTCATCATCTTTTTTAGGCGAAGCAGCGCAGCAACTTCATCATCAACAAGTAAAAACATTTTCGGTTTGGGTATAATTGGATTCTTTTCGTGCCTTAATTGGTTTAATTGACGAAATTACAAAACAATCAGGGATTTATGTGGGGCGTCCTAAAAGTTCTAATGGTTTTATAATGGCCGTACAAAGCATTTCTCCTTGTACCGCTTCAACAAACTAAAAAAATAACAATAAAAATAAAATTTATTATCTATTTATAAATTGTTTAGATAAAAAATTAGAGTGAATTTGACAGAAAATTTCCCTTAAAGTCATTTCACAAAAAAGTGTTGAATAAGCGTTCATAATGCTCAAACTTCTCCTCCTTATAACTCACATACAACTTCCCCAACCAAATCAAAATTACCACCACAACAAATGGAGGGAAATCAGTACTGATAACAACAGGAACTAAATAAAACACACAAGTGTGAATAAAAAACAGCAAAATACCAGATCGATCAAAACCGGATGTGATGATAAATTGCATGCCCAAACTTCGCCAAAAAACCCAAATCCTCGCTTTTTTCCAAAATGCCTTTTTATCAAAGTATTGGTAGATTTCGGGGTCATTCGCCAACGTTTCCCATTTGGCTATAAAAGCAACCAATCGGGGAAGCGACCTGTAATTTGGGTCGGGTTTTTCTAAATTCAAATCGTAAATACGTTTAGCCTCAATATCCACTAAAACACGAAATGCAACTACAGCATCCGTCAAGTCATGATTACGATCGATTTTCTCCCGAATGATTTGCTGTAAAACCTTTAAAATCTTCCAACGAGAATCCTTGGGTGACAAATCAAATATTTCGTAATAATTTTTTATCATCAACTCAAGGAGTTTGTTGGACAATTATTTGTTTGTCAATCATCTTTTGCAAAGACTTGCGAATTCCAGGGCTCAACGATTGCATGTACTGCGTTTGAGCCAAACTCATTATTTCCGGCAATAGTTCGGGATATTTATTGCCCAACTTAATCATAAATTTAAAAGCTACAAACCTAACACCGGGCTGTTTACCAACATCTTCCCAAATGCTTAGGCATGTATTAAAAAGCCTACCTTCCTCGTTTTCGCCTAAAGGTATTTTGCCGATTAGTTTCAACAACTCCCTTTGATGGCCGTCCATTTTACCAGAAACAGATTGAATTAGTTTGTTAGCAAATGGTTTTAACCTCAGGTTATTGTTTTTCAAACTGTGGTTTAACATCCAAACACAGCGCCATGCGTATGGCGTTTTTTCACAAAGTGCCAAATCAATTACCACATTAAATTTTTCTGGAAATTCAGACAAGTATGCCCCAAATTTATCGCGATTGGCCGATTTCACAATGACATGTAATTGATCCATGTGTTGCATATTAAAGTGACAAAAATAAAGGCTAACTATGAGTCTGATCCAAAAAGTCCCTTTCTACCAAAATCTTCCTTGTCGATAGATTATTTAATCCTCACTTGCTCCGGTTCAAAAATCTCCTCCGCGTCGATTTTGATTAAAATCATCCTTTTTGGAGTGGACTCAACTAATATTTTATCGATGACAAAAAAAACGCACAGAAATCTGTGCGCTTAATTGGTTGTTTGAAACCCCTTTGGTAACCGATTACAAAAAAACGATTACGAGGAATTCAATATTGAGTGTGCTCCAAAAAGTTCCTTTCTACCAAAATCTTCATTGTCGGTAGATCTTTTAATCCTCACTAACAGATGGTTAGCTCCGGTTCAAAAACCCCTAGATTTTGATTGAAATCATACTTTTTGGAGTGGAATCAAGATTATGCGAATTAACCCCAACAATTTAAAATTATTCTTGAGGCTGGTCAGGCGCTAACATACCCTGAACCTTCACCAATAAATCCTGATCTTGCTGAACAGTCATCATAATGGCTTCATACTCCTCAACCGTTAGTCCAGTTGATTCAATTTCTTTTTGCATTACAACCTGCATGTCTTCTTGAACCTTTTGGATGGCTTCCTGAGCTTTTTCATACTTTTCCTGCTCATCAGCAGAAACGTCGGCATCACCATCAGGCATTTGCTGTGCACTCATGATTTCAGAAAAACGCTGAGGTTCCATTCCGGCATCCTGAACGGCTTCCATCATTTTTTGCTGAGCGTCATTGCTCATGGGTTGAATTTTTTGCAATGCTTCTACAAACTTTTGCAATTCCTCATCACTTACTTCGGAAGGAGCTTGCTGGTCAAACTCCATGGCTACGGATTCTTCATTTTCATTTCCCTCTACATCAGAGGATACTTCCTGACCCTGCTGACATCCGTAGGTCAACAAAACAGTGCTGGTTAGTACAGCAGAAAATAGGTGCTTAAAAGACATAAAACGTTATTTTGGTTTTTAAAATTG
This sequence comes from Cryomorphaceae bacterium, assembly GCA_020832345.1. Taxonomy (GTDB): domain Bacteria; phylum Bacteroidota; class Bacteroidia; order Flavobacteriales; family Schleiferiaceae; genus CSBr16-58. Next base: position 17,405 of record JAFIEY010000071.1, on the reverse strand, counting down.
GCTCAAAGGTAATACGTTAGACTTAATCCGGTAAACCCACTTTTAAATTTTAATGGAATTTTGTCATTTCAAAACAACTGAAATTCAAATTCAAACGCTGAATTTAACCCACCTCTACCCCGCAATAAATTTAGTAATAATACTGATATTTTGGCAAGTAGCACCCGAATATGTTTCAAAAAATTGCTCACTCGCAGCTTTTGCAACTTTACGATTCTCTTTAGAATTATAATGGTCTAAAACAGCGAAAAAATCGTCTTTATGGTCAATTTGGTGTCCAAAGCCCATGGCAATCATACGACCGGGCTCTAAAAATTTTTCGTGTTTGGGTCCAAAAAAAACGGGTAAACCGTAAACAGCAGGTTCAAGAGTGTTGTGCACACTTTTACCAAAACCTCCACCAATAAAAGCAACATCGCCATATCGATAAATTTTTGAAAGCATACCGATGCCATCAACAATTAAAACAGTAAAATCTATGGGTTCGCCGGGTTTTACTGAACTCAATCGTTGAGTTTCACCCGGAAATCGCGATTCTATTTCAGACAAATGTTTTTCAGAAACATCGTGGGGTGCCATAATCACTTTTAAACTGGGAAACTGTGGAAGCACTTCGGCCAACATTTTTTCCTCTGGTGGCCAACTACTCCCCATTACCAGGGTGAAACGGTCTTTTCTAAAATTAGCTAAAACTTCATGAGAAAAGGGTGTGTCTCGAATATTTTGCACCCGATCTATACGAGTATCACCAGCTTCCACTACATTTTTTAATCCGGCATCTCGCAGCAAACTTGCCGTGGGCTCGTCCTGAACTGTCCAAAAATCAACCTTTCGCAAAATACGTAAAAAAAAGTCCGCATAGGGTTTTTGCAAAAAATCAGGTTTTAACACCGATATAAATCCCACCGGAACTCCAAAATCATGTGTTTCATTAATATGGTGTAACCAAAAATCATATTTAAAAAAAACAACGACAGCAGGTTTCCAATGCCGAATCCAATTTCGTGCATTTTGTCGGGTATCCTTTGGCAGGAACACAATTTCATCCGCCGGTCCATCATGATGTGAAACAACAAAACCAGAGGGTGAAAAAAAACTCAGTAAAAGAAAATCATCCGGATGTTTTGATTTCCAATTTTCCATTACCGGTCGGCCTTGCTCATATTCCCCCAATGATGCGGCGTGGAACCACAACACCCTTTTTCCTTCCGGCGGATTTGGCCAAGACCTTCGGCGACCTTCCACCCAAGCTTTAGCCTTTGGCGACCAATTCGAGGCTAAGTGAATGGCACGATGATACGCACCAACGGCCAAATCATACAACCAAATCATGAACTTGAAAATTCTGGGTACATATAAAGAAAAATTGTCATCCGCTTAGTTAAAGAAGTAGGTTTGGGCGTTTTTATCGTAGATGGGTAAAAACCAAGACAACCTAATCCCATAGGTAAGATTTCGCACCAAATCATTGTCCTCCATCTGGGTATCCCAATTAAAACCGCGGACATTTACCGTTTCACCATACATGACTTCAAAAGACAGCATAAAGTTGATGGTTTTCCCCTCATGCGCCAGGATATAACCAATATTTGCCCGGGTCATCCAGCCCATATTAAGTCGGTCATATCCCCTTTGGAAATCTCCTTCTATTTGGTAAATAATGCTGCTTCTATTGGCAGATTCAACGCGAATTCTGTGTTGCATATAACCGGCACCCACCGTAAAAAACAAACCGCTATTGGCATTATTTCCGAGTTTGTAATCATTGTTGAAAATTTTCCCCACATCAAAGCCGGCAATCCAACCGCGCTGGTAGGTCATCACATTGGCAAAATTTCCAAAATGGTCGAAAACTTCACCGTTATCGTTTCCAATTGATCGAAGAATTGACGGTCTGTCGTGTGATACATTGCCAAACCAAAAATCACCACTCACGCCCCAAAGCCAGTTGTCTCCCGTTTTATAAAATGTACCAATTCCCATGGTGTAGCTATTTCCAAATTTCTCTTTTAGGTCGAGATCTGGAAAAAAATAGCCGCCCCCAATGGTAATTAACCAACCAGGCGAGATGCTGTCACGCACATTAACTTGCGCTGAAAGCCCCTGAAAAAAGAGCATAATGAGCATCACAAAGGTGCCTCGAACAAAGGATTTTTTCATAGCACAAAAGTACACACAATGAAGCACTGAAAAAAACTGTGTCTATCGTAGCTTTGCGCATTATTGATTTGTCCAAATATCCAATATGGAAAAAATACAAATGGTCGATTTACTGGCGCAGTACAATCACATCCAGAAAGAAGTTGACCGCGCAGTTATTGATGTCATTCGCTCATCAAAATACATCAACGGGCCACAAGTAAAGTCCTTTACTCAAAACCTCTCGCAATACCTCGAAGGGGCTGAAGTTGTCCCCTGCGGCAACGGTACCGATGCACTGCAAATCGCCCTGATGGCTTTAGGCCTAAAACCCGGAGACGAGGTCATTACGGCTACTTTTACTTATGTAGCCACCGCAGAAGTCATTGCTTTGCTCGGACTTAAACCGATATTGGTGGATGTGCATCGTGACACATTTCTCATCGATATATCACAAGTTGAAAAGGCCATTACGAATAGAACCAAAGCCATTGTTCCCGTTCATCTCTTTGGACAATGTGCCAATATGGAGGCACTGATGCAACTCGCCGAAAAACACAATCTATTTGTGGTGGAAGATACCGCCCAGGCGATTGGTGCGGATTTCACTTTTTCAGATGGCCGAAAAATGAAGGCCGGAACCATTGGGCATGTTGGGTGTACCTCATTTTTTCCTTCAAAAAATTTGGGGTGTTACGGAGATGGAGGCGCAATGTTTACAAGGGATCCCGAAATTTCCGCTGCCCTACGCATGATTGCTAATCACGGTCAGAGCAAACAATACTACCACGATAAGGTAGGCGTAAACTCACGACTCGACACCATTCAGGCTGCTATTCTCGACATAAAGCTTCCACATTTGGACACATACAATGACCACCGCAGGGCCGCCGCCGATCGATACGACAAAGCCTTTGCCGATAATCCGCACGTTCAAACACCAAAGCGGGTGTCAAACTCAACCCATGTATTTCACCAATATACACTTATTTTAAGTTCATCCGTGGATAGAGATGCACTCAAGGAACATCTGGCCACCAAAGAAATTCCGGCTATGATTTATTATCCGGTACCACTCCACCACCAAAAGGCTTACCGTCAGGATAATGACAAATCCTTTCCCGAAACGGAGCACCTTTGCAAAAATGTTATTTCATTGCCGATACACAGTGAACTTACCGTAGAACAACAAGAGATTATCACTGGGGAAATCAACTCATTTATTCTAAATTAAAAATCCGCTCACAATGACCAAACGCGTTTTAATCACCGGAGCTGCCGGTTTTCTAGGCTCACATCTTTGCGATTACTTTATCGAAAAAGAGTACCGAGTGGTAGGAATGGATAACCTCATCACCGGAGACCTCGACAATATTTCCCATCTCTTTGGACAAAAAAACTTCGAGTTTTATCACCATGATGTGAGCAAATTTGTCCACGTGCCCGGAGAAATTGATTATATTCTTCATTTTGCTTCCCCGGCCAGTCCCATCGACTATTTAAAAATCCCCATACAAACGCTGAAGGTTGGATCATTAGGCACCCACAACCTACTCGGTTTGGCCCTGGAAAAAAATGCGAGAATTTTGGTAGCCAGTACCTCTGAGGTATATGGCGACCCCCTAGTTCACCCGCAAACGGAAGATTATTGGGGCAATGTAAACCCCATAGGACCTCGCGGCGTGTACGATGAGGCCAAGCGTTTTCAGGAAGCCATTACCATGGCATACCATACATACCACCAGCTCGAAACCCGTATTGTAAGAATTTTTAACACCTACGGTCCGCGCATGCGCCTAAACGACGGAAGGGTTTTGCCGGCGTTTATTGGACAAGCACTGCGAGGAGAAGATCTTACCGTCTTTGGAAATGGCAGTCAAACCCGCTCGTTTTGTTATGTTTCCGATCTGGTTGAAGGTATTTACAGGCTATTGATGAGCGACTATTCGCAACCCGTAAATATCGGTAACCCCGATGAAATTTCGATTTTGGACTTTGCCGATGAAATAGTAAAACTAACTGGAACCAAACAAAAAGTCGTGTTTAAAGAGTTGCCAAAAGATGATCCTACTCAACGGCAGCCCGACATTACTCGGGCGCGAAAATTACTGGATTGGGAACCCAAAATCAATCGGGAAGAAGGATTAAAAATCACCTATGATTATTTCAAGTCATTGCCACCGGATAAATTATACCGAAAAGAGCACAACACTTTTGAAGGATACGTTCGACAACGTATGGCAAAATAACACCTTAATAAAAAAACATCAACATGAAAATTTTAGTTACCGGAGGTCTTGGTTTTATCGGTTCACACACCACAGTTGAACTATTGCAATTGGGTTACGATGTAGTTGTCGTCGATAATTTATCCAATAGCCGTATTTCCGTTTTGGACGCCATTGAAGATATTTGTGGTAAGCGCCCAGTTTTCTATGAGCTCGACTTACGGGATCAATCTGCAATTGAAAACCTTTTTGAAAATGAAAAGGACATTCAAGGCGTAATACATTTTGCCGCTTTTAAAGCTGTGGGTGAAAGTGTGGAAATGCCTTTGGCATATTACGAAAACAACATCAGCGCATTGATTTCCCTGCTACAATGCATGATGGCTGCCGATATTCAAAACTTCATTTTCAGCTCTTCTTGTACTGTATATGGTGAACCTTCTTCTTTGCCCATTTCCGAAGATGCACCGGTGCAAAAAGCCGAATCACCATACGGAAACACTAAAAAAGTTGGTGAAGAAATCGTGAGGGACAGTGCTGCTGTTCATGAACTCAAAGCCATTTCTCTTCGATACTTCAATCCGGTTGGAGCACACCAGAGCAGTAAGATTGGTGAATTACCCTCGGGCATTCCGCAGAACCTCGTTCCATTTGTCACCCAAACAGCGGCAGGCATTCGCAGTGAATTGAAGGTGTTTGGCAATGATTATCCCACACCAGACGGCACAGCCATCCGCGATTACATACACGTTGTTGACCTTGCCAAAGCCCACATCAAAGCATTGGAGCGATTGATAGAAATGCAGGCTGATGGCGGTGTTTTCGAAACCTTTAACATAGGTACTGGCGCCGGAAATTCCGTTTTGGAAGTCATCAACGCTTTTGAAAAAACCACCGGAGTAAAAGTACCTTATAGTTTTGCGCCCAGACGTAAAGGAGATATAATTCAAATTTTCGCCCATACCAATAAAGCGACAGATATCCTCGGCTGGAAAGCGGAGTGTTCTCTTGACGACATGATGCGCGATGCTTGGAATTTTCAGCAAGCGCTTGCGGATCCCGAACATATTTTAAATGTTTAAAAAAAATACACCCATGGAAAACCCTACAGAAAACAAAACCATTATCGTTACCGGAGGTGCCGGATTTATTGGTTCGCATGTAGTTAGATTAATGGTGAACAAATATCCCAATTACCATATCGTCAATCTGGATGCGCTCACTTATGCGGGCAATCTCGAAAACCTACGCGATATTGAGGAAAAACCCAATTACACCTTCGAAAAAGCCGACATCACCGAGCCGGAAGCCATTCGCGAAATCTTTATTCGCTACAAACCCGATGGTGTCATTCACTTGGCTGCAGAATCACATGTGGATCGCTCCATTAAAGACCCATTGGCTTTTGTAAATACCAATGTACTCGGCACCATCCACCTACTCAACGCGTGCCGTGAATTTTGGGGTAACGAAACCCATGGCAAACGCTTTTATCATATTTCCACAGATGAGGTATATGGCACCCTTGGCGAAGATGGACTTTTCACCGAAGAAACACCATACGACCCAAATTCACCCTACAGTGCTTCCAAAGCATCCTCCGATCACTTCGTAAGAGCATACGGTGAAACATACGGACTTCCATACGTAATCACCAATTGCTCCAACAATTACGGCTCTTTTCAATTCCCCGAAAAGTTGATTCCACTTTTCATCAACAACATCATCAACGAGAAACCCCTACCCGTATATGGTGACGGAAATTACACCCGCGATTGGCTTTTTGTAGAAGATCACGCAATTGCCATTGATCTGGTATATCACTTGGGACAAAATGGTGAAACATATAACATCGGTGGATTCAACGAATGGAAAAACATTGATTTGGTAAAGGTGCTATGCAGTTTGATGGATCAAAAACTCAACCGTTCACCGGGCACTTCAGAAAATCTAATTACCTACGTCAAAGACCGTCCGGGACACGATAAACGCTACGCCATTGATGCGAGCAAAATCAACCGTGAACTGGGTTGGAAGCCTTCAGTGACATTTGAAGAAGGGCTGGCGAAAACCATAGATTGGTACCTGAACAATGGCGATTGGCTAAAAAATGTAACCTCAGGCAATTACCGGGATTACTACAAAAAAATGTACGGCTAGCGGATTCCACTTACACAAAACAATCCATTATTTAATATTTTGTAAGTTTATTCTTAATATTATTTAATGGATTGATTTTATAGTTTTGTAGTCTAAATATTACCAATATGAAGACTGCAAAATTATTACTTTACGGATTGGCATGGTTGCACTTCTTTGCCACCAGTTATGTTGCATTTGGACAAACCGAAACCTTTGTGGGGCCACAATTGGGCTTTTTCGCCTACACCACGGTGCTTCAAAACAATTACGGTCAACCCCTATTGAGCTTTTTCCCCACAACAGATTTGCGTCCGGGATTTACCATAGGTGCGCTGCACAACCGAAGGCATCAATTTCAAGTGGCCATCAAAAGGATGAATGCCAATCAGGTTTTTGAAGACCATGTATTTCGAAAAGAACAGCACCTGAGTTATTTATCCATTCCCATAACGTATTCCCTCATCCTCAATCCAAAGCGGAAGTACAAATACAAATGGTACTTGACAGGGGGGGTTGGGTTTAACCTGCTGGAAAAAGCGGACGTCATGCATTTTGTAAATGGCAATCTTGTGCGCATTTCAGATTACGCCGCCCACGAAATCAATCATCTCGGCCCCAATCCTCATAGCAATAAAATTAACGACATCTTTTCAGCCCCGAAAAATTACGACCACTCGTTCATGTTTAGAAACCTGGATTTTACTGGTGTAGGCGCCATGGGATTTCAAAGGGTATTGACAAAATGCAGGGTAAGTGTTGAATTATATGGACTTATAAGTCTGAGGGACACCTACGTACCGGAATGGCAATTTCCAAGACGCAACGGTCGGCAAACCGGAACCTATAATCTTTTTGGAGGCGTCCAAATAACGATGCTTTGTTTTCTGTAAAAATAGCCATTTAAAGCGCGACAAAACATTTTTCCAATCGCCCCCCCTAAAGTATTTTTGCCGTTCATTACCCTAAAGAATGAATTCACAGTCATCGTCGGCACTTACAGCCGTTCAATCCTCCAGATGGAAAGACTATCTCGCGCTTATGAAGCTGCGGTTGTCCACCAGCGTGGTCTTTTCGTCCACCGCAGGGTATTTGTTGGGCGCCAGTCAAGTGATTCTTTGGGAAATGTTCGCCTTGATATTTGGAGGAATTTTGGTTACGGGCGCTGCCAACGCTTTTAATCAAATCATTGAAAAAGAACAAGACAGTTTGATGAACCGCACCGCCAACCGTCCTGTAGCATCTGGACGAATGGGAATTCCCGAGGCCATGACCCTTGCATTTATCATTTTAATAGGCGGATTGGCTTTACTCTATACCCTCAATTTTCTAACCTTTATATTCGGTGCTCTTTCCGTCGTTTTATACGCCTTGGTTTACACACCACTTAAAGGGAAAACATCATTCGCCGTATTTGTCGGCGCATTTCCCGGCGCCATACCCATCATGCTCGGTTGGGTAGCCGCGACCAATTCCTTTGGGGTTGAACCCGGGACGCTTTTTGCCTGGCAATTTCTATGGCAATTTCCACACTTCTGGGCTATAGCATGGCTTTTACACAACGACTACAAAAAAGCGGGATACGTATTATTGCCGTCAGGACAACCCGATCGCGCCAGTGCTTTTCAAGCTTTACTTTACGCCACTGGACTTCTCATGCTGGTTCTACTACCCTATTTCGGCCTGGCCGGTACACTAAAAATCAGCGGCATTGCCACATCCATCATTTTTACGTTGGGGCTCGTTTTGGTCTATTATGCATATCGACTTTTTAAGCGGTTAGACAATGCCTCGGCAAGAAAACTTATGCTCTTTAGCATCTTGTACCTTACGCTCACACAAATCATTTGGGTAATTGACCGGTTTATATGACGACGACAGAAAACACCTTGATTGAACAAAGAAAAAGAGCAAAAAAGCCCCTGCTTTGGGTTTCAATGGCCAGTATATTTATGGCCTTTGCAGGATTGACATCCGGATACGTTGTCAGCAAAGGAAGCCTTGAAGACAAAGGCCTTTGGATGACATTTTCTCTTCCCAATGAATTCCTGACCAGTACGCTCATCATTATATTTTCCAGTGCATTACTCATCGCGGCGGGATTTGCCTTAAAAAAAGGCGATATGATCGTATTCAAAGCGTCCATAGGTCTTGCCCTTGCATTTGGTCTCGCCTTTATGGTTTTTCAAATTTTGGGTTGGGAAGACCTTGTTAAGCGGGAAATTTTTTTTACAGGACCGAAAAGTAATGTCTCCGGATCCTGGATATATGCCATCACATTTTTCCACCTTTTGCACGTAATTGGAGGAATTACGGCCCTTATTGTAACTTTTGTAAAAGCGCTAATGGGCTTATACTCAGAAAAAAACAAGCTAGGCTTTGAATTAACTTCAATTTTTTGGCACTTTTTGGGTGCCGTTTGGCTATATTTGTACCTGTTTTTAATTTTTCTTCGGTAATATTGCAATTCAATTTAAACCTGAAATAATGGCTACGCAAGCAACTGTAAATCAAGACGAGAAATCAATTTGGGGAGGCGGGAATAAACCTCTGGGCGCCAGTTATGGAAAGCTAATGATGTGGTTCTTCCTCATTTCGGATGCACTTACCTTTAGTGCTTTCCTTGTGGCGTATGGCGCTTATCGATTCAAATTTGAAACATCATGGCCTGTTCCAGAGGACGTTTTCACCCACTTCCCGTTCTTACACGGTGATTGGCCTCTGCTTTATGTAGCACTTATGACCTTTATTTTGATTATGAGTTCTGTAACCATGGTAATGGCTGTAAACGAAGGCCACAAAATGAATCAAAAAGGTGTTACCGTTTGGATGTTTGCTACCATTATTGGTGGTCTGATTTTCCTCGGGTCGCAAGCATGGGAATGGTATCACTTTATCCTTGGAGACCACGGTGCAGTTAGACTTGAGGACGGAAGAATGGCCCACATCGCTGATCATAACGGTGAAACGGTCTCACTTCACACGCTCATTCACGGAGAAGGTGCCGAACACGATCATTACGAAAAATTTGCAACTGAAGATGTCATTGCTGCTTTCAAATCAGATTCAAGATTGCAATTACTCTTCCCGGGTAAAAATCGCGACATAGCAAGCCACAACGCATCCCTACCTCTTATTGAAAAGAGTTATGTGGTGCAGGGGGCAAACATGAAAGAAAACGAATACGGCCATCCACTATTTGCCAATTTCTTCTTTTTCATTACCGGATTTCACGGATTCCACGTATTTACCGGGGTTTTACTTAACCTCATTATTTTCATCAATATCATTAAAGGTACCTACGAGCGAAGAGGCCATTACGAAATGGTGGAGAAAGTTGGGCTTTATTGGCACTTCGTTGACTTGGTCTGGGTATTCGTATTTACCTTCTTCTACCTGGTTTAATTAATCATTCAAAATCACATTAAATTTTAGCATTATGTCTGATCACGATCAACCCTCAGGAACCCGTTGGATTTGGAATGTATTCTGGTTGCTTCTAATTGTTACCGCAGTAGAAGTTGCACTGGGCATCATCAAACCGGGCTTTATGATGAAAGCATTTGGTGGAACCATCGTTCTTAACTACGTTTTTATCATCCTTACACTGGTAAAAGCATACTACATTGTGATGTACTTCATGCACTTGAAGTATGAGGCCAAAACCCTCATTTGGAGTATTTCACTTCCCGTATTAATTCTCATCCCTTACCTCACATTTATCGTTTTAGTTGAAGCCGGTTATATGAATGAGGTTACCCTGAAATAACATAACATGTCTAAGACATTCCGCAAATGGGCAATATTGGTAAGCATACTAATATTGCCCTTTTTTCTCTATTACATTTGGGTGTATAACATCCGAGAAGTGTTCTTTACCACCCTGGAATTTGCCGGCCCACCAGAGATTACTGCCGAAGGCGACACCCTGCCCTACACAATTCCGCAATTTGACGGTTATGTCAACCAAGATGGTTTTCCCATCGATCGGAGCTTTTTTGACGAACGAATTACCGTGGTCAACTTCTTTTTCTCGACTTGCCCCAGTGTTTGTGGCCCTATGAATTTCCAATTGTATGACCAAATTTATAACCGTTTTAAACACCTCGACGATTTTCGGATTTTGTCGTTTACCGTAGATCCGGAAACCGATACTGAAAGTGTACTCGCTGAATACGCCAAAAGTCTGGGTGTTGTGCCGCGTAAGATTCCCGTTTGGAATTTTGTAAATGGTGATAAAGAAGCAACGTACAAACTCGCAAATGCATTTCTCCTAAGTGCCATGGAAGACGAAATGGCGCCCGGCGGATTTTTGCACTCCGAAATGCTCGTCCTGGTGGATTGGGAAGGTAGAATTAGAAGTCGAACCGATGAACATGGGAACATAATTGGTGTTTATAATTCACTTGAACTTCACGAAGTGAAAGACATGATAGACGACATCAAGGTACTCAAAGCGGAATTTGAAAAAGAAAAATCGCGAAGAGAGTATCAAAAAGAGCTTGAAGAAAAGGAAAAAGCACGCCAACAACGATAAATTTGATTTGGGAATTTTCCCTTATTTAGACAAACCATGAAAAAAGCGCTTTCAAACGAAAAAAAAGTTTTGACCACCATCGCGATACTTTCCATTGTAGTACCGGTGGCCGTGGCTATTTTAATGATTCTCCCAGAATCTGCCCGACTTAATATCGACAGTTCGGTAGTGGAGTCACTTCCTTTTTTCCACGCTGTCCTCAATGGTTCTACATTTCTTCTACTGGTCATTGGCGGATTTTTTATCAAGAAAAAAATGATTTTCCAACACCGGATGGTCATGGGTTCTGCCTTTATTTTGTCCGCCGTATTCTTGATTTCATACGTCATTGCCAAACTTTCAAACGATCCTGTGCCTTATGGTGGGGAGGGGTTTATGCGTCCGCTGTACTATTTTATCCTCATTTCCCATATCATTCTTTCTGTTCCCGTTTTACCACTTGCCATGTTGTCTATTTACCGCGCTTATGTCAATGAGATAGACAAACACAAAAAGTTGGTAAAATTTACGTACCCCATTTGGCTATACGTAGCCGCAACCGGGGTTTTGGTTTACCTTTTTATGGCTCCATATTATGCATAAAAAACTGTTTGCTCTTCTATTGCTCGTTTTTATATTGGCCACACCAAACTTGGCAGAGGCACAATGCGCTATGTGTAAAGCCGTTGCGGAAACATCCTCCGGCAACAAAGCTGCAACCGGACTCAACAATGGGATCTTATACCTGATGTTTATTCCCTATGTACTTATGGCCAGCGTGGCAGTAGCTTGGTATTTCCACCGAAAAAGTGGAAAGGCCTAAAAAGTTGGCGTAACTTTACCGCGGAAAAACAAGTAATTATGATTCATTCCATGACGGGTTATGGGAAAGCCGAAGGGCAATCCTCCAATTATTATATTACAGTTGAACTGAGAACCCTAAACAGCAAAGGCTTTGATTTAAACCTTCGCGCACCCGGATCCATTCGGCCAATTGAAGCGGTTATTCGTAAATCTTTGCAAGACAAACTCCAAAGAGGAAAGGTGGATGTACACATCAATTTAAGTGCTGCTGAAGGAAACGAAAGTGTACCCCTCGACTTGGTCAATCTAAAAAAACTGGTGAATGCACTCAACGGCGTCCTCAAAGAAACCGGTGCTCAGGGCGATGCTCTAAGCGCCGCTATGCGTATGCCGGAAATGATATTAGCCCAGGATCAAACTTTGCACGACGAAGATCGTGAGGTGCTTTTGGACTTGCTCAGTGATGCTGGCAACCAACTGCAAAAGTTCCGCGCCGAAGAAGGTCGCGCAATGGAAATAGATTTGCAGAGTGCAATCCATAAAATCGGTGATTTGCTAAATGATATCACGCCCTTTGAGTCCGAGAGAACAGATCGCTTGCGAAGCAAAATCATTTCGGCTTTGGAAAGTGTTCAACCCGATTATAACCGGGAACGTTTTGAACAAGAGCTTATTTATTATCTGGAAAAGCTCGACATCAACGAGGAAAAAGTCAGACTAAAACAACACCTTCAGTACTTCTTAAATGAAATGCAAGGTCCAGTACTCAGCGGACGAAAACTCAACTTTATCGCCCAGGAAATGGGTCGCGAAATAAACACCCTCGGCTCAAAATGCCAACACGAAGCGATTCAGAAAAAAGTAGTTGAAATGAAAGATACGCTTGAACAGGTTAAAGAAATTATCCTAAATATAGTATAGATAATTACTCCCATTCAAATTCATACTGCTGCTGCTTCACAGGCTCCTCCCTACGCAACTGCTGTCCCTGCTCTCGCAATTGCTCTCTTATGGTGCTGCGAATCTGGGAATTATCAAGCGCTACCTTAGGGTCTGAAACCGGCCCGGTCATTCGCACCCAAAGCCTTGCACCACCTTCTGATTTGATGACCATAATATTGTCAAAATCACTTTTTTTGCGTTTGCGCTCGGTAAAAAGCAACTCCCGTAAATCCATCCGAATGGTGTAATCGATTATATTTTCAAAATCATGGGTGCCTTCCAACTCCAAATCCACTACATTCGATTTGATGTCCATGGCGGGTATGTAAATCACACCCTTATCGATGCGTAGGGTATTTGAAAGCTTATCGAAACGAACATCATTCAATTCATCCATTTTTGCAAACCTCGACAAGGCTTCCATGGGGGCGAAATTTACCAATCTTCCGCGATCAATGGTCAGTTCTGCATCTGCTTGAATGCGGTCAACCGGAAGGTCAAGAGAAGGAGTCAGATCGGATTCCAATCGGATATCTGCAGTAAGGGTTCCGTGTAATTCATTGGCGGTAATAACGTCTTGTCCGAAATTTTTAAAAGTAGAAAACATCTTATTCATGTTGATTTCCCTTCCCCGAATATGTGTGCTGAGATGATACGGTGTCTGACGGGCATCAATCTTAATTCCCAACTTTTCTATGACCCCATCCAGGGCGTTCATTTGCGAAAAATTAGCCTGTAATCCCGCATGGCTCAACACGATTTCACCGGTACATGAACGCGCCCGGAATTTACCAAAATCAAAAGTGTCGATCCGGGTTTGCAATTTGGCACTCACATTTTTGGGAAACTCCAAAATATATGCTTCCTCGCCCTCCGACTTCTCATCGGAAAGTAATTCGTCGAGGACAAATCGCTTACTACGCAAATTGGCGTCAACACTGATTTTCTCTTCCGGTAAAAGTAAAAACGGCAAAATATTCTTCACCGTACCACTCAGGGTAAAATCACTGTGATAGGTTTTTAAGTGCAGATGATCCAATTGTAAATCATTGGCTTTTAATTGCGATCTAACTGCGATGTTGCGATATACCGTAGGGTTATTTTTAAATGAAAATCCACCATCCTCTATCACGAGCTCGCCCGAGGCCTTGGCCTGAGAAAAATCGCGTTTTACAGGTTGGGAAAGCGACTGAAAGCGATTTTGAAAATGCACATCAAACCGCGCATTTCCCTCAACATCCTCCAAAGTATCAATGCCTGCAAGTGCGAAGGCATTAAAAAGAGAAATTCCTGCCGTTGCGTGCAATGTAAGTAGAGGACGATCAAAATCTTCAATTTCTAAATCTATGGTAAAACTACCACCGTCGATTTCACCCTGAAAGGATGGTAAAATAAATAGCCCGTTTCGCGAACGCGTGTTGTGGCCAAACAGCAACTCGCCCTGTGTCTCAACTTTTCGAATGTGTAAATCGCGATCGAGAAAAATAAAATGACCGTTTCGCAGCGCAAATGTCAATTGTCGTTTAGACTTTCCAACTGCGGGCAACGCCATGACAAATTCCATATCTAACTCCCCACGAAGATTAAACCAATTCAGGGTTTCTTTATAGCTGCTCGGCATTAAAGCCTTTAACTTTTGAGCATCGAGGTGATTTCCGGAAATAAAAATATCCTTGCCCTGTTCGTCAAGCAAAATCTTCAAGGTCAACCCTGTATCGTCAAATTTTAGTGCCGGGGTAGAAATCAAAGTGTGCCCCTCCTCTTGCTCTACCAAAAAGTCAGCAACTATTTTTACGGGCAAATCATAACTAAAGTCTTCAAGTTTCAAAGTCCTGTGGAGCACATTGGCCTTTCCTTTTAATTCAAGGCGTTCGGAGGTGAAATTCCCCGATAGAACCACACTTTTAACAAATTCAGTAAAATAAATATCGTCGGCAAAATCCTGATATTTAAGCTCAACCGAACTTATTTCCACCGACTGAAGTCCAAGAGACAACCCGGATTCTTCATCCGCTTCGTCTGTTTTCCAAAATCGAAAATTCTCAGTTCCGTCCTTGAGAATTTTCAAATTTAACTGACCGTTTTCCAACCGAATACTGGAAATATTAATATCGTCATCGCGAAGCAAGTCCCATGGACGAAACACCAAGTACAGCGTTTCGATGGCGGCCAAAGTATCTTTACTGTTGGGCAATGCCTCTGGAATAAAAACATCGCGAAAGGCCACCGAGACGTTTGGAAACTGTCGAAACGAAATATGAATATCCGCCACACCAACTTCCACATCGAGTTGGTTGTTAATTTGCCGCACCAGCGGATTTATCAATTTTTCCTGATTATAATAGAAATAAAGCATACCACCAACCACCAGCAGCACAAAAATGCTAAAAACTGCTGTTAGTCGAAAAAACCATTTCTTAAGGGATTTGCCTTTGCTTTCCATTAGTACATTTTAAAGATACACAACCTTGAGTTTACTCTAAAAAGTCCCTTTCTGCCAAAATCTTCCTTGTCGGTAGATTTTTGAATCCTCACTTGCTCCGGTTCAAAAATCCCCTCGATTTTGATTGAAATTATCCTTTTTAGAGTGGACTCAACCTTTAAACGAAAATCATTCCACTTCATTTTCACTTAAACAATATTTATTTTTAGCAGTCTGAATGCACACCCGATCCAATAAAAGCTAAATTTGATCAATCCCCTTTGCTAAACTTTTTTCCGGACGAGTTTATAGGTATTCCTGTAAATTTCAAGATGCTCCAAAAATTGCTACTTTTTTTAAAGCATGACCCAATCCTTTCAGTTCGACATACCGTCCATGGGGTAATGCTTTTGCCATGGCAGATGCTTCTTCCCTTAAAACCATGTTGTCGTTTTCCCCACGCTGCACCTCCACCGGACAAGTTATTTCATTGAGTATCGCATCATTTAGGGGAGGTAAATCACCCATTCTTTTCATCATTCGGGCGGTTTCAAGCACTACCTTCTTCCAATTGGCACCGTGCAAAACCTCCAGACTATTTGCGAATGCGGGCACTTTTTCCAAAATAATATCGGGTTGGAGTTTACTCATTTCACCATTTGCAATTTCCGGCGACCAAAAGTATTTGGTTCCGTAGGTTTGAATGCGTTTGATTTTTTCCGGCTGAAAATATGCCATCAAAAGGGCGACATATCCGCCCATGCTATACCCAAAAACGGAGATTTTTGAGGCCTTACGAATTTCGGGCATGTCCAAGGTCTCCCGGGCAAAATCAGAAAGGTCAAAGCGAACATTTTCATCACTGCGGGTTCCGTGACCGGGAAATTCAACAAATAAAGCATGCTCAGATTGTCCAAAAACTTGTGTGACAGTCTCCCTACTTCCTAGTGCCCCGTGAAGAAAGACGTGTAATTCCATGTTTTCTACTTAATTTTTATGTGAAGATTATCAATTTCCAATTGCGATAAATGGCGATAATTTCCCCGCGGCAAATTCTTTTTTGTCAGACCGGCAAAAAACACCCGATCCAACTTAACCACCTCATAACCCAGCGATTCAAACAATCGTCTAACGATTCGATTGCGACCAATATGAATGCGAATGCCCACGTGAGTCCTCGCTTTCCCCTCTACCCAAGAAAGCTCATCTACCAATACATCACCGTCTTCCAAGGTAATTCCATCCACAATTTTTGCAAAATCCGATT
Source organism: Cryomorphaceae bacterium (assembly GCA_020832345.1). Taxonomy (GTDB): domain Bacteria; phylum Bacteroidota; class Bacteroidia; order Flavobacteriales; family Schleiferiaceae; genus CSBr16-58. The sequence goes on along the minus strand of JAFIEY010000071.1, from coordinate 948 downwards.
TACTGAGATTCTTGTTGAGTACCACTTCGTAAATTTTGGCAGCCCCATGAGAGGGATGTGTTAAACGCTTGGCCAAATCGCCATCGTTGGTGAAAAGCAATAAGCCCGTGGTTGCACGATCCAATCTTCCGACCGGATAAATTCTTTCCGTACAAGCATTTGCAACCAATTCCATGACCGTCTTTCTCGCTTTGGGATCATCGGTTGTGGTGATAAATCCTTTCGGCTTGTTGAGTAAAACATACCGCTTTTTTTCACCACGTATGAGTTCACCGTTATATTTTACCTTATCTCCGGGTTTTACCTGAAAACCCATTTCAGTAATGATTTTTCCATTGACCTCCACCAGACCGGCAGCGATAAAGACATCAGCTTCTCTTCGTGAACAAATACCGGCAGTGGCAATATATCGGTTGAGGCGGACATCAGTGCTGCTGCCTTCAGTGGTGCGTTTTTTACCCTTACTTAAGGCTGGCTTTTTACTTTTAGGCACAAATTTCTTTTCGCTGGCTTCTTTCGCAAAAATTGCCTTCTTTCTCGCATTTTTGCCGAGCTTTACATCCGGATCCCTTTTCTCTTCAGTTGCACCGCGAGATTTTGACCCGGGGCTCTTTTTGTTATCGGCGTATTTATCAGTAGCCGGACGACGTGGTTTGTCACTGGCGTTCTTTCTATTATCTTTGGATTTATCACCAGCCGGACGGCGGGAATTATTTGTGGAACGTTTGTTCATACCGCGTAAAAATTTTTGCAAAGATAGGCCATGCAAAATGGTATAACGACAGCAATTCGTTATGTTGGATTTTTGAATAATGAGTCTGCTCTAAAAAGTCCCTTTCTGCCAAAATCTTCCTTGTCGGTAGATTTTTGAATCCTCACTAACAGCTGGTTAGCTCCGGTTCAAAAATCCCCTCCGCGTCGATTTTGATTGAAATCATCCTTTTTAGA
>JAFIEY010000060.1 GCA_020832345.1 Cryomorphaceae bacterium | reverse complement strand
TAGAAAACCGCCCCCGCCAAGAGTTATCCGCCTGCAAGGTCTCGCCCCAAGGGGAATACCAGAAGTATTCCATCGGACGGCCATCGGCGTTGGTTACCCATTCTATAGAACCGAGGTAGTCGGGGTGGTACACCGATTCTGGTGATGTGGAGAGATGGTTCATGATTTTGGCATGAGAGGGTAAAGGTATAGATTATTTTGGTTTTTTCAAAAGGAAATATTGCGTTGATTGGTAAAAGTTTTTTTTAATTGGGGGCATTTCAACTTATTGTGCGTTCTTTTTTTAGGCCTAAAAGAACCAAAAAAACCAGTGCCGTATTGGTGCTATTGTGACGGTTTAGTCGAAGTTATTTTTTCTCAGATCGAAAAAGAAAATCTGAGCATAGCCATAGCTACGTGAAGATTTTATTTTAATCGACAAACCAGAGAAACATTACACACCTTAAACTACATATCTATATCATTTAAAATAGATTCCCAAGCCTTTCCATACACTAAATAGATGGCAATTTCTCTATGTAAAGCACAGTCGTTAATTACCTCATTTGCATATTGAAAATATTTTTCCTTGTGATATTCCGAAATGTGACTTCCCATTCTATCAGCCATTATTCGAAAAAAATCATGTAAACTGTCCTCTCTTTTTTGATATATTGATTTAATTGCCTCATTGCGAATGTGGTTTATGTTTTTTAGTTTCTCAGCATAGTCCGCGGCTATAAATTCTCCTGAATCGTTAATTGGCCATTCTGCCATTGTTATGGCATATTCAAAGCTTTGATGATGATCAATGTAGTCTATTGTGTATTCGAGTAATTTGCCATCATTAGAACAGTCTTCTTTCTGCGTACAAGAAAAGCAGATAGAAATAAAAATGAACAATATAATAATCCTGTTTATCATTTTTGAAAAGCATTACAAGCAGGCCCATTAATGAAAGTATTTCTCATTTGAATGGCAAATAACCCTCGGGTATTATTGGTATTATTAATAAAATACATATACTTAGGTGAAATAACAATATCATTAAAGGTGTTATGTCTATAATTCGTATTATAGTCTGTTCCTCTTGATGGTTGGTGCAAATAGACTCCTCCAAATGCTCCAAATGCTGTACCTCTAGCTCTCTTTTCTGCATTTGGATGAGTATGTGCTTGTGCAACACTTCCTGAACGCGAAGGTTTACTTTGCTTTACCATATGACCAGGGTCTATACTGGTTACTCTCTCGTCTCCGGGTCTTATCATTCCATTACTTTCATATAAATAGGTTCTGTACTCTGCTTGATAGCCTGGCATTCCTTCTATATCATTTTGAGTTGTTTCATTGAAAAAACCTTTCAAATCATCAATAGCATATGAGTTGCCATGATCTCTTGCGTATTGTATCATCTCATCTGTCCCCTGAAGTTCTCCACTAATTATCCCTTCAACTATTCGGCTGAACCCTTTTATTCCATCGTCATCTATTACTGTGACGGCATTTTCTAACCCATCATGGGTGGTGTATAAATGGTTTCCACTTTCATCAAAAAACATCGTACTATCCCCGCCCGGATCAATAAACATTACGGGATTATTCATATTGAAGGTGTAAGGAGACACTGTTGGAAAGGCGAAGGCCTTTGGATCCACACTCAACCACTGACTCTCCCTTGCCGGATAATACCGCGCCCCGGCATAAGTAAGCCCGGTCTCTCCATCCTCCTCGTGCCCCGTAAACTTATACGGACTTACAAAACTGCCCCGCCAAGAATTATTCATTTGAAGGATTTCGCCTAATGGACCATATCTGATTACCCACCTAAATTTCATATCCGTATTTCCAATGTGATGTTCTTGCGCTGCAATACATTGTGCGAATATAATTCATTTTGCTTAAATGTCCACAATTACAGAAATTGACAATTTTCAAAACTCAGCTATGATTCCTTAACCCTACTAAAAATCAATGTAAAAGATCATTAAAGGATAAAGTGTTGATTTTTAATTATTTTCAATATTGAAGAATACTTGTTTTGGGTTTGTTTGGGATGGAGCAGGGAGGATTATTAATCAACGCTTACTTGAAGAAGAGTTCATGGCATCTGTTATTAATTTGAATAATTCTTGGCTACAACTTAATTGGCAATCTTTATACAACTTTAGTTCATTTTCCCTAATAGTGAAAATATATAATTTGTTATTGGGCACTCTCGATGAAAATATGTAGAATAACTCAATAGCTAGGTTTTCTTCATTAACATTTAAAAGAAATGCTTCTGATATTCCAACATTCTTTACTCTATTTAATTTACTTTCTGAAACAAGAGCAATTTTTTTATTATCAATTATTTCCATTTCGTCCAAGTAAAAGATCAAAGTGTCACCTGAAGAAAGAACAAACCCTAACGAAAAATCGTTTATCTGACTTGTACAACTAGCCATATTTGTAAAAATTACTAAAATAGTAAAAGCTTTTTTCATGGTTTTCTATTATAATAACCACTATTGCCTGGGTTTACTCCTCTGACAACATTATTTCTATAAATTTTATTTACGAAACTTTTTTTAAATATTCCAGGTGAAGCGTGCCATCCGTTCTTAGAGAAAACGTATTGATTACCGGATCTATCCGTTCCCATAAAAATAGCACCATGACCATTATCACTACTATTTGTGCTCCTATCAGCATATCTTAAAATAGTCCTACCTACAATAGCATTTTCAACAGTTGTTGCAGAATAGTCACTATTAAGCCTTGCGTCAAATTCCTCTCCAGTGCTAATTCCTACTCCAGTACCAGGACCACTACCTTCAAGTTTTTTATTCTCGTTTAAAGCTAAACATGAACCCCAGCAATTATAGTTAGGCGGCCCCTCTATAGCTCCTGATAAAAGCCTCTCTGTAGTAGGGTATCCAGCAGCCCGCGCATTATTGAATGCTGTTTTCATTTCAGCAAAAACCCCACCAACCTCAACCGATAAGTTCACCACACCATCTTCACTCCGAGAGTCATAGGCACACCTTAAAATATCTTCATTATTGTTTTCTGTAGAATTCTTAAAGAAGGCTTTAAATGATTCAAAATCATCACCTTTTTCCATAGTTAAGGTAACATTTCCATCATCATCAAAGCCTGGTATCCATCTACCATCAGGGTCAAAATAAACAACAGGATTATTCGCAACATAATTATAAGGCGTTAAGGTCGGATACTTCTCCGCCAACGGATCGACACTCAACCACTGACTCTCTCTCGCCGGATAATACCTAGCCCCAGCATAAGTCAACCCCGTCTCCTCATCTTCAATATGTCCTGTGAATTTAAACGGAGAACTAAACTTCCCCCGCCAAGAGTTATCAGCCTGTAAAGTCTCGCCCCAGGGGGAGTACCAGAAGTATTCCATCGGTCTGCCGTCAGCATTGGTTACCCATTCGATGGAGCCGAGGTAGTCGGGGTGGTACCAGTAGGTGATGTTGATTTGGTAA
>JAFIEY010000257.1 GCA_020832345.1 Cryomorphaceae bacterium | reverse complement strand
ACAAGAGGAGAAAGAAGAAGACGTCGTTTCTCAATGGAGTTCAAAAAACAACAAGTTGAGCTTATTGAGAGTGGTCAGGTAACAGTAGCGGAGGTAAGCTCTCTCTACGAAGTAGCAAAAGTTAATGTTTATAAATGGCTTAAAACCTTTGGCAATAAAAAGCTATATACCACTACACTAGTGACAGATGGCTCTGAATACAAGCGTGTACAACAATTGGAAAAGGAGGTTGAGAAGCTAACAAAAATCATTGGAGAACAACAAGTTGAGCTTCTTTATAACAAACAGCTTATAGCCATAGCAGAGAAAAATCTTGGTGATGATTTTAAAAAAAAGTCATGATTGAAGTTTTAGAAAGTTTAAAGGCAGATCAGGTTAATCACAACATTCCTATGAGTAGGTTCTATGATTTCATAGGTATAAGTAAACAAGGCTTTTACAAAGCCAAAAAACGCTTTGATGCTTATCACCTCATGGTTGAGCAGATTAAACCAATGGTTTTAGCTTACCGACGAAAAAAGGATGCAAGAGCGGGCTCACGATCCCTTTATTATAACCTGGATATCAAAAACCAGTTTGATATAGGTGTATCTAAGTTTGAGCAGATCTTATCGGCAAATAACATGACCTTACCGCAGCTTAAGATACGTATCGTCACCACCAATTCTGTAAAGCAGAGCTGGAACTACACAAATCTGACAAATGGAATATCGATCACATCCATTAACAAAGTGATTGTAGGTGACTTAACCTACTTGATGGTTTTGGGAAAAAGGTATTATTTATTTTGTCTTACAGACGTTTACAGTTCAAGAATTGTTGGTCACCATGTGGGTAAGCGCATGCGAACAGAAGAAGCACTTTGTGCTTATAAGATGTGGATTAAGCTACGAGGCAACAATGCAGTAAAAGGATGTATCCATCACACTGATGGAGGGAGTCAATACTTTTCGTCTGATTACCTCAAAGCAATGAACAAAAGCAAACTTCAAATAAGCCGCGCAGAAAACTGTTTAGAAAACGGATATGCCGAACAGCGTAACGGTTTGATTAAAAACCACTTGATCCCGTTGATAACAAACCGAAAAGTGAACATCACAAATGAATTAGGTCGCTTAATATCCATTTACAACAATGAGCGAAAGCAAGAAGCACTAGGATGGTTATCGCCGGTTGAATACGAAAACAAATGTTTAAAAAACATACCCAGTGAACATAAAAAATTGTATAACTTTAACCAATTGTAACGTGGGGTTTTTTAAAGGCATACTACTCCCAAAAAGAAGTTATAAAAAAGGTGTCTCTAAGCTTTTAGAGACACCTCCAAAGGAAACCCTTTTCGGTCGATCAAGCTTATTCCTTGATAGGTTGCTCCCCAGCAGAGCCTATCTCCGCTTAGGCTTGATGATGCAAATGTAGTTGAAACTAAATTTTATTAACTTGGAGGTTATTAACAAAATAAGTAAAAGGTAACTAACCGAAGGCAACCTATATTATGAGGGTTCAACCCTAATATAAGATTAATAACGATTTATCTAGGAACTTATTGGTTAAAAAAATACGCTGAAAAGCGAACTGGAGAGTCTTGGGGTAATCTAGGTGAATCTAGTAAAAAGTTTTGGGGTCAAAATTATATTTTAGCTCATAGAAATAAAGTTGAAAAAATTGATGACTCTGGATCTGATACAGGTAAAAAGTATAGTTTAACTTCGGGTTATTTTTCGGAACATAAGTTTGTGTCTGGAGATCATGAAGGTTATAAAGATTACTCACCAGAAAATGAGTCACTTTTTAATTTTGTTGAGCGTATTTCCATTCATGAATCTACTCATGGATTGGTAAATTCAGGTGTTTGGAAAGAACGTGATGTTGAGTTTAGGAGAAATAATCCTGGTTCAAATATTGAGTCGTTTCCACAAGAAAGAGAAAGACTATGGTTGGAAGAAAAGAATAAATAATGAAGAGGATAGCTGCAGTTTTCGTAATTTTCCTTACCCCCTTTTTCCTTAAAGGTCAAGAAGATTCTGTTTTTATTACGCAACTTGATCAAATTCCATTGTTGGAAGGAAAAAAGGTTAGAGTTATGGTTATTGATTTGGTCATGCCTAAAAATTTTAATTACCAAATTTTCCCAGATAGTTTAGAAGGTTTATATTTTTTGAAGCCTAATCCCATACCATTAAAAATTAATGATTTATTGAATAAAATTGTTGTTGCAAAACATTTGGAATTAAATGGAAAAATAGCTGAATGGACTCCTTTTATTTTAGCGTTTTGTGAAAATATTGAGATATTGAAAATTTCTAATATAAAGCTTTCCAAAATTTGGCGAGAATTTATTTTTTTGAAAGATATAAATTTACCAGTGTTGTATTTAAAAAACGTAAAAATTGATAACAAATGTAAAACTTATAAAAAATTAGTTTTAGGCTCCGTTGTAACAGTAGATAAAGTTTATATTGAAACTGAAAAAGAGATATCGCATAAAAAGATTGTGCTAGCATTATCTGTTTTTAATGCTAGAATGGGTTTTGTTAATGAAGAGCCATATTAAACTTATATTATTAATAAACAACGACTTATGGCCGTAAACAACCAAACCGGATTCCACCATTATTTCTACGACCACACCGGCCAGCGTGTGCTCAAGGGGACCATGCGGAGTGTTTCGGGTGCGGTAAACGGCGCCCAAAGTCCGGCGGATTTGATTATGGATGAATATGTAGTGTATGTTAATCCCTTCTACACCGTAACCCACTACGACGACCACTCCGAAGCCACCAAGCATTACTTCATGAACGCCCAGCGCGTGGCCACTTCCGTGATATCCTATATGTCCAGTCCCGAACTCCCGTATTCCTACGAGCCTTATGAACCCAACACCCCCGGTACCATCAACGTGATTGCCTCGGTAATAGACAAACTTTTTGATTGGGAGATAATGGCGTATCCCTCTACCGAGATAAATTTC
>JAFIEY010000258.1 GCA_020832345.1 Cryomorphaceae bacterium | reverse complement strand
TCTCACCATATCGAAATAAAAGGAGAAAGTATGAGAAAAAAAATGTAACTTTGTCATGCTATTTACGTTCTTAAAAACTTACAATTTTTTAGGGGGGTCAATATGACCGTATTGGGGGGTCAATATCACCGAAATATCCATCAAGGACAGAGAAAAAAATAGTTTCATCAAAAATAGATTTTTCATTTGGAGACGGAAGCAATCTAGGACAACAACAGGTTTTAAATATTTTTGAAGCATATGCAGAGACATCAAAAAGCCTGTTGGACTATTTAGAATTCATAGTTAAGAAAGAATAAAACATTCATCCGAGTAAACGAAGCGCCCCCCAAAAAAAGCCCCGATAGTTAGCCTATAACTGCTGGGGCGCTTTGTTTACTTCCCGTGCGTAGCTTTACGGGATTCGACGACTACCCGCCTCTTGCAAGAACTACCTTAAGGGGAAAGTATCACTTAGTTGGCCTCAACGGTATGTGTGTTTGTAAGCCAACACTTAAATTTTGAAAAGTAGTTGAGCAAATTCCGCGTCCAATCCAAACAGACATGTTTACACACAACCAAAAGCATTGCGCAAGAAAAAGGAATAGCCTTCGAGAATACTTTACCCATTATGCCTTCCATAGGCTTAGTACAACTCCAATTTATCTCTAGTTTTCCTCGATCATTGAATCATATTCTGTAACCAAACGGGGATTTATTCCCTGAAGGGTATATTTGCATGGAAAACTTAAGATAAATCGCTTTAAGTTGTAGCGCATTTAAAATGAAGACGATCATAACAATAATATTTTCACTTTCCTCATTGATGGTTAAATCACAATGTGACGTGTTGAATGCAATTACTGACACGACAGAATTTGAAGGTGTGACAATTAGATATTATCAAGTTGATTCAACAATTCAAATTCAATATGACTATAAAGAATTTAGCAATGAACTTGGTAACAACTATTCATTTCCGTGTGACTTGACATACCGACCAGGTATCCCCCGACCTGTTTGGAAAAATGAAAATTTCATTTGCTTTCTCAGTGGCTGTGGAACCTCATGCTTTTCAAATTATTTAGCCCCATTAAACGACCAATTTGAAGCTGTGTATGGTGGACAATTTCTTATTGACACCACAAATACGATTTTCATGTCACTCCAACTTGACACAGTTACTTATGAACCATATTTAGAATTGGAGAACTTCACAAATGGACAGACTCAAAATGAACAATTCAACCGCAAAGATTTTCCTGTGGCAATTCCGATTGAGTATCTTGACTACTCAAGCCCGCATGAAAAAGGATTTGCGTACTCCGACAACATACTTATTTTGTACTTAAAGGACGACAGAAAACTGAAAGTAAAAGTGAAAATTTAAAAAGGAAAACGCGCTACAACAGCACCTAAGAAAACACGGGGCGGACAATGAGTTCCACAAGGTTCGTTCTTCATGGCTACTTTGTCACGGTCGGACAGGTAATCGCTCCGAAAAGCCCCACGTTTCTTCGCTGCAACACGTTAGCGGCAAGCAGTGAGCGACACTTCAACACAGAGAAATCTGTATGTGACAAGACCGTTTTCACAATCAATTTTTTACCTTTGACGAAATGGATATTGAACAAACAAAATATACTGACTTAATCAACCAAATTGGCGGACTTCTCCAAAAAGGAAGAGAGCAAGCTGCCAAGTCGGTAAACACAATTTTAGTTCAGACTTATTGGTTTATAGGCAGACACATTGTTGAATTTGAGCAAGGTGGTAAAGAAAAAGCTGAGTATGGGACTTTTCTTTTTGAACAACTTTCCAAAGACTTGACACGGCTTTACGGAAAAGGATTTAGCAGATCTAACCTACTGTACATGAGGAAGCTGTATTTAAACTTCCCGAAAAGTGAGACACTGTCTAACGTATTGAGTTGGAGCCATTATTTTGAGATTCTACGTTCAGACAACGAACTTGAAATCAACTTCTACGCCAAACAAGCAGAAAAGGAAAATTGGAGCGTGAGAGAACTTAAACGCCAGATGAAAAGTATGCTGTTTCATCGTTTGGCATTGAGCAAGGACAAAAAAGGTGTTTTAGAACTTTCTGAGCAGGGACAAGAAATCCAAAAAGCAGACGATATTTTGAAAGACCCATACGTTTTGGAGTTCTTGAATATTCCAGAGAGTCATCAATTTTTAGAAAGCGAGTTGGAAGAAAAGCTGATTTCAAATCTGCAACACTTTTTATTGGAACTTGGCAAAGGTTTTACGTTTGAAAAACGGCAATATCGAATATCAATCAGCGGTAAGCACTTTTTTGTTGACTTGGTTTTCTATCATCGCATATTAAAATGTTTTGTTCTTATTGACTTGAAACGTGGAGAAATAACGCATCAAGACATTGGACAGATGAACTTATATCTGAACTATTTCAAGAAGGAGGTTAGCACCGAAGGAGACAACGAACCAATCGGAATAGTATTAGGAGCAGCGAAAGATCACGTTTTAGTAGAGTATGCAACCGAGAGTATAAGTAACCAACTTTTCATAAGTAAATATCAACTTTACTTGCCTGACAAAAAACAACTTGAGAACGAACTAAACAAACTTTTAGACGATGATGACAATTCTGCCAGCCGCTAACATTCATCCGAGTAAACGAAGCGCCCCAAAAAAAAGCCCCGATAGTTAGCCTATAACTGCCGGGGCGCTTTGTTTGCTTCCCGTGCGTAGCTTTACGGGATTCGACGACTCTTGTCCCGTCAACGAAGTGATACGGGAACCCGCCTCTTGCAAGAACTACCTTAAGGGGAAAGTATCCCTTAGTCGGCCTCAAAGGTAAAGGCTTTTGAAAGCAAAC
>JAFIEY010000054.1 GCA_020832345.1 Cryomorphaceae bacterium | reverse complement strand
ATAAACCGAACTTCCCTTGTGTACGAAACGATGGAGCGCTTTGCCAAATGCGATACGACCATCAGTTTCTCCATTTTCAAAAGGGCGTTTACCCCTTCATTAGACATTTTTTTTTCATGATACAACATATTTAAATTAGATGCTAAAAATACGAATTTTGTTGTATTTTGCGGTGTCAAAAGCTGACCGCCGCGAGGCGGGTTTAGCTACGCTGATTTTCAATTCGCTTGAACAGCACCTACCCTCCGATAACTATCGGAGTGGCGGTTCAGTGGTTAAATCAAGCTTTACTCATGAATAAATGTTTTTTAAAAGGAATTCGTGAGCCCTTCGGGGTTGTATTTCTATCAAAGTTTACCTCCGGTGCTGCTTCGCGGTGTGCTTGGTTGGCTGTGAAGTGCTTCTAAATCGCCACCTTCGGGTAGCTGCAAAACGTTGTGCGTCATACTAACAGAGCGTGAAATTATCACGTAATTGAAAAATAATTTAGAAAAATAGGTGCGTAATACAATTTATAATTATATTTGCGTGAAATTATCACGACAATTCAATTATGTTAATACGATTCGTCATAGAAAATCTTTTCTCATTTGGTGAAAGAAAAGAGTTTACAACCATTCCCAACAATAGGTTAAAAACATTGAAAAGCCATAAGTATCAGTTAAATGACTTTCCATTACTTAAACTATCATCAATATACGGAGCGAATGGTGCTGGAAAATCTAATCTAATTAAAGCATTATACCTATTACAGAAATTAGTTGTAAAGGAAGAAATACCTTTCCAACTTAAAGACTCTCAATTTAAATTCAATCCAACTGAAAATGAAAAACAGCTTTTCGTAATTGAATTTATTCAAGATGAAACGCCATTTTATTACGGTTTAGAATTATTTGAAAGTAATATAGTTACAGAAGAATTGTATTTATCTGGTCTGGGTAAAGTATCGGATAAGCTAATATTCGAAAGAAAAACAAATACAAAAGGAAATACAACCATCAACTTCTTAGATGAATTTGAAAAAGACGAAAAAAGTCAAATTTTGAAAGCGGTACTGATAGAAGAATTTGTAAAACCTAATGAGCCGATTTTAAAACTTTTATCCAACAGAGATAATAAATTCTTGAGTAATGTAAAAAAAGCGTTCGAATGGTTTAATGAAACATTGCAAATAATAACACCTGATGCAAAGCCAAGAGCCTTAGCACACAGAATTGACATTGACAATGACTTTAAAAAGTATGCTGAAGATATGATGTGTTCATTCAATATTGGAATTAATGGTCTCTCAACTGACAAAAAAGAGATTAAGGAGTTTTTTGGAAAAGATAACGAAAACGAACTTGATGAGCTTGTGAAAAAAGTTGAAGATTCACCCAAGAAAATGATAGGACTCAGAAGCAGAAAAGGTGATGAATTAATTTTGGTTAAAGAAGCTGGTCAGATATGGGTAAAAATTCTTAAAGTAGAACACAAGGGTATGGACAACAAGGTTGTAAAATTCGACCTAGATAAAGAATCAGATGGTACTGTAAGACTTCTAGATTTTGTACCTGCGTTTAAAAGTGTGATTTCTGAGAAAAAAGTATTTATAGTTGATGAAATTGAAAGAAGTATTCATCCATTGTTGATAAAAGAATTGGTTAAGAAATTCTCATTAGACCCAAATACCAAGGGTCAATTAATCTTTACTACTCACGAATCCAATTTACTTGACCAAGAATTGTTTAGACAAGACGAAATTTGGTTTGCTGAAAAAAATAAATCAGGCTCAACAGACTTGTATTCATTAAGTGATTTTAAGGAGCACAAAACTATTGACATACGAAAAGGATATTTAAATGGTCGCTATGGTTCAATTCCATTTTTAGGAAATCTTAAAGACCTCAATTGGCACGAATATGATTCTAACTAATAGACTTTTTAATAGAAATCCACCAAGTAGAGAAGCAAAAAGTATTTATATTTTCTGCGAAGGTGCCGACAGAGAATATCGCTATTTCGATTATTTCAGAGAAATGGACTCAAGAATAAATATTGAAATTTACAAGCTTAATCCACACGAAGACAACTCACCACAGGGTTTATATAAAATTGCTTTAAATTCAATAGTAGAAAGCGATGATAATCCTAATCCTAAATACGCATTTCAAGAAAATGACGAAGTTTGGATAGTATTGGATACAGATAAGGATAAAGAAGACTCAAGAAGAACACAAATTGAATCAATCAGAAATAGTATAATTGATAAAAAAGATTGGTATATAGTTGAAAGTAATCCTTGTTTTGAAGTTTGGTTATATTACCACTACCACACAACTACCGAACAGTTTGATGGAATTGAAAAATGTAAAAATTGGAAAAGCTATGTTGATGCAAGCATAAAAGGAGGATTCGACCCAAGAAAACACCCTATTTACATTGAAAGAGCTACAATAAATGCTGAAAATAATTTCCAAATCAACGAAAATAAAAACCTTAATATTGGAACAACAGAAGTTTTCAAACTATCTAAAAGTATATTGACTATTGTAGAAAGTAAAATTAGAGAAGTATTGGAGAAACTTGAATAAAGTACGAACAGCACCTACCCTCCGATAACTATCGGAGTGGCGGTTCAGTGGTTAAATCAAGCTTTACTCATGAATAAATGTTTTTTAAAAGGAATTCGTGAGCCCATCGGGGTTGTGTTACTATCAAAGTTTACATCCGGTGCTGCTTCGCGGTGTGCTTGGTTGGCAGTGAAGTGCTTCTAAATCGCCACCTTCGGGTAGCTGCAAAACGTTGGCAGCAAGGCTAAAAAACAACTATACTGATAAAAAGACATAAATAAGTTGACCTTGTCAATTATAACACCAATTTAAACTACATTATAATGTTACCTTTGGGCATTTGAAGAAAACAAATTATGAGTATTTCAACTTACATAGAACCAATTTCAAATGGAGAAGAATTAATCAAGAAGCTATTACAAGACGAATTTAGTATTAGCGAAACTTTAACAAGCGTACTTTACACTAAACTAGTAAAACCGCATTTTGACAACTTCAAACCCAACACCTTCATTTTAGCAGAAACTGATTACGTAGACAAAGTTTACAGAGAACAGTTACTATAACTATTATTCCTCAAAACTCCCTAATTATAAAAGGAATGGTATAAGACTATCATTCTTTGAAGGTTCGATTGAGACCAACGATTTTTGGGATAAAGGAAAACATTCTGAACTTCAAGAAAAATATCGTGGATTTGTTGTTTTAAGACCTACAAATCCTTTTATCATAGGAAGAAGCATTATCTCTCCACTTTTATTAGTAAACAATGACTTAAGTTTATGTATAAGTAAATTTCATACTACAGCAAATGGTGTTAAATTTACAGTCAAAGGTTTCCCACATTCTTCTCAAGACACCGAGACTATGAGTTGTGCTGAAACAACTTTGTGGGCAATTATGGAATATTTTAGCAATAAATATTCTGACTACCAGCCTGTTTTACCTTCAAAAATAATTAACACTCTAAACCGAGTGTCTTCTGAAAGACAAATCCCATCAAAAGGTTTAAATATCACTCAAATGGCATACGCATTGAGAGAATTTGGTTTTGGTGTAAAAATTTATAGCAAAGTGCAATATGTAGGTCAATTTGAAAGGTTGCTAAGTTGTTACATAGAAAGCGGAATACCTATAGTAATCGCTATTCAGGGCGGAAGTATTGGACACGCTCTACTTGGAATTGGTCGTGAAAGTATTCAAAACGATGAGGTAGATAATATCTTACCTATAGTCTCAGATCCAGCAAGAGCAATTGAGTTATACGATTATGACTCTATTAAAAAGAAATTGGTGTTTATTGATGATAATCAGCCTGTATATCAGAAAGCATCTATAGACAATCCTGCTATTCACTATGATGACACATCGTGGCATAATTGTGAAATCACATATTTCATTGCACCACTGTATCCAAAGATATACTTAGAGGCGTTTGAAGCAAAAAATTATGTCATAAATTTTATAACAAACGGTCCTGTTCCTGTGATAAACAACAGCAATATTCTGCTTAGATTTTATCTAGCCTCAAGCAGGTCTTTTAAGGATGATATCGCTAAAAATGAAACAGTCAACGATGATTTAAAAGGAATTCTACTTGAAACTTCAATGCCCAAGTTTATATGGGTAGCAGAGGTAAGTTCAAAAGGTTTGATTAAAGAAAAGAAAGCAAATGGGATGATTATTCTTGACGCAACAGAAGCGAATATCTACTTTAATAAACCTTTAATTTTAGCAGCTTATCAAGGTAATTTGATACTTTTTGATGAGACCGGTTCAAATTTAGAAAACAATGCGTTACCTTTGCCTGACTTTCGTATATTCGAACATAATCTTTATACTATATAGTTATGATTAAAAAAATAAGTAAAACAGAAGAATTCAAAGCAAAATCAAAAGCTCAGAACAAAGTGTCCTATCTTATTGAGGCTAATCATATTTCTGCAATTTCTTCAATGAATAAAAAATTAGAAGTTGTAAGACGAGAATATCAAGTAAAAGATAGGAATTCACAAATTACAGCGTCAACAGTAATTTTAACTGCATAGAGTTAAAAGGGGACAATTTGTTCCCTTTTTTATTTTAAGTAATATAAGGCAAAAAAGACACAACTAAAAAAGCCCAGCTGCAAAACAAACATTCATCCGAGTAGACGAAGCGCCCCCCAAAAAAAGCCCCGATAGTTAGCCTATAACTACCGGGGCGCTTTGTTTACTTCCCGTGCGTAGCTTTACGGGATTCGACGACTCTTGTCCCGTCAACGAAGTGATACGGGAACCCGCCTCTTGCAAGAACTACCTTAAGGGGAAAGTATCCCTTAGTCGGCCTCAAAGGTAAAGGCTTTTGAAAGCAAAC
>JAFIEY010000053.1 GCA_020832345.1 Cryomorphaceae bacterium | reverse complement strand
TTTTGCTTTCCGCCATAAAAAATCATTCAAGGGAGGATTTGACCGAGGCCATCAACCAGGCTTTTGCCCATATTCCCTACGACCTGTGGCAAAAAGAAAACGAACACTTTTACCACGCCATCGTACATTTATTGTTTTCATTGCTGGGTGTTTACATCCATTCCGAAGTGCATACCAAGAGAGGTCGGGCAGATGCTGAGATCATTTTTGAGGATCACATTTACTGTATGGAGTTCAAACTCGACAAGTCCGCCGAAGACGCCATTGAGCAAATCCGCGAACGGGGTTATCTGGAAAAACACCAAAACTCCGGCAAAAAATTACACCTCATCGGCATCAATTTTAGTTCGGAGAAAAAGGAGGTTGAGGGGTTGATTTGGGAAATGGATGAAAAATTGAAATAATTTTGAGTCCACTCCAAAAAGGATGATTTCAATCAAAATCGAAGGGATTTTTGAGCCGGATCTAACTAGCTGTTAGTGAAAATTTAAAATCTACCGATTAGGAGGATTTTGGCAGAAAGAGACTTATTGGAGCAGACTCAATTTCAAAAAAACTTCGTCATATCCTCCACCATTTCTTTTGCGTTTTCGGCTGCAGCGCCAGCAAAGTCTCGACCAGATGATGCATAAATAATTCCCCGTGAACTATTGATTAAAACCCCGCCTTCATTGCGAATAAAAGTATTCTTTAGCACAGTATTTAAATCACCGCCTTGGGCACCTACACCGGGGATCAGAAAAAAATGTTCGGGAAAACTGTCGCGAATTCCGGCCAATTGCGCTTCATTTGTTGCGCCTACGACAAACATAATGCTTTCTGGACTTCCCCATGATGCGACAGATTTCATTACCTTTTGATACACTTTATCACCTTGATCTGATTCTAACATTTGTATATCTTGTGCGCCTTTGTTGGAAGTTAACCCAAGAACTATGGCCCACTTTCCCGCATTTTTGACAAAAGGTGAAATACTGTCATGCCCCATGTAAGGCGACAAAGTGACAGCGTCGAAATCATATAAATTGAAAAAGGTGTGAGCATATCTCTCGGCTGTATTGCCAATATCGCCCCGTTTTGCATCGGCGATAAGAAAAACATCCGGGTAATTGTCGCGGATGTAATTTACCGTTTTTTTCAAGGATTTCCAACCGCTTTCACCTTCTGCTTCATAAAAGGCAATATTTGGTTTATAAGCTACGGCATAAGGTTCTGTTGCGTCAATAATCGACTTGTTAAAAGCAAACATTGGATCATCATCTGCCAACAAATGCTTGGGGATTTTAGTCAAGTCTGTGTCAAGCCCAACACACAATACGGAGCGCTTTTTCTGGATTATTTTAATTAAATTTGTTCTTTCCATGGTATAAAATTTAAAATAGTCTTGGGCCAATTTGCCAAGATAAAAGCACGCCGCAACAAAAACACTTTCTTACAAAGATCAAGAATCAGTACCTTCTTTCAATCGCTCGGCATTTTCAGCCAGCATTAGTTCCTCGGTAAACTGAAACAGTTCACCATTCATTACTTCGCTCAAATTATAAGCAGTCAAATTAATACGGTGATCAGTCACTCGTCCTTGTGGATAGTTATACGTTCTGATTTTCGCGGAGCGGTCTCCAGAGGAAACCATGGTTTTTCGTTTACCGGCGATGGCTGCATTATGCTTTTGCAGCTCCATTTCATAAAGTTTATTCCGCAGCATAACCATCGCCCGCTCACGATTTCCGTGTTGCGAACGCTCCACTTGACAAATCACGACAATTCCCGAAGGTTTGTGAGTCAGCATTACCTTGGTCTCGACCTTATTAACATTTTGACCACCCGCACCACCTGAACGGGCAGTTTGCAGTTCAATATCAGCCGGATTGAGTTCCACATCTACCTCTTCCGCTTCGGGCAGCACTGCTACGGTTGCTGCTGAAGTGTGAACCCGTCCTTGAGTTTCAGTGGCAGGCACCCGCTGCACACGGTGTACACCTGATTCAAATTTCAAAATGCCATAGGCGCCCTCGCCCTGCACTTCAAAAACCACTTCTTTGTACCCACCAGCGGTGCCCTCATTTTCAGAAAGCACCTCCATTTTCCAACCTCGCTTTTCTACATATCGACTGTACATTTTGAACAAATCACCGGCAAAAATTGCTGCTTCATCACCACCGGTTCCACCACGTATTTCAACCTGACAATTTTTGGTGTCCTCTGGATCTTTAGGGATTAGCAACATCCGAATTTCATCTTCGAGCTTTTCCAGCTGCGGCAAATTTTCTTCGAGTTCCATATTCGCCATTTCACGCATTTCCGGATCTTTTTCCGTCTTTTGCAAAAAACGAGCTTCCTCAACCCTACCGTGTATGGTTCGGTATTTTTCAATTACGTCCATAATCTCCTTGAGTTCCTTGTACTCTCGGTTGAGCTTAATGTATCGTTTTTGATCAGATATAATATCGGGCTGAATGATCAAATCATTTACCTCGTGAAACCTAGATTCTATTTCGTTAAACTTATCCAGCATGGTGATAATAATATTTTTGGCGCATTAAAAAAATGCAAGACTCATCATTTTTAAAGAAACCTTCCGGAATTAGGTGTATTCAAACGAACCATTTTGAGATTTAATGGTCAACTTCTTTTCTCCGGCTTCTACCCTACCGACAATTTGTGCATCCACACCAAAAGATTTTGAAATGGCAATAACCCTTTCGGCATCCTCCGCGTCAACATAGATTTCCATGCGATGCCCCATATTAAAAACCTGATACATTTCTCTCCAGGCTGTTCCTGAACTTTCTTGAATCAACTTAAATAATGGCGGAATTGGAAAAAGGTTGTCTTTCACAATGTGAACATCATCTATAAAATGTAAAATCTTGGTTTGTCCACCCCCACTACAATGCACCATTCCCCGAATGCGATTTCTCATTTCTTCAAGCACACGAATTATAATCGGGGCATAGGTTCGGGTTGGTGCCAAAACCAACTTCCCAACAGTGACGCCCTCCAAACCGGGAACCATATCTGTAAGTTTATGTTTCCCGGTATAAATTACCTCTTTGGGCACATTTGGATCGAAGCTTTCGGGATACTTATCGGCATAAGCTTTTTCAAAAACATCATGGCGTGCTGAAGTAAGCCCATTACTCCCCATTCCCCCGTTGTATTCATCCTCATAATTTGCTTGCCCAAAGCTTGCCAAACCCACAATAACCTGTCCGGGTGCAATATTCTTATTATCGACAACCTCACTTCGCTTCATTCGGGTCACCACGGTAGAGTCAACAATGATGGTTCGCACCAAATCACCAACATCCGCAGTTTCACCGCCGGTAGAGCGAATATCCAATCCAAACGACCGATATTTGGAAATTAGCGCTTCATTTCCGTTAATGATAGCACCGATCACCGCTCCCGGGATTTTCCCTTTATTTCTTCCAATGGTGCTCGACAAGGCAATGGAACCTGTAGCGCCTACACACAATAAGTCGTCAATATTCATGACCAAGGCATCTTGTGCAATACCCTTCCAAACCCCCAAATCACCGGTTTCTTTCCAATACAAATAGGCCAATGAGGATTTGGTTCCGGCGCCATCTGCATGCATTACCAGGCAGTAATCATCGTCGTTGGTTAAAAAATCGGGAACGATTTTGCAAAAGGCTTTTGGGAAAAGCCCTTTATCCACATGGTCAATTGCCTTATGTACATCCCCCTTATTGGCGGAAACTCCGCGCAATTCGTACGTTTTAGGATCTTTACTATTCATGGGGCAAAAGTAAGGAAAAAAGAAGCGCGTAGGAAGTTTTGAAATTAATGATTTTTATCCAATTAACAAAAATAAAAACACAATTGCGGCGCAAAATTTTCATGTTCCATTAATAATTAGGTAATCATTCCGTAAACATTCGGTATCTTTGCAGCTTGGTAAGTTTATTAAATGAAGTATTGGCCGCACAAAAACCTTTCATTTTTCAGGTCAATGAGAAAGATTGATAGTATGATTTAGCAAAATTTAATAAATTGACCATAGAAACAGAGATAGCCTAAACCGACCATGACTGTAAAAACCCAAAAGCGAATTCGATACGGAATGTATTTTTTCATTCCCATATTGGTGGTTTTACTCATCCCGGTAAAAATTCCTTATTCAGTAAAAACCCGGGCCGCGATGCACCCCATGCAAGAGTGGCAACTCAAAAAAACCACAGAGGGAAACTTGGTCTATATCTACAAAGACAATCGGAAGGGAACTCTGGAAACTTATGGTTTAACTGAGTTTCAACGCGGAGACGTGGTCACATTTTCTCTTACCGAAGGCTTGTTAAGACAAAACTACATTGAAAAAGGTGACACCATTGGGCATTTTATTTCCAATGAAGAGCAGCGAAAATACATTGAGTTATCAGGTCAATTGGAAGTCTTAAAAGCGGAGTTGGAGTTTTACACAACTGGACAAAAACCTGAAGATGTAGATGAAGCACAACACAAGCTTCGACTGGCACGACAGGAACTAAAAACCGAAAGAAAGCTCATGGAGCGGTCTAGCATTTTACATCGGGATTCTGTTATTTCCGATCAGGAATTTGAAATCGCTGAAAACCGCTTACGCGTAAAGGAAATTGACCTGGACATTGCGGAGGCTCGTTACCGCTCGATTACCACTGGGGAAAAACCAGAACAAGAACTCTTACTTCGTTCCAAAATATTAGCGACAGAACAACAACTGGAGCAAGTAAAAGATCGGTTGGCGCAACTCACACTTCGGAGTCCCATTTCAGGCATGGTAATTCACCAACATTCCGGCAGCGATAACCGGATTATGGCCATTGCAGATACGAGCAACATCATTTCGCTATGTGCAGCTAAATCCCATTATCAAGGTCAGATTTTCCCCGGACAAACGGCCTATACCACCTTGGGTGGAAAAATATACGAAGGCAAAGTCATCGCTGTTGACAATAGTATGCAATTCATCAACGGGCATTCCGCATTTTTCGTAAGGGTTGCTTTCCCTGGTGGTGAACTTCCCCCGGGTGCCGTTTTGGATGTAGATATTTATCTCGAAGACCTTAGGTTTTTCTCATACCTGGGTAAAATATTCGGTGTCAACTAAATTGGGTATGGCATTTTCTCCATTTAAAATCATTTCTAACAGGCGTTTGGAAAAAAAAACCAAAGTCCAACGGGAAAAAGATGCCTCCATCAAAAAAATCCGATACGAAAGAAAATACCTTGTGCCGATTCGTCATTTGACCGATTTGCGTAAACGATTTGCGCCGTTTGTCGAAAATGACAAGTACGGCATTCCCCGCAAAGAAGGCGTTCGAGAATATACCGTTCGAAGTATCTATTTAGACTCTCTTGACTGGAATGCCTACGACGAAAAAATTGAAGGATTGCGTGATCGAAATAAATTACGCATTAGGGGGTATAATGAATATCACCCCGACAATTCGGTGTTTTTTGAAATCAAACACAAATACGAAAATCGAATAGGGAAAAGTAGAGGTTTAATACCTTTTAATGAAATAAATAATTTGTTGGAAAATGGAGCGATTGAAAGATTTCACCCGCCAAACGATCCAAAAGGCATGCACAATGACCTTCGTCGATTTCTTTACTATTACCACCGTTTTCACCAACGACCCGTGACGACCATTGTGTATGAGCGGGAAGCTTTCTTTGGGAAAATTGATCCCGGCGTAAGAATTACCTTTGACAAAAATATCCGGTCTAATATATTTCCCAATTTTGAGGAGCTTTACTATGAGGGAAATTGCAAGCTTTGTTGGCCCGGTTTTTTTATTTTAGAAATAAAGTATTTTACCGATCAAATGCCGCGATGGGCGAGATCAATTGTTCAGGAATTTAGTCTGCAACACGAAGCACTTTCCAAATACGCACAAGGAATCGATGTAAATTACACCAATAACCCAATGTTTAACCGCGCTTGACCAAAATAATACAATGAATCAGGATTTCACCGATGTATTTGTCTTTTCAATTACCACACAAGAAGCTCTGGCAAATCTGGCGGTCGCATTAATTTGCGGAATTCTTATCGCCATTCTCTACCGAATTACCTATAAGGGCTTGAGTTTTTCCACCAATTTTGTGAATGCCATTATTATGCTCGCCATGATTACCGCATTGGTCATTATGGTCATTGGGAATAATTTGGCCCGAGCATTTGGATTGGTGGGCGCCATGTCCATCATCCGGTTTAGAACTGCCGTGAAAGACACGCAAGACATCATGTTTATCTTTTTCGCACTCGGCATTGGTCTGGCAGCAGGCGCTGGAACCTACGCCATTTGTTTTGTTGGAACATTTTTTATTGGTGCAGCTGTCTTCATTACCAGTAGAATAAATTACGCCAAACCCACCAATAAAGAATTTCTGTTGCAAATCACCGGAATTCCAGAAACGCTGCCCGAAAATCCCTTTGCCAAATTTATTGAAGAACACTGCGAAAATTACCGTTTGATCAATGTGAAAAGTACCGGGGAGGCCGATAGCGCACGGACAGAGTTTTCATACTACATCCAAATGACCAACCGAGAAAACTCATCCATGCTGACAAAGCACATCAAGAAAATTGAAGGTGTAGATAAGGTCAATATTTTTATGGATGAAGATTAATGTAAATCCCGATAAACATCTAACATTTTATTGCACATACTTTTAGGTGAAAAAGCTTGAATAAACTGAAAGGCATTTTCCGTTATTTGTGTTTTTAATTCCCGATTATTTATTGCAATTTCAATTTGCTGCACAAAAGAATTTATATCTCCATTTTCATATAAAAACCCCGTCTCACCATGCCTGATCAATTCGGGAATTCCGCCCACATTGGAAGCGACAACAACTACCCTTCTCCACATAGCATCCATTATAGAAGTGCCCAAACCCTCAGATTCTGAAGGAAATAGAAACACATCGAAATTGCGAATATACCGAGTAGCAAAAGGTAGAAAACCGGTAAAATGAACTCTGCTAGACACCTTTAGATCTTTCGCTAATTCCCTTAGCTCACTTTCAAATTTTCCGGCACCAATTAACACCAAATGGCTGTTATGGCTATTCGATTTTGACAAAGCTTGAATGGCATTGTGTTGTCCCTTTTCGGGCGACAAAGCCCCCACCATCCCCCATACCACTGCATTACTAGGCAGATGAACGCCTTCAGGTGGCCAATTTTTTCCCTCATCCTCCGACGGCGGATTCACTGCACTATACACAATTTGAATTTTATTCGACAAAGTTTCGGGCAATGAACCCGCAACCGCTTTTGAGACCGCCACGATTATACGAATGAGAGGGTGGTGATACTTCCATTTGGACAACATACCTGTGCCAACTTTAAAAATCACCCTTCGATGCAAAACCATTGCGTTCTTAAATCTGAAAATTTCTGCAGATATTAGCGCCATTTGATGTGCATGACTATCGTGAAGGTGAATAATGGCTTTCGGATGCGCTTTGGCAAGTCGAGCAATAGAACGAATAAAGCGAAAATCAAATCCACAACATTTTTTTGCCACAGAAAATGGCAGACTTTCCATTTGCCACCTGAGGTGAAGTGCGCTATCTTTTGGACACAATAATTCTTGTTGAACACCCAAATCCTGAAGACCGCAGAACAACAAATACAACTGCTGTTCTCCGCCACGCCAATGGTGCTGTCCAGAAACATGAATAACCTTCATTATTTTACAGTCTTACCGGTTTGCGGGTCAACAAATACTTCTCCCTTTTGCATACGCATAATTTTTACGGCCCGAACAAATTTTGTCCAACCCGAATGGTTTGCAGAAATAAACCCCGGATAACCATCGAGGAATCCAAGCTGAAGAAAATACTCTCTAAAAAAAGCAAAGCCGGGTTTAATCACCAGGTCAAACCAACCAATTTTCTTACCGGTCAAACGATCAGCAGCCTTCCATGTCGTATATCGGTCGGCCTTTTGAATCATCGCCGAAAATCCCCGATATGTGTCATGTGAAATTTTGCCCTTTAAAAGTCCGGTGGAGCCTTCGCAAATTATTTCTGCGTGAACCCGTTTGTCCTCATAACGACAACGATCCCGATGAAAAAGGCGAATTACCTTATCGCCACGCCACTGGCCAAATCGCATTCGACGGCCCATGAATATATTTTCCCGTTTGATCCAAAAACCATCATCTGATGGGTTGGACGCAACCACATTTTTTATTTCCATTTGAAGTTCCTCCGAAAGCCATTCATCTGCATCGAGAAGGACAATCCATTCATTTTTCGCTTGAGGTATGGCCCAGTTCTTCTGATCAGCGGAATAACCGTATTCCCTTTGAATAATTCTTGCCCCGTACTTTTTTGCCAGTTCTAGCGTACCATCAGTTGAAAAACTATCCACCACCAAAATTTCATCCGCAAATGCGACTGAAGCCAATGCGGTTTCAATTTTCTTCTCTTCATTAAAACACGGAATAATGGCAGTAATAGGCATGTCCACAATTTTTTTTTACCAAGCAAAAGTAACGGTGGAATTTTTGACATTCCAAAAAAATTCAAGCGTTGTTTGAATTGACCTATTTGGCTGCTTCCATCAAAAGGGGTAAACTACTCGAAAAAGCAAACATTTGCAGGACAAATGTTTTCATTCCGACCATAGGTAAAGACACCAAAGTCTCTTGAAACTCTTGATTGACCTATTGCCTGCTATTCACACATACATTCAGAACCAGCATTTATACACGATGCCTCTTGGTTCATACAGTTTCCCCGACCAAATTAAACATTCTTTATAGCTTTACCTCGAAATTAATCAAAAAATTCGCAAAAATATTGGCAAAACTAATTTTTTAGTTTCCGAATTTCGACGAACCAAACCCAATGGAGAAGCTAAGCAAAAAAAGCCAACTGTGGATTATTTTACTCCTCTCCCAGTTTGGGATTTTTTATGGACAAACTTCCTTTACCACCAATCCATCTGCAATTGGGGACACTATATTTATTTGTGTAAATCAAAATATTACCTATACGGTAACCGATTCGGTTTGGAGCACATGGAGCTTTGACGGCGGTGATCCAGTTACTTCTTCAAATGCTACCATAAGCGTTTCTTACGACAGCATTGGGGTTTTCACCACCACACTTTCAGGTACGTCTTCCAGTTCCGGCAATACTGTTTTCGTAAAAGTTGGCGGCCCAACACCCGTTAGTTTTTCTCCATCCCAAACAACTTTTTGCGAATTAGGTAGTAACAGAAATTTCAATTCAAGTGTTAGTCCCGGTGGCGGGAATTTCAGTGGCACAGGTATGATTGGGAGTATTTTCCATCCCGCCATAGCCGGCCCGGGCACTCACAATATAGTTTACTCTTACACAAACATTTATGGATGTATCACAAATGTATCCACCACAATTACCGTAAATCCATCGCCACCGGTTCCCAACTTTCAATCTACCGGAACCTTGACTACTTTTAACGGAATTGGCACATATCGGTTTTGTAGCACATCGAATAACCAAACGTTTAACCTGAATTTTGGAATGGTCAGTAACAATACGTATAACTTTTACGAATTAAAACTCAATGGAAATATCATTGATACAGGCGCTCAACTCCCCACGGGGATTTACCCATTAAACCTAACCAATGCAGGACTTTACACTTTAGAATTGGTGGTGTATAATCAACATGGATGCGTAAATTCTAAGCTTGTAAACCTATTTTACGGAACCAATCCTTCAGTGGGACTGGGAAGCCCAGGGAGCACAATTGCCTGTTTGCCAAGCGATGGAAGTGGACTGACCTACAAATTTCCAATTACCAGCACAAACAATAACCCACCGGGAACGAGCTACACCGTTTTGGTTAATGACGGCAGTAGTCCGGTCGTTTTTGGCCATCCACCACCGGACACCATAACACATACGTTTTTCGAAAGCTCCTGTGGTACCAACTCGGTTAGTTTTCAAAACTCTTATTTTGTGCGAATTACGGCTACAAACCCCTGTAATTCCTCGGTTGCCAGTGTAGAACCCATTGTTTTATCCCAACCTCCAGAAAGCGATATTGACTTGCCCGATTCTGCTTGCACAAACAGACCCGTTGAAATCACCAACGTTACTAAAAACGGACTAATTGCCAACAACCTACCCATTTCCGGATTCCCCACAGGTTGTGACTCTGCAACCACAAGTGTTTGGGAAATCACCCCTTCAACATATACACTTGTTGGCGGCTCAAGTCTCGGCTTAAGATTTGACCCTGTTGACCCGGCCAACTGGTTTGCTGGAACAAATACGCTATTTGTAAATTTCCAAAATCCCGGAGTTTATACGATAAAGCTGGTTTCCGGAAACACCGCTGATTGTGGTGTAGATTCTATAAGCAAAACCATTTGCATTGGTGATCCACCGGATGATTTAGAAATTTCATTAGGCTTTCCACAAGACAGCTCCTTTTGCCGGACTTTCCCACTTTCTTTTTCAGATTTAGGTGCGGATTCAACTGGATGTATGGACAATAGATGGGAATGGAGTGTTGAACCACCTACGGGTTGGAATCTGGATTCCGGTGGGTTTGATCAAAAAAGCATGCATCTCACTTTTGATAAAATCGACACTTACACCGTTACCTTACTCAAAATAAACGCTTGTGACAGTGCAACAACGGATACTACATTTAACATTATTGGTCAGCCTTTTGTTATCGCACCCCCTTCTCTGGGTTATTGTGGGCCAACTACCATAGATTTTTGGCTGGACTCCATTCATCGTCCGGCATTTTATGATAGCCTAAGCACCTTAGACTACCTCTGGACTGTAACCCCATCAAGTGGATGGAACTTCACCAATAGTACTTCTGCGACAGATTCCTTTCCCATCATTAGTTTTAATGATCCGGGTGAATATTGGGTAACATCTGCCTTGTTTAATAATTGTGGCGTTGCACTTGATTCCCAAAAAATAGAAATTTATGAATTGCCCAATATCGGGGGATTTAGAGATACAACCCTTTGTTACGAAATTGATTTAGATTACACCCCACCTCTGACGATGGGACTCCCACCTTACACCTACCAATGGCATTCTACTCGCGGTGATTCCGGCACCACAGAGGCCATTCAAATCAACAATATAATTGACTCACTCATTGTTACATATATCGTTGTTGATGACCGTGGATGTACAGATACTGCGCAATTTAACATCATCGTATATCCACCACTTACCAGCACAGTCAGTCACGACCCATACGTATGTTTTGACGACTCAACGGTGATTTCTGTTTCGCCATCCGGTGGTGGGGGTGGATACCAATACAACTGGACTCCCGCCACTGGCCTAAGCGACCCAAGTATAGCCAGCCCAACCCTTTACGGACATGCCAGTCTTGGATTCCACACTGTACAAATCACAGATATAAATAATTGCACGACCATCGATACAGTTGATTTAAACATCATTCCTCTACCACCAGCAGATGCCGGAAATAACCTCAGCATTTGCCCTGGTGATTCGGTGCAAATTGGCATAACCAGCGATTCAGCACTTTCCTACCAATGGAGCTCCATACCAGGAGGTTTTATTAGCAATATAGCACAACCAATTGTACAACCTTCAGGGCAAACTACCTACATTTTAACAACAACAGATTCTCTCGGCTGCACCAACGTCGATTCGGTAACGGTAAACATCATTCCGCCCCCCGTTGCCGATTTTGATTTTTTATCAGATTCAATTTGTATTCCCGGTGCATTTTTTACCGATAACCTTTCTCCATCAGGATTAAACTATGCCTGGTATATCAATGATAGCCTGGTAAGCACAAATTTCAACGATTCAATATTTTTACCTTCAAGTTATAGCAACCTTTCCTCGATCCCGGTAAAACTTATCATAACAGCAGGAACCGGTTGTCAGGACAGCATTACCAAAACCTTAGGCATCAAACCCAAACCAATTATTGACTTTAATATTGACAGTATCGTCTGTGCAGGCGGCATCATAAGTGCGACCAATCTCAGCACAGGAGATGGCCCACTGAGTTATGTCTGGTCTATTTCGCCAAATACAATCCCCATAAGCAATGCTTTTGCCGAAAACCCATTCTTCACATTTTATGACAATCAGGGCATATCCGACTCCACATACACCATACAATTGACCGTTAGCACGCCCGATGGGTGTATTGATTCTTTAACGAAAAATATTGTAGTAAAACCGAGGCCTTCGGCAATTTTTCATTTACCCCAAAGCCTTTGTAGTGACGATATTATGATGCCTATGGATAGCTCAATTGGAAATGGCTTGACCTATCAATGGGCAACATCACCGGCTTCTGGTGTAATTATAAACGGAACAAACACAAGTGCGCCATCCTTTGATTTCCCGGTAACCACCAACGATTCCGTTGTATATCAAATTCACCTTCAAGTGGAAGACATCAACGGATGTTTCGACACACTAACACAGTCATACACCGTTTACCCAAAACCAACCGCAGCTTTTTCGCCCTCCGACACAGCGGGTTGCCAGCCATTTGCAGTCAATTTTCAAAGTCAGTCCACCGCCAACCAAAGCGGGATGGATTCCTTGCAATTTGAGTGGCTTTTCGGGGATGGGCAAATCAGCACCCTGGAGAATCCCGGGATGATCTTCACCAATACAGGTGTGGAAGACAGCGTGTATTCAGTGACTTTGATTGTGACCAATGCCTTTGGCTGCAAGGACACATTGATGGATTCTGTGACCGTTCATCCGGATGCCAAGGCCATTGTAAATGCACCGGATACTGTGCATTGTGCGCCTTTTAGGATTGATACGTCTGCCATTTCAAGGACACATTTTCCAAATGCCAACCTCGACTATGTTTGGAAAGTTTTTGACAACAACGGAAACCTTCTCAACACCTATTCAGGACCTTTTGCCATTGACCACAGCATGCCGGTGGACGCCGATACCGTAGTCGTGCGATTGGTCGTCACTTCCATACACGGTTGTGCCACTGATTCTACAGAAAAAACATTTGTCACAATTCCGGATCCTCAGGCGGTTTTTTCCATCATGCCCGACACGGTGTGCTCTCCCGCCACAGTTTCCATTATCGACAGCTCCTCTCCCGGTGTGCAATACCAGTGGTTTATCAATGGACTGGCGCAAACCACAACCGCGGCCTCCCCAACTTTTGTTTTTAACAATACAAGTTTTACCAATGATTCACTGGTACAAATTACGCTGGTGGTTACTGCAGGAACCGGATGTACAGATACCCTAACGCAATCCGCTATTATTTTACCAAAACCCAATGCGCAATTTTCCATCGACAGTATGGCTTGTGCCGCAGACACACTTTCGGTAAATAATTTTAGCACGGGAAAAACACCACTTACCTTTCTATGGTCGGCAAGCTCTTCCAGCATAGGCATCAGCAACACCACCGACCAAAACCCGGATTTTTATTTCCCCGACAACCAAAGTGGCTTTGATTCAAATTATGTCATCTCACTTATCGTCACCTCCACCGACGGCTGCTCAGATACCCTTTCGCAAAATATCATAATTACCAGCAGGCCAATGGCTGACTTTACCCTGCCAGTTTCGGATTGTGCGCCAGTTTCAGTTTCGCCTTCAGATAATTCTCAAGGCAACAACATCATTTACAATTGGACGATTTTTCCATCTACAGGCGTAGTCGCCTCCGGAACAAACACAAGTGCACCATCCTTTGATTTCCCGGTAACCACCAACGATTCCGTTGTATATCAAATTCACCTTCAAGTGGAAGACATCAACGGATGTTTCGACACACTAAAACAGTCATACACCGTTTACCCAAAACCAACCGCAGCTTTTTCGCCCTCCGACAC